>JBEHYH010000245.1:0-9410 GCA_048498275.1 Myxococcota bacterium | reverse complement strand
GCCCCGCGAGGGCGACCTGATGGGCATCTCGGGTTCTGGCGCCTATGGGCCCAGCTTCAGCCCCACACATTTCTTAAGCCACGCGCCTGCGCGTGAGTTCGTGCGCGAAGGCTGACCCTCGCGTTACGCTGTGAGCGTTGACCGCGCCCGTCTCGTTTCAAGGTATCGGAGCCAGCCCCGGCGTCGCCGTCGGGCACGCCTACGTTCTCGACACGCGCCGCGTGCGCACCCAGAAGCTGAAGCTCAAGGCCTCTGAGGTCGACGCGGAGGTGCTGCGCTTCAAGACAGCCATCGAGCTCTCAGACAGTCAGTTCGAAGATCTGAAGAAGAAGCTCGGCGCCGAAGGCGAAGAGCACGGCCTGATTCTCGAAGCGCACCGCATGATGCTGCACGACCCCATGTTCATCGTGGAGGTCACGCGGTTGATCAAAGAAGACCACATCAACGCCGAGTGGGCGGTGCGCCGCGTGGGCAAGCGGCTGCGGCACCAGTTCGACAACCTCGACGACGAGTATTTCCGCGAGCGCAAGTCAGACATCGAGTTCGTCGCCGACCGGCTGGTGCGCAACCTGATGGGCGAGGTGGTCGACCAGGAGCTCGAGGTGCCTCCGCACGCCATCGTGTGCGCGCATGACATCTCGCCGGCCGACGCCGCGATGCTGGTGCGCTCGGGCAGCATCGGCGCGTTCGTCACCGACCTCGGCGGGCAGACCAGCCACACCGCCATCGTCGCGCGCGCGCGTGAGGTGCCCGCGGTGCTGGGGCTCGGCAAGGCGGCCGAGCAGATTCGCAACGGCGACATGGTGGCCGTCGACGGCTCACGCGGCCTGGTGCTGGTGAACCCGAGCGAATCGCAGCTCGCGTTGTTCCGCGAGACGATGCGCCGGCAGATGATGAGCGAGCAGGCGGCGCTGCGTGGCGCCGAGCTCCCGGCGACCACGTCTGACGGCGTGCGCGTGCACCTCAACGGCAACATGGAATTTCCCGAGGAGATTCCGTCGTTGCTCGCGCACGGCGCGGAGGGCATCGGGCTCTATCGAACCGAATTTCTCTTTCTCAATCGCAACACGCCGCCGACCGAAGAAGAGCACTTCGAGTCGTACAAGCAGGTGCTGCAGGCGATGGGCGACAGGCCCGTCACCATCCGCACGCTCGATCTCGGTGGCGACAAGGTGCCGGGCAAGAAGCCCGAGAAGGAGATGAACCCCGCGCTGGGGCTCCGCGCGATCCGCTACTGCCTCTCGCACCGCGACATGTTCCGCGTGCAACTGCGCGCGCTGCTGCGGGCGTCGGCGTACGGCAACCTGCGCGTGATGTTCCCGCTCATCTCGAGCATCTCGGAGCTGCGTGAAGCGCGCAGCGAGCTCGAGGTGTGCCGCAGCGAGCTCTCGCGTGAAGGGCAGCCCGTCGGTAAGCGCTTCCCCATCGGCATCATGGTGGAGACGCCGTCTGCAGCGTGGATCGCCGACCGCCTCGCGATGGAAGCCGACTTCTTCAGCATCGGGACCAACGACCTGATTCAGTACTCGTTGGCCATCGACCGCCAGAATCGCGACGTCGCGTATCTCTATCGGCCCTTGCACCTGGCGATTCTGCGCAGCCTCGACGCCATCATCTCGGCGGCGAAGCGCGCGAAGATCCCCGTGGCGATGTGCGGCGAGATGGCCGGTGACGCGACGTTGACCATCGTGCTGCTCGCGCTCGGCCTCGAGGAGTTCTCGATGACCGCCGGCCAGATTCACTCGGTGAAGGAGGTCATTCGCCGCGTGAGCCGCGCGGAGGCCGTTCAGGTTCTGAACCAGGCGATGGGGTACTCGTCGGCGGAAGAGATCGAGCGCTTCATCAAGAACGAAGTCGATCGTCGCTTCTACGTCGGCGACGAGAAGGCCTGAGCCGCCATGGTGCGGTGGCTCGACGCGCCGCTCGAGAAGCCGGCGCGGTTCCCCAGCCCGTTCGATGACGTCGCGCCGCACGCGAGCGCGCTGCGCTGCGCGGAAATCGTGATGCAGGCGCTGCGCTCGGGAGAGCTCGCTCCGGGTGTTTCGACGAAGGGTCTGTACCGCGACGAAGGCGGGAAGATGTTCGGCGTGCTGCTGGTGGAAGATTCATCAGGGCGCGTCGGGTTCTTGAAGGCGTTCTCCGGGCAGTTCGAGCGGAAGTGGAACATCGAGGGGTTCGTGCCGCCGGTGTTCGATGCGGTGGCGCGTGACGCGTTCGAGCCGGTGGCCGAAGTGGTCGTGAAGCAGTTGACCGCGCGAAGCGACGAAGCGCGACGCGCTCCGGAGTTGCTCGCGGCGCGCGCGGCGATCGTCGAACTCGATGCACGGCATGAACGTGAACGCGCGGAGCTGAAGACGCTGCACAAGGCGCGAAAAGCGGAGCGCGACGAGGCTCGAAAGAAACCGCCTCCCCGCTCCCCACCGGGAGAGGGTCTCGCGCAGCGAGGGGTGAGGGGCGAAAGCACGGAGGCGAGCCCGCTCGGTCGCAGTGTTCACACGACAACGAGTCCCTCACTGGATGCTTCGCATCGACCTCTCGCCACGGGAGAGCTTTCGCGCGACATCGACCACGACGCGCTCGCTCTTTCGCTGGCTGATCAGAGTCGCGCTGACGATCGCGAGCGCCGCGCCCAACAAGCACGCTTTCGTGAAGAACGTGACGCCGCGCTCGCCGCGCTGAAACCATATGAACGCCGGCTCGCCGCGCTCGACCGATTGCGCCGGCTCGCGTCGCTCATCTCCATCCGCCGCGTCTGGGATTCGTACGTGCTGCGCAATTTCGCGGGCGAAGAAGCCTCACTCCGTTCACTCTTCGCGATTGATCCACCGTCAGGCGCGGCTGACTGTGCGGCTCCGAAGTTGCTCAACCACGCGC
Organism: Myxococcota bacterium; assembly: GCA_048498275.1. Taxonomy (GTDB): domain Bacteria; phylum Myxococcota; class Myxococcia; order Myxococcales; family Myxococcaceae; genus Archangium_A. Next base: position 6,536 of record JBEHYH010000245.1, on the reverse strand, counting down.
TCACGCTCGGCCTCAAGCCGCTCGCGCTCGCCGAGTTCTGGTGGGGCGCTCCACCGCCCGCCGGAGCGCGCGTCGAAGGCATGTACTTCCCCGCATGCCGCGAAAAATGCGCGGTAGTTCTGCCGTTCATGATGCGCGGGCTCGACGTCGCTCCCCGCGTCACGTGGAAACCGGTCGCCCACACGAAGGCTGGCCTTCCAATCGTCTTCACGCACGAGCGCTTCCTCGCGGTGAACAAACCCGAAGGCATGCTCTCGGTGCCTGCGCGCGATGAGACCGTCACCGATTCGATGCTCGCGCGAGTGCGTGAAGTGCACCCCCACGCGATGCCGGTGCATCGCCTCGATCTCGACACCTCGGGAGTGCTCCTCTTCGCGCTCGACCTGGCGCACTACCGCGAGCTCCAGCGCCTCTTCCTCACGCGCGAGATGCAGAAGAAATATCTCGCGATCCTCGACGGCGAGGTGCACGGCGACGAAGGCACCATCTCGCTCCCGCTGCGCGTCGACCTTGATCAACGCCCGCGTCAAATCGTCGACTTCGAACATGGCCGCGAAGCAGTGACGCGCTGGCAGGTGCTCGCTCGTGAAAACGGCCGAACGCGCGTCGCGTTCTTCCCGCTCACCGGGCGCACGCATCAGCTCCGCGTGCATGCCGCGCATCGCGACGGCCTGGGCGTTCCCATCCTCGGGGACAGGCTCTACGGGCGGCCTGCCTCACGGCTGCATCTGCACGCAGAATCATTGAGCTTTTCGCTCGAGGGCCAGTTGATCACCCTGCGCGCGCCGGCGCCCTTTTGACGATTCTTCACGGCACGGCGCCGCGTTCCGCGCGAGACATCAGCCATGGAAGCAAAAGCACTCTTCGCATCGCTCGCAGGTTTCATGCTCAAGCACTCGCGCGTGACGCAGGTGACGGCGCTCTCGCCGAGCCTGATCCGCTTCGATGTGCAGGGCGAAGAGCTCCGCGACGTGAAGTGGACGCCCGGCGACAAGGCGCAAATCCTGATCCCCGGGCAGGCGGTGCGCACGTACACGCCGTTCGGTTGGCGCGATGATTCGGTCTCGTTCCTCGGCTTCATTCACGGCGCGTCACCCGGTTCGAACTGGCTGCGCACGCTGCGTGCGGGCGACCCCGTCGACTTCATCGGGCCTCAACGTTCACTCAACGCGAGCGGCATCAACGGCCCGGTGCTGGTCGTCGGCGATGAAACCTCCATCGCGGTTTCGCGCGCGTTCTCCGAGAGCCGTCGCGTCATCGTCGCGCTCGAGGCCAGCGACGTCGAAGGCACGCGCGAGGTCTGCGCGAAGCTGGGCTTGTCGAACTCCAGCATCGTGCCGCGCGGCAACCTCGACGCGCTCGCCACCAACGTGAAGGCGCACGTCGATTCTGGAGCGACGCCCTTCTTCACCGGCCGCGCGTCGACCATTCAGCAGCTCAAGCAGCGCCTCAAGATTCGCGGCGACACGAAGGCGTATTGGGCCGACGGCAAACGCGGGCTCGATTGAAGTTCGCCTCGTAGCGGCGAGCTGCTAGCTGGCGGCCATGCGCACGCTTCTCGCGGGTCTGGTCTGTCTCGCCATCGGCATCGGTCTGACGGAATACCAACGTCGCCATCCCAAGAAAGCCGACGGCACCGAAGAGAAGGAGACGCCGAAGACTCCGGCGAAGCCCGCGCTCCCGAAGGGCGTCGCCGAGCTGCTCGAGACCGACGCGCCCGGCACCGACACACCCGCGCCGGGGACTGAGCTCGAGGCGCTGCTCTCCACGCCCGCCGCGAATGGCGACAAGTTCGCGGTTGTGACGCAGGGCAAATTCGAAGCGCGCTCATTGCGCGGCGGCTTCGGCGCGTCGCTCTTCATCATCGAAGCCGACGGCAAGGCCGGCATCGTTCGCGCGGCGGTCGGTGAGCCGACGAAGGTCCTCTTCACGCGCAAGCGCATCGACGCGCTCGCGGTCGACGGCAGCACGGTGTTCTTCGCCGAAGGTGGGCTCATCGGCTCGACGCACGCGCGCGGTGGTGAAGGCGTGACGGTGCGCGCGCGCTTCAAGAACGCGACGGTGACCAGCCTCGCCGCGTCGGGCGACACCATCGTCGCCACGCTGATGCCCAGAGGCAGCGACCCGCTTTCGACTGATTCAGTGGGCGCGGTGGTCTCGCTCAACAGTGAAGGCACGGTGAGCCTCATCGCGCAGGAACAGGTTCGCCCGCGTGGCGCGCAGACCGATGGCAAAGGCGCGTATTGGATTGGCGGTTACCCGCCGAAGTTGTGGCGCGGCGCGCTCGATGGCGCGTTCAGCTCGGAGCTCTACGACACCGCTGAAGAACCGCTGCAGCTCGATGGCGACATCGTCTACTTCCGGTCACCGCTGGGCTCGGGCGTGGAGCTGAAGCGCATGGGCCGCGCCGGTGGAAATCTGCAGACCATCGCGACGGGCGACATCAAGGCGCTCGCGGTTTCGAGCGGGCTCGTGCGCTACGCGACGGGTGGCTCAGACGCGAAGCTGCTCGAGGTCGCGGCCGGCTCGGAGCCCACGGAGCTGCTCCCGTTGACCAGCAGCGTGCGCGGCGTGGCGGTCGGTGGCACCAACCTCTTCGTGTTGACCCAGAGCGACGACGGCACCGCGGTGCTGCGCGCGAAGTGATTCATGTCGATCGAAGCGCTGAAGGCTGAATACGAGAACGCGCCGCGCGAGCAGCGTCAGGCGGTGTTGGCGAAGATGTACCAGTCGCTCGAGAAGGCTCCGAAGGCGGAGCTCGATGCGGCGACCGCGCAGTTGCTGCCGTTGATTCTGGTGCCGAGCCCGAATCAGGCGGCCGATGTCGCGCTGACGCTGGGCGCGTTCGTCGAACTGGGAGCGGACCCACGGCCGCTCGCGAAGGCGCTGCTCGCTCCGTTGACACGCTGGGTCTCTGCCGCCGCGCGCTTCGCTTCACAGGTCGCTGATTTCGACGACGCGCCCGACGACGTTCCCGAAGCCGATGTCATCGGCCTCGATGACCGGCGCATCTTCCGCGCTGATGTCGATCAGCTCCATGAAGAAGACCCTGAAGCGGTCGCGTCATGGTTCTCGATGGAGGTGTGGTTTCGCCCGGCGGTCGCGTCGCTCACGCGCTCCGTAGATGCGCTGCGCACCGCGCGAGAAGACTCGACGCTGCGTGAAGCGTTGAACGCGCTCGAAGATCTTCCCGGTGGCGCGCGCTGGCTGCGCGTGTTGCTCGATTCGTGCGCGGGCGAGCGGCTGGTGTTCGTGGTGCCGGAGTTGAAGGAAGCGTTCGAACTGCAGGCCGACGGCGTAGTCGATGTCGTTCAGCTCTCGGTGTTGATCGCGATGGTGCTCGCGGGTCCGCTCGCGCGCATTCAGGCCTCGGGCCCGGCTGACGCGTCGCTCATCAAGACCATGCTCGGTGAAGGCCCGCAGCAGACCAATGGGAGCTACGGCGCGCACTTCTTCCTCTACCCGTGGCGCGCGATGAACCCGCAGACGCGCCTGCCCGAAGATGAGCGGCACTGGTGGCACGCGCCGGGCGGCCGCGGTTCGCACAGTCTGCCCGCTGACTTTCAACCCGCGACCGTCGAGCCGCTCGATGACGCGCGCGTGTTCTTCCTCGTGGGGCCGCAGTTGCCGACGTTGAAGCATCGCTTCGTGCGCTCCATCGGCGGCACGCGCATGTTCGACAAGCTCACCGCGCGGCTCTCGGAGCCGGTCGCCGTGGACTACGAGAAGTGGCTGGCGCGCATCTTCACCGCGGTCACGGCGGCGAACTGAATGCGGCTGGTGCAGGCCAGCGAGCAGCAGAAGATCGCGCGTGACGTGTTGACCGCGAGCGTGTGGGCGAGCCCGCTCTCTGTTTCGCGATTTCTCGAACGTGAACACGCGTTGCGCACGCACCCGTGGGCGAAGCGCATGACCACGTGGCTGTGGTGCGGGGAGAGCGGTGACGTTCTCTCGTCGTGTGAAACGTTCGTGTCCGAAGCGCATGGGGGGCTCGCCGCGACCATCGCGTCGGTGTTCACCGAAGAGCGGCTCCGTGGCCGTGGGCACGCAGAAGCGATGCTGCGTGAGGTGATCAACGTGTTCCGCGCGCGGAGATGTACTGGCGCTCACGTTGTTCTCGGAGATCGGGCCGAAGCTGTACGCGCGCGTCGGGTTTCAACCGGTGCCATCGTTCGACGTGCTGCTCGAACCGCTCGAGACCGCTCCCGACGTCGAATGGAACAATCAATTGCCCAGTGAGCGCGCGAAGGAAGGCGAGCTGCAGCTCATTGTGACGCCCGACCGCTTCGACTGGCAGTTGGTGCGCGAAGACTTCTACGGGCACCGCCTCGATTTTCACGGTGCCATCGACGGCGACTCGAGCATCACGTGGACCGCGTACTGGAAAGCGAAGGAACTGCAGGTGCTCACCTGCGAGCGCGTGACTCCGAAGCTGCTCGATGCCGCGCGCCACGCCGCCTTCCGCGCAGGTCTGCCACTGATTCGCATCTGGGAAACCGAGCCGCTCACCGTCGGCAGACGCGTCTCCCGTGACGATGAGCTGCCGATGTTCCTCCCGCTGACGCCGGGCATCCGCTCGTGGGCCAACATCCACCGCGCGCTCTGGGCCTGAGCGCCGTAGAGTCAATCGCGTGAATCCTTCGCGCTACTACGCACGGGTCTTCGGACTGATCACGTTCGCGGTGCTCGCGTATCTCGTCATTCGCATTCTCACGCCGTTCGCGGTGCCCATCATGTGGGGAGCGCTGCTGGCGTTCATGCTGTACCCGCTGCACGAGAAGCTGACGCGCAAGCGCGGCAACAACATGTCGGCCGGGCTCCTGACGCTGCTCACGTTCTTCACCGTGGCCGGCCCGCTCTTCTTCTTCGGCCTCGTGGTCGTGCAGCAGGCCGGGCAGCTCCTGAGCCGCTTTCAGACCGAAGCCGACAACCGCAATCTCCCCGCGCTGCAGTTGGTGCTCGAGTTCAAGCCGGTGCACCTGCTGCTCGAGAAGGCGGGCGAATTCACCTCGCTCTCGCAGGACCAGATTCTCAAGGAGGCGAACAACGCCGCGAAGGACGCGCTGCAGTCGGTGGCGACGCTCAGCACCACGGTGGTGGTCGGTGCGTTCGACGTCATCAGCAAGTTCGGTTTGACGTTGTTCCTGCTGTTCTTCCTGCTCCGGGACGGCAAGGGAATGCTCGAGCAGGGCATCCGCCTCGTGCCGATGACCAGGCAGCGCAAGAACGACCTCACCGACACGCTCGGCGGCGTCACGCGCGCCGTGGTGCTCGGCACCTCCATCACCGCGTTGGTCCAGGGCACGCTGCTCGGCATCGGCTTCGCCATCGCGGGGCTGCCCTCGCCGCTGGTGTTCGGCGTGCTCGGCGCCGTCGCCTCGCTCATCCCCGTCGTCGGTACGGCGCTGGTCTGGGTGCCCGCGGTGCTCACGCTCTTCGCGCAGTGCCAGACCGGCTGGGCCATCTTCCTGCTGCTGTGGTGCATCGTGCTGGTCGGCGGCAGCGACAACGTGGTGCGTCCGTTGATCATCTCCGGCAACAGCGGCGCGTCGACCTTGCTGGTCTTCGTCGGCATTCTCGGCGGCGTCGGCGTCTTCGGCTTCGCCGGCATCTTCATGGGCCCGCTGGTGCTGACGTTGGTGCAGACGTTGCTCGAGTACGCAGGTCAGGAACTCCCGCGCGCGAGTGCGCCGTTGCCTGCGGCGCCGAGTGCACCACCGCTCGCGCCTCCGCCGGCAATCATCGCGGAGAGCGCGCCGACGCAGCCTCCGCCGCCGGCCGCTGAAGCGGTCACCGAGCCGCCTCCGTCAAAGAGCTGACAGCCGCATTCCCCTCGCCCGTTCACGGTGAGGGTCGCGCACAGCGCCTCTCGTCACGAAGCGACGCCGGTGAACAGGTCGATCAACGCGTACGGTGCGCGCTCACCGATGCAGCGATCGAGAATCACGTACGCCTCCGCAGCTTCCTTCTGACTGCGCGCGAACATCGCCGCCTCGTATTCGCGCAGTGCCGCTTCGACGTCCTCGTGCACCGCGAGCGCCTTCGCCAGCTCTGCACCATCGAAGAGCGCGAGGTTCGCACCTTCACCAGAGGGAGGCATCAAGTGCGCAGCATCTCCGAGCAAGGTCACGCCGGGCACGCGTTGCCATGAATGATCAACCGGCAACGAATGCAGCATGCGCGGCACGGGCGCAGTCTCGCCGTCGGTGATCAGGGCTCTCAGTTCCGGAGCCCATCCTTCGAACTCGGCCGCGATCTTCTCTCGCGCACCCGATGCATCGTCGAAGTCGATGGCTGAAACCCATTCCAGCGGGCGCTTGAGTTGAACGTACGTGTGCAGAACGTCACCAGGTTCACGATGCGCTGCGATGCCCGCTCCAGGTCGAGCTGCGTACAGCGCTCCCGAGCCGACGGCCTTCGCGCTCGGTGCGTGCTTCTCGTCTGCACCATGGAGCAACGTCTCCACGAACGTCACGCCGATGTACTCAGGCTTCTCAAAGGGAGCCATGCTATCGGGGCATCGCTTGCAGGCCGCA
>JBEHYH010000244.1:0-9412 GCA_048498275.1 Myxococcota bacterium | reverse complement strand
CGCCGAGCAGCTTCGCTGCCAAAATGCGCGCATCTTCGCGTCGACCGGCTATTGCCCCGGAGACGGCGGCTGCAACTACCCGACCAACGACGTGCCCTGTAACTCGCCGAGCACCCCGCCCGCGTGCGTCAGCAGCACCGTGTTGCGCACGTACAACGTGAACGGCACCTGCTCGGGCGGCACCTGCAGCTACACGTACACCGACACCACGTGCGCCAACGGGTGCTCCGGTGGCGGTTGCGCCGGTGACCCGTGCGCGGGCGTCTCGTGCACCACGCCGGCGAACACCTGCGCGAACGGCACCACCAAGCGCGTGTACACCGGGCCGAACACCTGCAGCGGCGGCACGTGTGGCAATGCGCCGTTCAGCGACGTGGCGTGCAGCACGCCCCCGGCCGCGGTGTGTGAAGGCAGCTCGCTGCGCACCTACAGCAGCGCGGGCACCTGCGCCGGAGCGGGCTCGTGCAGCTACACCTCAGACCTGACGCCGTGCACGTGGGGTTGCGCGAACGGTCAATGCAACCCCGACCCATGCGCGGGCGTGACCTGCACCACCGCGCCGGCCGACGATTGCTACAACGGCACGACCTCGCGGCACTACTCGACGCCGGGCACGTGCAACGCCGGCGCGTGCGGCAACTTCCCGTCGACCAACACCGCCTGCAACACGCCGCCGGGAGCGACCTGCAACGGCAACTACCGCCGCACGTTCTCCGCGGCCGGCACGTGCAGCGGCGCGGGCGTGTGCAGCTATTCGCCCATCGACACCAACTGCAACACGCCGCCCACCACGACGTCGTGCAACGGCAGCAACCTCGTCACCTACGTCGCGCAGGGCACGTGCAGCGGCGCGGGCACCTGCAGCTACTCGACGCAGGAAACGCCGTGCCAGTTCGGTTGCAGCGGCGGCCAGTGTCTCAACGACCCGTGCAACGGCGTGTCCTGTTACTCGCCTCCGGGCACGACCTGCGCCGACACGACGCACGTGCGCGTGTTCAATGGGTCGGGCAGTTGCAGCAATGGCACCTGTTCGTACGGGTACACCGACACGTACTGCGCGAACGGGTGCTCCGGCGGTGCGTGCCAGCCGTGCAACTCGAGCACGTGCGCGACGGGTTGCTGCACCACGACCGGCATCTGTCACGACCGCACCCTCTACTGCCAGGGCAGCAACGGTCAGGCGTGTACGACGGGCTGCACCGGCGGGCGGTATTGCGATGAAGGCATCTGCACCTGCCCGGTGGTGAACCCGAACGTGCCTCGCAAGCTGGAGCAGCCCGACGATGAGAACATCATCTGCGGGAGCTGCGTGCACTCCATCCAGTGCCCGTGATTCGCGCGCTTGCCGGGCGACTCCGCGCGACGCCGATACCGAGGTCGTGCGCCTGGCGGTCGATGAGAAGCTCGTGCCGCTGGTCAAGCGCTCGAGGAGCTCCCGCACGTGTGCGCTGCTCGCGAATGGCGCTGAGCAAGCTCAACGACGGCGCGTCAACAACAGCAGAAACAGCGGGCCGCCGAGCAGTGACGTGATGACGCCGACCGGCGGCTCCGTCGAGAACACGCGGAACAACAAGCGCGCCGCGAGATCTGCGAGCACCAGAAACGCCGCGCCCAGCAACGCGCTGGCCGGCAACGTCACGCGTTGATCCGCTCCGAAGAGCAGGCGGGCGAGGTGCGGCACCAGCAAGCCGACGAAGCCCACGAGACCCGAAAGCGAAACGGCCGCGGCGACGCCCAGTGACGCAACGACGAGCAGGATGAGCCGCGTGCGCGCTGCATCGACCCCGAGGCTCCGCGCGTCTTCTTCACCGAGCGACAACAGGTTGAGCCGCGGAGACAACGCGACGAGCACGCCGAGTGAAGCGACCACTACGCCGGCCGCGGCGGTGAGCGTGCTCCAGCGCTGCGTGTCGAGCTTGCCCGCGAGCCAGAACAGAACTTCTCCGAGCTTGTCGGGGGCGACCAACGCCTTGATGAACGTGATGGCCGCCAGCGAGAACGCGTTGAAGATGACGCCGGCGAGCAAGGTGGAGGTCGAAGGATCTCCTCCGGTCATGCGCCCCACCGTCAGCACCAGCGCCGTCGCGGCCAACGCCCCCACCAGCGCCATCACGGCGACCGGCGGAAAGAAGTCAGTCGTCGCACCGAACGCGAGCGCCAGCGTCGCACCGAGCGCCGCGCCACCCGACGTTCCCAACACGAACGGATCCGCGAGGGGATTTCGAAGCAGCGATTGCAACATCGCGCCCGACGCCGCGAGCGCCGCGCCGACGATGGCCGCCAACAGCACGCGCGGCAGCCGCACGGAAAACAGAATCACCTGCTCGACGCTGCCGTCGACGCGCGCCTGCGTGAGGTCGAGCGATTGCTCACCGAACGCTGCGCCGGCCAGTAACGCGAGCAGCGCCACCACACCGCAGATGAGAAGGCTCCGCGCGAGATATGCGGCGGAAAAACGCGTCGACACTCACCACTCCGTTCGCGTCACCACCGGGAGCTGCAGCGCGCGCTCACGGTCCAGATCGAGATTGCCGACGTGCAACGAGATGGGTGACTGCACCCACTTGTAGATGCTCTGCACGAACAGCTTCACGAACTTCTTCACGTGCGCTTCGACGACCGCGCCATCCAGCTCCGGGAAGATCGCGCGCACCGCCGCCGTCACATCCTGCGGGCCCAGCTTCTCGCCGGCGAACAAATGGAAGCACGCATCCAACACGGGGAACGGCATCAGCTCGTCTTCGCCGACCTGGTTCGGAGCGAGTTCCGGCCCCGCGGGCCGCGCCGTCACCGCCGCGATGCCTGCGTACGCATGCTTCTCGAAGAGGTACTGCAGCAGGTACATCACCACCGTCTTCGGCAGGTTCGAGATGACCGCGAGCGCGCCCATCAGGTCTCCGCCGATGGTCGTGTAGCCGACGGCCTTCTCACTCATGTTGCCGGTCTGCAGAAACAGACCGCCCGACGAGTTCGCCCAGTTCCACATGCGCTGCGCACGAATGCGCGCCTGCACGTTCTGCTGCGTGATGGGTGTGAGCTCGCCTCCGAGCATCTGCTTCGCCGCCGCCATCTCGCGCTCGAACGCTTCGTCGATGGAGATGATGGTGAACTTCACGCCGAGCTCCTTCGCGATGAGCGCCGCGGCGTCACGCGTGCCTTCAGATGAAAACCGCGTCGGCATGTAGAACGTCTCGATGGGCACGTTCGCGCGCGAGGCCCAGCGATGCGCGATGAGCAGCGTCATCAACGAATCGCGCCCGCCCGACAACGCGATGCCGATGCGCGAGAAGCCCTTCGTCTTCTCGTAATAGTCGCCGATGCCGAGCGACAACGCGTCGAGCAGATCTTCGCAGTACTGCTCTCGCGCGCTCAGACGCTCACCCGGCGCAGGCAGGAAGAAGCTGCGGCCCGCCGGCACGGGGAACGTGAGCGCTTCACGCTTCGTCGAGAAGTCGACCTTGATGATGGGCACCACCTGCTCCCGCGCCGCCCAGTGCTTGCGATCATCACGCCACGTCGTGTTCTCGGTGCGCAGCCGCAGCGTGCGATCCAAATCGATCACCGCTGAGTCCCACGTCTGCGTGAAGCGCTTCATGTGCAACGCCATGCGGCCGTTCTGATTGATGAAGCCGCCACCGTCGAAGATGAGCCCGTCCTGCGCTCCGACCTGATTCACGTACGCGATGGTGCACTGATGATCACCCGCGCGCGTCGACACGAGTTCCTTGCGCGTACCATCGACTCCGATGCGGAACGGAGACGCTGACAGGTTGCAGATGAGCTCCGCACCCGAATACGCGCGGCGCTTCATCGGGCCATCGGCGCTCCAGATGTCTTCACACACCTCGACGCCGAGCACGCCGAAGTCGAACTGAAACAAGAAGTCACCGAGCGGAACTCCTCGATGCAGCTCCTTCATGTTCGCCGCGCCACGCGCGAACGTGCGGCCTTCGTAGAAGATGTTGTACGTCGGCAGTTTTTCCTTCGGCACGAGGCCGTGAATCACGCCGCCGGCGACGACCGCCGCGCAGTTGTAGCGAAGGCCCTGTTGCGCGACCGTCACGCCGAGACACGAGACCAGCGGCAGCGCCGCGGTTTCTCGCGCGTACCGTTCGAGCTCCGCCCACTGGCGATCGACGAAGCGTTGCCACTGCACGAGATCTTCCTGCGGGTAACCGCCGACGAGCTGCTCGGGAAAGACGGCGACCGTCACGTTCTGCGAGGCCATTTCTTTCGCCATCGTCAGCGCGCGATCGACGTTGTGACTGAACGCACCGACCGTCGTGTTCACCGAACCGAGGGCAAGCTTCACGAGTCGCATGCGGCCACCCTACTCGCGCTCACGCGATGACCAACACATCCATCTCGTGAGGTTTGGTTTGGCGAGCGACTTTTCCTGCACGCATCAATTCATCGCCGTGTTTCCCCGACGCGGTGGGCAAACAAACCCTCACGTCGTTCAGGAGCGGCCGCGCACAACGCCCAACGTTGCGCGGCCAGAATCGACAACAATGAAACTCAAGCTGCTCTCGTCGATCGCTGTCGTCAGCATGACCTTTGGTTGTGCGACGGCGCAGATCAAAACCAACCCGGCTCAGCAGTTCCCGCTCGCGGTGAGTGAAGAAGCGCCGGCGTTCCTCTTCCCCATCAACCTCTCGCACCTCGGTTCTGGTGGCGACGCGACGCTCATGGGCGTGACGGTGACCGGCGGCGTCATCAACAAGTTCGGCAAGCAGGTCGTGTCGGGCCAGCAGCTCTTCGACATGGTCGGCAATCTCTCGTACGAGCTCGCCGAATCGGTGCAGTCGCAGGCCAATTCCGGCCAGTGGGAAATGAGTGGTTCGGCGGAGAAGACCGCGACCGAGCTCTCGCAGACGATGACGAAGATCACCGGCCAGCTCGTCGACAAGAAGATCGTCGAGAAGCCGATCAGCTTCAAATACATCATCGCGCTGCACTCGCACGGCAGCTCGACGATGGGCGGCACGATGCTCGAAGTGAAGAGCTGGGGCGGCATCTACGACGCCGACACCAAGAAGATCCTCGACTACATCGAGAGCACCGACACCTACGCCAACAAGCCTGAAGCGGTGATGGCGCAGCTCCCGTCGGCGTACAACGGCATCATCGAGAAGCTGATCGCCGGCCAGGCGAAGTAATCACTGCGCTTCCCAGATGAACCCGGAGTCGAGCGCGCGAACGTGCCCGACTCCGGGGTAGGGAAAGTGCCCGCTGAAGACGAGCTCGTGGTCTGCCGCGAGCCGTTTGAGCGTCTCTTCACGCAGGCTCGCAGCGCGTGGGCGATCGATGTCCCACGCGTTGGGCCATTCGGGGTGACGCACCGAGAGCACGACGTGGTGAACCAGGTCGCCGGTGAAGAAGAGCTTCTGCCCGTTGGACTCAATCTCGTACGAACTGTGACCTGGCGTGTGCGCAGCGGTGTCGACGGCCTTCACCATCGGCAGCAACCGCGCGCCCGGCTCGAACGTCGCGACCTTCGACGCAATCACCGCGACGATCGGCGCTGCTTCTTTGTCTTTCTGCATCGACGCCCATTCAGCCGCCGCGATGTGAACGACCGCGTTGGGGAACGCGAGCGCGCCATTCACCGCGAGCCCTCCGATGTGATCGAAGTGGCCGTGCGAGATGAAGATGTCGGTGACGTCCGTCGCTTTCACACCTGCTTCTGCGAGTGAGCGCTGCAATCGCCCCGCTTTCACGGACGGATCAGCTCCGGCACCCGTGTCGAACAGCAGCACGCGCGCGTCGTCCCACACGAGCAACGACTGAATGCTCAACGGCGAACCTTCCGGCGGAAGCCCGGCAGCCGCCAACACGTCATTCACTTCTGAAGCCGGTCGGCCGATGCCGAACACGTCAGTCGGCTTCTCGAGCTCGATGTCACCGTCTTTGAGCGCGATGGCCTTCAACGCACCGATGCGGAACTCCGCGCGCGAATCGGAACGCGTCTGCGAATGAGCACACGCGAGCAACACCAGAGAACCCAGAATCAATGCACGCATGCGCGGCTGACTAACGGCACCGTCGGAACTTCGCCGCGCCGGCGCATGTCCCACGTAGAGTGCGCACCGAAAGAGGGGAACCATGAGACATCACCCGCGCGGCCTCACGATGCGCCGCGGCCTCGTCATTCTCGCGGTGCTGCTGGCCATCGGTACGTTCATCGTCAGCCGCAATACGTGTCTTTCGGTCGGTCTGCGCACCGGCATCTGGCTCGACAAGTGTCCCGACGGAGAGCTCCGGCAGACGATTCGCATCGACGCGCCGTCGCTCAAGCGCGGCGCCGAGAGCACCATCGGCATCACCACGTCGGTCACGTACCTCACGCAGCCCGGTGATTCGCGCTCGACCGAAGTGATCCACCGCTTCACGCCTGATCTCTCGCTGGTGTCGGGTGACAAATCGACGCCGCTCGCGCCGAAGGCCGGCTGGAAAAACTCCAACGCCGGCGACGCGCTCTACGGGGAGATCGCTCTGCCGAAGGTGAATGACGGCGACTACAAACTCCGCGCGCACGTGGTCTCGCCCGCGGGTGAATCGGTGCTGGAGTTGCCGATCGCGCTCTACACGCCGGCGCGCGTTCACGTGCTCACCGACCGCCCGCTGTATGAGCCCGGCAACACGGTGCGCTTCCGCGGGCTCGCGTTGCGCGCGACCGATTTGTCACCGCTCGAAGATCGCCCCGGCCTCTGGGTAGTGAGCAACCCCGACGGTGAAGTGCTGCTCGAAGAGAAAGCGCCGACCGGCCCGTGGGGCGTGGTCGCGGGCAGCTTCCCGCTCGACAAGACGGCGAAGAGCGGTGAGTGGACCGTCACGTGGATGAGCGGCGGCACGTCGCAGTCGCGCAGCTTCACGGTGAAGCCGTTCACGCTGCCGCGCTTCCGCGTCGAAGCCTCGACCGCGAAGCCGTTCTATCGCCGCAACGAGAGGCCGGTGCTCAAGGGCAGCGTGAAGTACGCGTCGGGCGCGCCGGTCGCGAACGCGAAGGTCGAAGTCTCGTGGAGCGTGAGCGGCGAGTGGCCTCCGCCGACGAGCTGGACCGAGGGGAGCGCGCTGCCGAAGCTCGCGACGACTTCACAGGCGGGCACGTTCACCATCGAACTGCCGCAGGTGCCGGCCGATCTCGCGGGCAAGGCGACGCTCTCGGCGCGCATCACCGCGACCGATGCGTCGGGCGACGCGGTGACCGGAGGCGCGGCGGTGATGCTCTCTGAAGACGCGATCTCCGTCGAAGCCGTGCCGGAGCTGTCGACCGGCATCATCGAAGGGCTCAACAACCGCCTCTTCCTCCGCGCGACGACGGCCGATGGCCGCCTGCTCGAAGGCGTGACGCTCAACGTGAAGCGCCTGTGGGAACCGACCGACAAAGGCACCGACACCAACGTCGATGAAGACGGCGTCGCGAGCCTGCAGGTCGACCCCGGCCCGCCGGTGAACATCGTGATCCCCGCGATGCCGTTCCGCCCGCCGCCTCCGGTGAAGAAGGTGACGCGCGGCTCGCTCGAAGATCGTCTCGCTGAAGACGACGTGAGCTTCGCCGACCGCATGACGTTCGATCGCCTCGACGCGAAGCTCGCAGCGTGCACTGCCCGCGTGATGAATCGAAATGGGCAGGTCGACATGGCGCTGCAGGTTCGCGCGAGCGGCAAGGTCGCGGCGGTGAATGGGCCGAACACGCCGCTCGGTTCGTGCGTCGAGAAGGCGCTGCGCGAGACGACGTTCTCACCGGGCAAGGAGCGCTTCTTCGATGTCGACTGGAGCTTTGACGACACCGAGATCCCCCAGCTCTTCGCGTCTTCAGATGAAGCCGCGCCGGCCCGGCCCGCGGGTTTCGACGCCGCGCTCAGTTCTGCGTTGCTCGACGCGCGTTCCTGTCTGCCCGCAACCGTGAAATCGGGAAGCCTGCCGCGCCTCATGGAGTGGAGTCAGAACGGCCGCGACGTCGACATCGCCTGGGCCTCGACGCCGGGCGACTCGTACGCGGAGAGCGCGCTCTCATGCATTACCTCGCGAGTGAAGTCGTTCAAGTTGCGCGTGCAGAACCCGCGCGCGCTCGATGAAGACGACGAAGAGAACGTGAGCACGTCGATCGGCTTCGTGCGCATCGGCGTCACCGCGCCGGAGGCCTACGAATCCATCAAGCCGCAAGACACGGTGATGGAAGGGTACGAGTTCCTCGTCACCGCGAAGCGCGGCGGCGAAGTGTTCGGCTCGACCAAGGTGCGCATGACGCCGGGCACCACGCCGTCGCTGCGGCTGCGCCTGAGCTCACAGCTCGTCGCGCCGGGCGGTGAGGTGAAGGTGCAGTTGCTGCGCGGCCCCAACTACTCCGGTGAGCTGCCGGAGAAGCTGACGCTGGTGAAGGGCTACGAGGCGATCGAAGCCGACGTCGGCAAGGAATCGCACGAGGCGACCTTCAAGATCCCCGCGGCGTGGCAGGGCTGGGCGTCGGTCGCGTTCGGAGGCGCGCATGCGTTTCTCTACGTGAAGCCGACGTCGACGCTGACGGTCGCGGTGACTCCGGAGAAGCCGCGCTACGCGCCGGGTCAGGTCGCGCAGCTCGGCATCGAGACGAAGATCGGCGGTCAAGGTGGCGCTGCAGCCGTCGGTCTGTTCGGTGTCGACGATTCGCTCTCGCAGCTCGCGCCGCTCCCTGGTGCTGATGAGCTCGCGAGTGTGCGGCCCAACGCGTCGGGTGATTCGGCGTTCGGCGTGTTGGATGCGCAGGCGCTGGTGCTCGGGCGCATTCGCGGCGCCAACGCGACGGCGGCGACGCTCGCGCGCATCAACGCCATTCCCGCGGCGCCTGCAGTCGAGGGCTACACCTCGGCGAACGGTGAGACGGTGTTCGACCCCAACGAGACGCAGGTCGATCGCTTCTACGTGGTGCTCGGTGAGCTCAACGCGCAGGTGCGCGCGTGGGAAACGTCAGCGCCCGCCTCGGAGAAGCTGACGCCGAAGACGCTCGCGAGTCTGTGGAACAAGTCGCTCGGCGCGCTCGAGAAGAAGAAGGAGAGCGTCAACGACGCCTGGGGCCGGCGCATGCGGCTGTATCGCCTGCCGTATGACCTGCTCTCGCTCACCGAACCTCGACAGCTCGTCGTCGACGGCACGCGCCTGCCGGAAGATCTCGAGAATTGGCAGCAGTGGGTCGCGAAGGAGAAGCCATGAAGAAGTTCATCGTTTTCGGACTCACCGCGGCGGCCATCATCGGCAATGGATCTGGCCAAGCTGATCATACAGGTGACAGAATCAAAATCAAAGATCGTGTTCCTGCCACCGCTGAAGGAAGGCGACATGAGCCGCCGCAAACCGGACAACAGCAAGATGCGCGAGCTGCTGGGCAGGCCGCTGATACCGATAGAAGCTGGCATACGGCTCACCATAGAGT
>JBEHYH010000243.1:0-9453 GCA_048498275.1 Myxococcota bacterium | reverse complement strand
AGGACGGCGTGCTCGGCGACCACGAACAGAAAATCGCCTGCCGCTTCGAAGTGCGCGGTGACGTCTCTGATTACTGCTCGACCGCCGCAGCGCATCTGGCCCCCGGTGGCCTGTTCGCCTTTGTCTTCCCCGTGAACCCCGCGCATCAAATCGAACGCGCGCTCGCGGGCATCAAGAGCGCTGGGCTCTCGCTGGTGCGTCGCCGCGATGTGGTGCTCAAAGAAGGCGAACCGCCGTTGCTCGGGCTCTTCGCGTGCGTACGTTCGATTGATTTGCCCGAACGTTTCCGCAACGAGACGTGGAACGAGCCGGCGTTGATCATCCGCCGCGCCGACGGTTCAATTCACCCCGAATACGCGGCCGTGAAATTGAGCTTCGGGTTTCCTCCGTGAATTCAAAACCCGGAGTAGCGTCGCAGGCAGCCATGACGCGCCTGCTGGTCCTCGCCCTGTTCGCCCTGCCCGCCGCCGCGCAGACCATCTATTCGTGGGAAGACAAAGACGGCACGCACTACACCGATGACCCGTCGATGGTGCCGAACAACGCCCGGCTGGACGCGACGCTGCTCAAGCCGAAGGAAAAAGCGCAGCCCCAGCAGCAACCGCAGAATGATCAACAGGTCGTGGTGCTCGATTCGCCGGCTCCCGCGCAGGTGAAGCCCGCCGTGGCGCAGCCGCAGCCCGCGCCCGTCGCGCAGGCCGACATCGAGCGCCAGTGGCGCGAACGCTTCATCGAGGTCTACCGCCGCATCGAGACGCTCGAGAAGAACTACCGCGCGCTCGAGAAGTCGCGCCCGCAGCAGGTGCAATGCACCGGGTCCGCGTACCAGCCGGCGCCCTCCAGCACGTACCAGGTCGATCCGCAGACCGGGGCGCCCATCATCCCCGCGGGGACCACGTTCTATTCGAATACCTCGCCGGCGACGGTGAACGGGGCTGCCAACGCGACCACGATGATCAACGGCCGCCCGTACATCGCGGTGCCGAACTGCGCGGCGAACCCCGAGTACGAGCGCATCACCCGCGAAATGGAGCTGACCCAGGTGCAGCTCTCCGACGCGCGCAAGGACCTCGACCAGCTCGACCGCAACGCCTCGCAGAACGCGATTCCGCGCGAGTGGCGCCGGGGCTGGTAAGCAGCGCCCCCATGCGCACGTGGCTGGTGAAGAGCGAACCCGACGTCTACGGCATCGACCAACTCAAGAAAGACGGCCGCACCGGGTGGACCGGTGTCCGCAACTACCAGGCGCGCAACACCATGCGCGACGAGATGAAGGTGGGCGACCTCGTCGTCTACTACCACTCGAACGCCGAGCCGCCGGGCATCGTGGGGCTCGCGAAGGTCGTCGACGCGCCCATCGCCGACCCGACGCAGTTCGACAAGAAGAGCGAGTACTACGACGCCACCAGCGACAAGGCCGAGCCGCGCTGGGTGATGGCGCAACTGGGCTTCGTCGAGAAGTTCAAGGCGCTCATTCCGCTCGAAGTCCTGAAAGCCGACCCGAAGCTCGCGGGCCTCGCGCTGCTGCAGAAAGGTCAGCGCCTGAGCGTGCAGCCGGTGTCGGCGCCGCACTTCGCGCGCATCCTCGAGCTCGCGGGCGCGAAAACAAAAAGCCCCTCCCGGTGAAGGGAGAGGCTTCGAGGTTGATCAACCCCTGATCACTTGCGGATCTGGAATTTGATCTTCTCGGTGCCGAGCGTGAACTCGTCGCCGTCTTTGATCTTCTGCTTCGAAATCTTCGACTTCTGCGGGCCGAAGAACGTGCCGTTCGAAGAGTTCAGGTCTTCGAGCACGAAGTCGCCGCCCTCGCGGTAGATGCGCACGTGCTCGCGTGAAACCCTGTTGGAGTCGATGACGAACTCGCACGACTTGCCGCGGCCGATGCTGAAGCTGTCGCCGGTCATCTTGAACGGGTCACGGCCCGCGTAGATGAGCGTGAGCGACGCGCCCTTGCCGCCCGCGCGCACCGGCGCGGGAGCAGGTTCGGGTTCAGGCTCTTCTTCTTCGTAGGGCTCGTCTTCCGGCGGCGGCTCATCTTCGGGAGGCGCTTCGTCTTCCGGAGGCGGCTCGTCGTAGTTCTCTTCCTGCTGGTCGAAGGGGTTCTCGTCCTCCGGCGGCGCTTCGTCCTGCTCGGGTTCCGGCTCCGGTTCGGGCTCGGGCTCCGGTTCAGGCTCGGGAGGCGGCGGTGGCGGGCGCGACTTCATGCCCGGCGGCTGACCGGCCTGCGCACGCACCGGCGCGCGCGAGGTGCTGGCCGACGCGGCGACCGACGCGGTGGCCGAGCTCGACAACACGGGCGGAGCGACCGGCAGCGGCGCGGGCACTCCATCGCCGCCGCGACCGGGCACCACGTACCCGTTGAAGCGGGCCAGCGTGAAAACGGCCTGAGCGACGAGCGCGTCTCGCGACACGCCCATCTCAGACGACATCAACTCCAGTGCCTCCCACAGGTGAGGCGCCAACGAAACCGGCTTGGACTCAGACATTGAAGCCGGGAACATACTGTCTGACCGCAGGGTGTCGAATTGTGTTTTTTCCGAGCGGCGTCATAAGGCGTCACCATGTCGCTCTACGAAAAAGCCCGACCCAACCCCGCCGGTTACCGAGATGTTTCATCGGCCGACGTGAAGCTGCCGGCGAACGGTTTCCGCCTCGTCGATGTGCGTGAGCCGCACGAGTACGTCGGCGAGCTCGGCCACATCCCCGGAGCCACGCTCATTCCGATGGCGACGGTCGGTCAACACGCGCCGACGTGGAGCAAGGATGAAGAGATTCTGTGCGTGTGCAAGAGCGGCGGGCGCAGCGGCAATATCGCGGCGGCGCTGACGCAGGCAGGCTTCAAGAAGGTGATGAACCTCACCGGCGGCATGTTGGGATGGAACGCGGCCGGTCTCCCCGTCGAAAAGTGAGCCGTTGGCAGCGGTGGTTGCTGTGGGCCGTCGCGGCGTTCGTGACGCTCACCGTGCTGCCTGTGGCCTGCGTCCGCTTCGTCGACCCGCCGATGTCGGCCTTCATGCTGGAGCACCGCCTCGAGGGAAAGGTGGCGCACCAGACGTGGGTGCCGTTGCAGCGCGTTTCGCCGGCGATGCAGCGCGCGTTGATTGCGGGTGAAGACCAGAAGTTCTTTTCGCACTTCGGGTTCGACCTCGACGCCATCGATGACGCGATTGAAGACCGGCTCGAGGGCAAATCGCGCCGCGGCGCTTCGACGCTCACCCAGCAGGTCGCGAAGAATCTGTTCCTCTGGCCGGGGCGAAACTTCATCCGCAAGGGGCTCGAGGCCTGGTTCACGTTGCTGCTCGAAGTGTTGCTGCCGAAGGAGCGCATCCTCGAGCTGCACCTCAACCTCGCGGAGTACGGCGATGGTGTGTACGGCGTCGAATACGCGGCGCGCGCGAACTTCGGGTGCTCAGCGGCGGCGCTGACTCCGGAGCAGGCGGCGTTGCTGGTGGTCGTGCTGCCGTCACCGAAGACGCGCAAGGTCACCGCGCCATCAGCGAATGCGCGAGAACGCGCAGATTGGATTCTCGACCAGATGAAGCACGTCAAACTCGAGGACTGAGTACGGTGCGCGCCCATGCCCGCATTCGAGGTGAGCTCCATCTACGTCGGCGGTCTGAAGAAGGCGCTCGAGCCGTTGAAGTTCACGCCCGCTGAGTTCGCGACGATGAGCGAAGTGGCGCGCCACGCGTTGGAGGCGCCGAACTCGGCGCGCTGGTTCCCCGGTGAAGTGATGTTCGATGTGCTCTCGGTCGTCGCCGAACATCGCGGGTTCAAAGCGGTGCAGGAAGTGAACGTCGCGGTGACATCAGGCCCGTTGCTCACCGTGGTCGGCCCGCTGCTGCGCGTGGCGCTCGCGTTCTCGAAGTCACCCGTGAGCGCGGCGATGTCGCGCATTCAACAGTTCGGCGGCTCCGCGATTCGCAACGTCACGCTCGAGTGGCGCGAGACGACACCGAAGACCGGCGACCTCACCATCACCTATGAGATGGAGCGCATCCCGCACGAGGTGATGGAGCACGCATGGCGCGGCGTGTTCCTCGCGATGAACAAGATCATCGGCGCAGAGACGCGCATCGAAAAAGCCGACGCGCCGAACCCGCGCACGCTGCTGCTGCACTTCGCGTGGTAAACAGAGAGTCCCCTCTCTCGAATGCGGGAGAGTGGCGCGGAGCGGGGTGAGGGCCGAAACCGCAGATGATCAGCAGCCGCCGCGCATGTCGAGCGCCCGCGCGAGCGACGCCACGAAGTGTGACGGATCAATCGTGCCCAGCTCGCAGTTCCCCGGAGCGTGCGTGTCCGTCACGCGCCATTCTCCATTCTCGAGCTGCGCCGCGTCGACCGCGAGCCACGGCACGCCCGTACAGAGTGCTGCTTTGCGCGCGAGCTCGAAGAGCTCCTGTTGCTCGCGTTCACTCAACGCACCGAACACATCAGACGGCGCGCCCAGGAAACCCATCGCGAGCACATCCGCGTCCAACACGAAGAGGCGATAGCTGCGCGTCTTGCTCTCCACGCGGCGCAACGCGTGCCCATCGAGCGAACGCAACGGCGCGAGCGCTTCACTCTCCCGCGCGTGCTGGTGCTGCGTCACATCATTGAGCAGCGCGACGTTCTTCTCCTTCGCCTGCGCATGGAGCGACTGGTACCGCGCCATCGACGGCACTCCGCCGAACACGAAACCCCACTGAAACGCGCCGCCATCGATGGGCAACGGCTGCTGCGTCGTCGGTACTTCGACCACCGGGTAGTGCAGCGCCTTCGCGGCCTGCGCAATCGCCAGCGTTTCCCCCTGAACCGCGCCTTCGATGAGCACGAGCATCACGCCGTTATACGCATGCTCCCTTTCACCGAGGCGAGAAATTGTGCGTGAGAACGTTCAGCTACGCGACGTACGCAGGTCGGAGATCGCGGGTTCTGACTTCACGAGACCGGCGCACTCCAGCGCGACCTCGACGGCCTGCGGCCCGAGCCGCTCGATGAACACCATCGCTTCAGGTTTGAGCGACAGATACGCCGCGAACACTTCGAACACGCCGCGCCAGTGCTGACGGTCCAACCGTGAGCCGACGACTTTGGGTGTGCCGAGTTGCGGCGCGATGCGCTCGAGCATTCTCTCGAGGGGAACAATCAACCGCTCGCCGCGCGCGATGGCCGCTTTCAGGCAGGCATCGTTGTCGCGCCGCATGCAGCTTTTGAAAATCAGCGTGTCTTCGAGCAGCTCGCTGAGAAACTCGTCGTCGCTCAGCCGAGCCAGCTTTTCTTCTTCGTTCATGGAGGGCTTTTCCGCGCGGCGACTTCGAGAGCCGACCAGCGCTTCGAGCTCTCGTAGTCTGATCAGCTCCGCGCGGCAATCGGCGCGGCCTTGAGCCGGCCCCAGGCGACGAACGCCGCGAGCGCTCCCAGCACCAGCGACGGCGGCGCGTGACCCATGTCGTTCATCATCACGTGCGTGCCGAACGCGAGCACCATCACCAGCGTCAGCGCGGCGGCGGCCACTCCGGTCAACTTCGGCATGATGCGCGTCGCCGCGGGGATGATCAGACCCAGCGCGCCCAGCACTTCCGACGCGCCGATGAAGCGCGGCAGCCACTCACGGCCCTCCGCCCACGTCATGCCCTGCGCGATGAGGTCTGCCACCGGAGCCGTCAGCTTCATGCCGCCCGACATCAGGAACACCAGCGCGAGCAGCACCTGAACGACCCACAAACCGACATGGAGCTTCTTGTTCATGGGGCCTCTATGTCGCCCTCGACTCATCGCGACAATCTGCTTTTGAAGCGAACTCACCGTTGCAGATTCGGCAACGGCACCTGAGCGCCAAAACCGCCCGAAAAGAGGCGCTGAAACAGGGTGAAACATGGTATGTTTCCGGCTCGTTTCGCGCGCCACAAAACCGCGAAAACTTTAAGGAAAGCGCGTTTCTCCATGGAACAAACTCCGACGCCCGCCGAAGCCCCGAAACAGGCCGAATACAACGCCGCCAGCATCACCGTTCTGGAGGGCCTCGAAGCGGTCCGCAAGCGCCCCGGCATGTACATCGGCGACACGTTCTTCCGCGGGCTCCATCACCTCGTCTACGAGGTGGTCGACAACTCGGTCGACGAAGCGCTCGCCGGTTTCGCGACGCAGGTGAACGTCTTCATCCACGTCGACAACTCCATCTCCGTCGTCGACGACGGCCGCGGCATTCCGGTCGGTCCGCACCCTTCCGTTCCGGGCATGGACACGCTTGATGTCGTGATGACCAAGCTGCACGCGGGCGGCAAGTTCGAGAACTCCGCGTACAAGGTGTCGGGCGGTCTGCACGGCGTCGGTGTCTCGTGCGTGAACGCGCTCTCTGACTGGCTCAAGGTCGAGGTGCAGCGCAACGGCAAGGTCTACCAGCAAGACTACGCGCGCGGAGTGCCGCAGCATCAGGTCAACGAGATCGGCACCACCGACAAGCGCGGCACGAAGGTCTCCTTCCACCCCGACCCGACCATCTTCGAAGTGAAGGACTACGACTTCGACACGCTCTCGGCGCGTCTGCGTGAGCTGGCGTTCTTGAACGCCGGCCTGCACATCACCATCACCGACGAGCGCAACGGCAAGAGCCACGACTTCAAGTTCGAAGGCGGCATCGCCAGCTTCGTGGAATATCTGAACGCGTCGAAGACCAAGCTCCACGACAAGCCCATCACGTTCAAAGGCGAGAAAGACCAGGTTCAGGTCGAGATCGCGATGCAGTGGAACGAGGGGTACGACGAAAAAATCTTCACCTTCGCGAACAACATCAACACGCCTGAAGGTGGCACCCATCTGTCGGGCTTCAAGGCCGCGCTCACCAAGAGCATCAACGGCTACGCCGAGCGCACGGGCCTCTGGAAAGACCTGAAGGAGCAGCCCACCGGCGATGACGCACGTGAAGGTCTGGCGTGCGTGATTTCCGTGAAGATTCCGCAGCCGCAGTTCGAAGGTCAGACCAAGCAGAAGCTCGGCAACTCCGAGGTCAAGGGTCTGGTCGAGAGCATCGTCAACGAGAAGCTCCAGCAGTGGCTCGACGAGAACCCGCAGAACGCGAAGAAGATCATCGGCAAAATCGGTGACGCCGCGCGCGCGCGCATCGCCGCCCGCAAGGCGCGTGAGACGGTGCGCCGCAAGGGCGTGCTCGACGGCCTCTCGCTGCCGGGCAAACTCGCTGACTGCCGCAGCAAAGACCCGTCGATGTCGGAGCTGTTCATCGTCGAAGGTGACTCCGCAGGTGGTTCGGCGAAGCAGGGCCGCGACCCTGAATTCCAGGCGATTCTCCCGCTTCGCGGAAAGATTCTGAACGTCGAGAAGGCGCGCATCGAGAAGATGCTGTCGTCTGACGCCATCGTGACGCTCATCACCGCGCTCGGCACCGGCGTGCGCGCGGGCGCGAACACCGACGACTACAAGCCCGACGAGATCCGCTACCACCGCGTGGTGCTGATGACCGACGCAGACGTCGACGGCTCGCACATCCGCACGCTGTTGCTGACCTTCTTCTTCCGCCAGATGCCGGAGATCATCGAGAAGGGCTTCGTCTACATCGCGCAGCCTCCGCTCTTCAAAATTACGCGCGGCAAGAAGGAGCTGTACGTGAAGGACGAGGAGGCGAAGGACCAGTTCCTGCTCTCCATCGCCGGCGAGCGCACCAAACTGGTTCGCGCCGACAAGACCGAGCTGAGCGGCGCAGACCTGATGGAGCTGCTCAGCAAGGTCATCAAGTACGAGAAGCGCCTCGAGAAGATGGCGCTGCGCCGCGACGCGCGCGTGATTGACGCGTTGATTCAGTCGACGTCGCTCACGCCAGAGATGTTGAAGGACGACGAGAAGGCGGTCGAGCAGTTGAACAACATGCTCGAGTACCTCGAGACGCGGCACCCGGAGCTCGTCGAGTGGCTCGCGAAGAACGAAACCAAGCGCGCCCCCGACCCGGAGCACTCGGCGAAGAAGTACAGCATCAACACCGAGGTGAACGGCTCGCCGCGCGAGACCGTCATCGACGTGCCCTTCCTCACCTCGCCTGAATTCCGCGAGCTGGCGGCGCTCAAGGAGAGCTTCCAGGCCTTCGGCCAGGCGCCGTACGAGCTGCACATCGGCGAGACGGTGGTGACCGCGAAGACGTACCAGGAGGTGCTCAAGTTCGCCCTCGACGACGCGTCGCACGGCGTCGCGATGCAGCGCTACAAAGGTCTGGGCGAGATGAACCCGGAGCAGTTGCAGGAGACGACGATGGACCCGCGCCGCCGCACCATGATGCAGGTGAAGGTGTCGGACGCCGTCGAAGCCGAGCGGATGTTCTCGCTGCTGATGGGTGACGAAGTCGAGCCGCGCCGCGCGTTCATCGAAGAGAACGCGCTCAACGCCACGTTGGACCTGTAAGGCCTCGCGAAGCGCGAGGTGAGGGCCGCACATGTCACTGCTGCACGCGCGCTATCTGGAACCCGAAGCGCTTCGCGAGCACCTGCGCGAAGCAAACGAACCTGCGCTGCAGAAGACGCACGACACCGGCGCGCTCGATGACGATGCCGCGGCCGCGTTGCTGCGCGTGATTCGTGAGCGCGGTGAACACGGCGGGGGGTTCGAGTTCGATGATTGGAACAAGCTGCTCGACGCCGCGGGTGAATTGCTCGGTGAAGAGCTCGCGTCGCAGTTGTTCGAAGGCGGCTGGCTCGACCGTCACGGTGTCGGCGCGCATGCCTTCGGTTCGCTGCCGTTGCGCGTGTTGCAACGTGAAGTGACTCCGGAGCGCCTCAAGGAGCTCCGCAAACACGTCGAGTCGGTGTGGCACTCGGAGCTGCTCAACCTGCTCGAGAGCGCCGCGATGCGCGCCGAACGCGCGCCGGAAGAGCATCTGGTGTTGCTGCCGAAGAGCGCGACGCCGCCGCCCGCAAGCCCCGCGCGCGTCGCGGCCGACGAACTTCAACGCGCGCCTCAGCCACAGCGCGTGTTGACGTCGCTCATCGCGCGGTTGCGGGAAGAAGGCGGCACCGACCTCACGTTGCGCGTGGGCGAGCCGCCGACGATTCACGGGCACTTCGGTTCGCGCGCGCTCGGTGAAATGGCGTTGTCGGCGCACGACCTGGAACAACTCGTCGAAGCCGCCGGCGGAGCGACGCCGAGCCTGCGCGCGGGCGGGAATGCGACGCGCATTCTGGTGTCACGCGACGCGGCCGGGCTCTCGCTGACCCTCCGCGCGCTGCCGGAAGTCACGCCGACACTCGACGCGCTCGGCCTGTCTCCATTGATTCAGGAGCCGTTGCTCAAGCTGACGCGCGGGCTGGTGTTGCTCACCGGCGAGCCCTCGAGCGGCCGCAGCACGCTCTTCGCGGCGCTGCTCGAGGCCTACGCGCGCGCCGGCCGGCAGGTCGCGTCGCTCGAAGAACCGCTGACGTCGCTGCTCACCGGAGTGCGCCAGCATGAAGGCGACGCCGGGAACTTCGC
>JBEHYH010000242.1:0-9458 GCA_048498275.1 Myxococcota bacterium | reverse complement strand
GTACGAGTACGCGGGCCGGGTGCTCACCAATGATCGCGGGCTGGTCGGCTGTCACCGCGACACCTGGCCGATGATCGAAGAAGTGCTTCAGCGGCACGCCCCGGCTCCCGTTTGACGGGAGAGGGAGTCACTTCACGTCAGAACCGGGAGGAACGTTGCCGGGGTCGAGCAGCACGAGCTCCTTCCCGCCCTTGCCTGCCGTCAGAATCATGCCCTGCGACTCGATGCCCTTGAGCGCGCGCGGCTTGAGGTTCGCGACGACCACCACGTTGCGGCCGGTCACCGTCTCCGGCGTGTACGCCTCCGCGATGCCCGACACGATGGTGCGCGGCGCCGCTTCGCCGAGATCAATGCTCAGCTTCAGCAGCTTGTCGGCTTTGGGGACCTTCTCCGCCGCGAGCACCTTCCCCGCGCGGAAGCTCACCTTCGCGAAATCACCGAACTCGATCTCAGCAGGCGCGACGACCTCTTCCTTCTTCTTCGGCTCCGGAGCTTTCTTCGTTTCAACCGGCGGAGGCGTGGTGGCGATCAACTTCGCGACGGCCTCGGCGTCGATGCGGCCGATGATCGGCGACGCATCACCGATGGGCGCCGAACGCTCGAGCACCGGGTACTGCGCGGTCGCGAGCTCCTTGAAGGTGAGCTTCTTGCGGTTCAACTGCGCCGCGAGCTTGTCCGCGAGCTCCGGCACCACCGGGTCGAGCAACGCGGTGAGCAGGTACACGATCTCCGCGGCCTCCGAGAGCACCGCGCGCGCGCCTTCGGGGTCGGTCTTCATCAGCTTCCACGGCTCGGCGTCGGCGATGAACTTGTTGCCCTTCGCGCCGATCTCGAGAATCGCCTTCATCGCCGAACGCGAATCAAACCGTTCGAACGCGTCACCGATCTCCTTCACGCGGCCAAGCGCTTCACGCACCAGCGCGCCGCCGACCGCTTCATTCGCAGGCGCGAGCTTCTTGTCTTTCGCGAGCAACGAGAGCGTGCGGTTCGCGAGATTGCCGAGGTTGTTCACCAGCTCCGCATCGGTGCGCTGACGGAACTCGGTGAGCGAGAAGTCGAGATCTTCAGGGCCGGAGCCGAGCAGCGACGCGAAATAGAACCGCAGGTAGTTCGGGTTCAACACGTCGAGATACGGCCGCGCGTTGATGAACGTGCCGCGCGACTTCGACATCTTTTCGCCATTCACCGTGAGGTGACCGTGAATGTGCACGTAGTCAGGCACCTTCAACCCGGCGACGGTCAGCACCGACGGCCAGAACAGACAGTGGAAGTAGACGATGTCTTTCCCGATGACGTGAACGATGCGCGCGTCGGCGTCTTTCGCCCAGTAGTCGAGGGCGCTCTTCGCCTTGCCGGTCGCCTTCGCCCACGCTTCAGCCGCGGAGATGTAGCCGATCGGCGCGTCGAGCCAGACGTAGAAGAACTTGTTCGTCTCCCCGGGGATGGGGAAGCCGAAGTACGGCCCGTCGCGCGAGATGTCCCAATCGGCGAGGCCCTTCTCGAAGAACTGACCCAACTGCGCGGCGAGGCCCTGATTCATGAAGCCGGGCTTCGCGAGCTGCGCCTTCAAGAACTCTACATGCTGCGAGAGCTTGAAGAAGAGGTGCGTCGACTTCTTCCACACCGGCGGCTTGCCGCTCAGCACGGAGTACGGGTTCTTGAGGTCCTTCGGGCCGTACGTCGCGTTGCACTTCTCGCACGCGTCGCCGTACTGATCTTTCGTGCCGCAGTTCGGGCACTCGCCCTTGATGAACCGGTCGGCGAGGAAACGCCCGGCGGTCTCATCGAACGCCTGCTCGATGTCTTTGGTGCCGATGAAACCGGCGTCCTTCGCGCGGTTGTAGATCAGCTCCGCGTATTGCTTGTTCTCGGGCGAGTTCGTCGACGAATAGAAGTCGCGGCTGATCTGAAAATCGCGGAACACCGCCTGATGGTCTTCGGAGACCTCGGCGATGAACGCTTCAGGCGTCACGCCCTTCTTCTCGGCGGAGATCTCGATCGCCGTGCCGTGCGTGTCGTCGGCGCAGAGAAACACGACGTCGTCGCCGCGCGAGCGCAGGTACCGCACGAAGATGTCGGTCTGGATGTGCTCGACCATGTGGCCGAGGTGGATGGGGCCGTTGGCGTAGGGCAGTGCGCAGGTGACGAGGATCTTCATCGCGCGGCGTCATATAGCCGCATTCGACGTCACCGAGACCGTGAACTCGGGCTGGGCGGCGATCGCCTTCTTCACGGAGCACTGCTCCACCACGCGGGTCAGCGGCTCGCGGTAGCGCTCGGGGAACTCGGGCGGCAGCTCCACGCGCAGCTCGACCCCGCGCAACACGCCCCGCTCGTCGAAGCGCGGCTGCTCGACGACGCGCACGCCTTCGGTCGGCAACTTTCGCGCGGCGCAGAAGCCCTGCACGAAGATGCCCGCGCACGCGCCGATGGAGGCGAGGAAGACGTCGAACGGAGACGGCGCCGCGTCTTCCCCTCCGTTGTGCGCAGGTTGATCGGTGTGGAGCACGTGCCGGCCGATCTGCACGTCGACGCGGCGGTTCTTCGGAATGGTGACGATGAGCGGTTCGTGGCTGGCCATGCCCGTGAGAGCCGCCGGCCACGAAAACGGTTCAGCGCTCGTTTTCCCGGCGGATGACGTGCATCTGGCTGTCCCAGGCGGCGGCCTTGCCGCACAGCGTCCACAGCAGACGTTCCAACACCAGCTCGTCTCCGCCGAGCTTGAGCGCGAGATCCGCCTCCGCGCACGCCACGAGCCCGCGCAGCAGCGCCTGACGGCCGAACGCGCCCGCCGACTGCATTCCCATGAACGTCGCGTACGGGTGCGGGAGCTTCACCTTCTGTTCCTTCAGCTCCGCTTCGATGCGCGGCCAGACGCGCGCCTGAAAGTCCTGATAGTTGCGCGGCGGTTTACCGTCGGAAAACTTCGCCATGCGCTCGGAGCTGTTGAGCAGCTTGCGCACCACGCTCGCGACGGAACCCAGCATCATCAACGGGTGGTTGCCCTGCATCACCGCGTCGTCGACGTACTTCTTCGCGGCTTCGAAGTTGCGCTTCTCGATCGCGTCGGAGAGTTCAAAGAACTCGTCTTCACGCGCGTGACCGACGAGCAGATCGACTTCGCTCTTCGTGATGGTCGCGGAGTCTGAATACAGCGCGAGCTTGGTCAGCTCCGATTGCAGCAGGCGGAAGTTGCCGCCCACGCGATCGATGATCAGCTCCAACGCGCCGGTGCCGAGCTTCTTCTTGTGCGGCTCGAGCGTCTGCAGCACGAACTCGCCCAGCTTCTCTTTCGCTTCGGCGCTGACGTTGCCCTTGAAGTCGCGGAGCTTCGCGAGCGACTTGAAGTCGAGCGCGCGGCCCTTGTCTTTCGCGATTTTGACGAGCGGGTTCTTCGCGTCGACGTCGGTGATGGCGATGACCAGCACCTGACCTTTGGGCGGCTTGCCGTTGAACCATTCGAGCAACGCGCCATCGTCAGACGAACCGGCGCTCAGACCTTCAGCGGTACAGAACGCGGCGACTTCCTGCAGAAACTGGAGGTCGATGTCGGCGAGCACGATGCCTAAGTCGCGCTCCCATTCATCGGGGTGCGGCTGCGCGAGCTCGGGCACACCCCAACCGGCGCGACCGGCGATGGTCAGCACGCGGCGCGCGGCTTCCTTGCGGCGATTCGCCTTCCACGCGTCGCGGGCGCGATTGAGCGCGTCAGGCCGGCCCTTCTTCGGCGCGAGAAATTCAGGGTCACGGAGGAAGACGACCTTGCGCCCGCCGAACATCGGCATGGTGGCGAGCTCGGAGGCGACTTCACGCGGCGTCGCGACGTCCATCGTCACAAGGTTGAGATCCGCCGTGCCTCCGGGGACGAGTTTTGTGAGCAACTGCTCCGCGGCCTTGCGAACGAGAAACTCTTCGCCGGCGAGCAGGTAGATGGGCGCCTCTCCGCCTGCGTCGAGTTCCGTCAGCGCGTCTTGAAGCTCCTCGCTCATCGACTCGCGCGTCTAGCTCAGTGGGTCACCAAATGGTGCACCAATCGAGGCATCGGTCTTGCCAAAATTTGCCAAGACGACCTACCGTTCCAGCCGATGACGACGATGAACATCTCCTTGCCTGAAACGATGAAAGCCTTCATCGACAAGCAGGTTTCTCAACGCGGATACGGGACCAGCAGCGAGTTCATTCGCGAACTCGTCCGCCAGGAGCAGGACCGTACCGAGCTGAAGAGACTGCTCCTTGAGGGCGCGAAGTCGGAGCCCGATGCGCCAGCCGATGACGCCTACTTCGAGAAGCTCCAGCAGCGCGCCAGCAAGAAGCCTCGCAAGAAGACGTGAAAGCCAAACGAGTCATTCCTCGAAAGCGCGCGACGCGTGATGTCGAGGAGATCATCGATCACTACGTCGCTGAGGACGCAGCGCGCGCGGCACTCAGGTTCGTCGCAGCGTTGAAGCGCGCGTATCGGTTCATTGCGAGAAGGCCAGGCGCAGGTTCGCCGCGTTACGCGCACGAATTCGGAATCCCCGGGCTTCGCGCCCGGCGAATCGCCCGGTTTCCGTACGTCATCTTCTACGTCGAAGGAGAGTCTCACCTCGACGTCTGGCGGGTGCTGCACGAGCACCGCGACATTCCGCAGACGCTGCGCGACGACTGATCAATCGGGCAGTGAATGGAGCAATGGCCACACGAGCCCGACGACTCCCAGCACCAGATTGTTGAACAAGCGCGTGATCGCGGTGCCGTTGGGGTGCGCCTCGATCTCCCCGAGCTTGAGCTGCGGTGCCTCACAGCGAAATCCGGTCTCGATCGTCGAGTTCGAGGTCTGCACGCGCCGGCGCGTGATGCATTCGCCGAGTTCCCAACCCGATTTCGTCTGCACCGAGGCTGTCACGGGCCCCACTCGATGAGTGAACACCTGCGTCAGGTTCTGAGAGTCTCTGGAAGCTGCACTGACTTCTGTCGAGCCAGTGCATTCCCACCCCACGAGGGAGCGCGATTGGAAACGACTCCTCCAGCGTGGCCGGGCGAGCGCGATGAGCATTCCCATTCTCACGAGACTGCTCATGCGCGGCGCTTCAGAACGGCGCGGAACCCGGTACGCGCGGGTACGGGATCGCGTCGCGGATGTTCGCCAGACCGCACAGGTAGACGATGAGGCGCTCGAAGCCCAAACCGAAGCCGGCGTGCGGCACCGAGCCGTAGCGGCGCAGGTCGCGGTACCAACCGTAGTGCGCAGGGTCGAGGTGCATCTTGCGCATGCGCGCGTCGAGCATGTCCAAACGCTCTTCACGCTGCGAGCCGCCGATGATCTCACCGATGCCCGGCGCAAGGATGTCCATCGCGGCCACCGTCTTCCCGTCGTCGTTCATGCGCATGTAGAACGCCTTGATCTGCTCCGGGTAGTTCATGACGACCACCGGGCGGCCGACGTGCTCTTCGGTCAGGTAGCGCTCGTGTTCGGTCTGCAGGTCGTGACCCCATTGCGGCGCGTACTCGAACTTCTTCTTCGCCTTCTTCAGGATCTCGATCGCCTCGGTGTAGTCGATGCGCTCGAAGCTCGAACCCACGAACCCCTCGAGGCGCGCGATGACGCCCTTCTGCACGCGCTCCTCGAAGAACTTCATGTCGTCCATGCGCTCGTTGAGGATCGCCTTGAACACGTACTTGAGGAACCGCTCGGCGAGATCGGCGTCGTCGTTCAGGTTCGCGAAGGCGATCTCGGGCTCGATCATCCAGAACTCCGCGAGGTGGCGCGCGGTGTTGGAGTTCTCGGCGCGGAACGTCGGCCCGAACGTGTACACCTTCGAGAGCGCCAGACAGAACGCCTCGACGTTCAACTGACCCGACACCGTGAGGAACGTCTCGCGGCCGAAGAAGTCCTTCGAGAAATCGACCTTCCCCGCCTCGGTGCGCGGGAGGTTCGCGATGTCCAACGTCGAGACGCGGAACATCTGACCCGCGCCCTCCGCGTCGCTCGCGGTCACGATCGGCGTGTTCACCCAGAAGAAACCCTCTTCGTGGAAGAAGCGGTGAATGGCCTGCGCGGCGTGGTGACGCACGCGGTTCACGGCGCCGAAGGTGTTGGTGCGCGGGCGGAGGTGCGCCTGCTCGCGCAGGTACTCCATCGAGTGCTCCTTCGGCTGCATCGGGTACGTCTCGGGGTCATCGACGAGCCCGAAGACCTTCACCGCGTCGGCCTGAATCTCGAACGACTGGCCCTTGCCCTGGCTCTGCACCAGCGTGCCGGTCGCGGAGATCGACGCGCCCGCGGTGAGCTTGAGCACTTCGCTCTCGTAGTTGGGCAGCGTGTTGGGCACGACGATCTGAATCGGAGCGAAGCAGCCGCCATCGCTCACGTTCACGAACGAGATGCCTGCCTTCGAGTCACGACGGGTGCGCACCCAGCCGCGCACTTCGACCTTCGCGCCGGTTGACGGTTGCCCAGCAAGAGCCTGCTTCACGCTGACGAGTTGCATGGCGCTGCAACTAGCAAAAGCGCGCGAGGCACCGTGAAAAATTGGTCTACGTTTATTGTCTCTGAATTGGCCGGTGACTTCTTCTTGATGGAGGTGGCTTCGTGAGACTCCAGGCGGTTCCATTGATGATGGCCGCGGCGCTCTTTGCTGCGTGCCCCGAAGACGGCGGAGGCGGTGGCGGCGGCGCGCTGAACAACGGCGACGGCACCACGGGCGGTCTGCCCGGCACGGAGACCACTCCGTCGGGCAACGTCACCATCACCGGTAAGGTGACCTACGACTACGTGCCGTCGGTCGGTAACGGCAGCACCGCGACGCTCGATTTCGCGAACGCCGAGGAGCGCCCGGTACGCAACGCCGTGGTGCGCCTGATCGCCGACAAGAAGACGGTGCTGGCGACCGGCACCACCGACGACGACGGCAACTACTCGCTCACCGGTCAGGCGACGGGCGGCGTGCTGCACGTGCAGGCGCTGGCGCGCACCACGACGCCGCCGATTCAGGTCGAAGACAACACCGACGGTGACGCGACCTGGGGCGCGGCGGCGAACGTCGGCAGCTCGACCACGGTGAACGTGCACGCGACGCACGGCTGGAGCGGCTCCGGCTACACCGCGAGCAAACGTCTCGCCGCGGCCTTCGCGATCCTCGACAGCATGTACACCGCGTCACACGCGTTCCTCGCGGAGCGCAACGTGCCCTTCCCCCAGCTCCACGTGAACTGGAGCCCCGACAACTCACCTGAACGGGGCGACAAGACGAAGGGCCAGATCACCACCTCGCACTTCGCGCCTGACGACGGGCAGATCTACGTGCTCGGGCTCGAAGGCGCCGACACCGACGAGTTCGACTGCAACGTCATCGTCCACGAGTGGGGTCACTACTTCGAGTTCAACCTCTCGCGCAGCGACAGCCCCGGCGGCCCGCACGGCGGCAACAACATCCTCGACCCGCGCATCGTGTTCGGCGAGGGCTGGGGCACCTCGCTCGCGGCGATGGCGCTCGACAAGACCGACTACGTCGACACCTTGTGGTCGGAGGGCCAGCTCTCCGGTTGGAGCAACGACGCTGAAACCGAGAGCGGCGACGACCCGACGCCGAGCGCGTTCTCCGAGAACACCATCATTCGATTGATGTGGGACCTTCACGACCCCGGCAGCAACGAATCGTTCGACACCACCGCGTTCACCCTGGGTCAGATCTACGACGTGATGGTCGGCTTCGAGAAGAACACCCGATCGATGACCACCATCGCGAGCTTCATTCGAGGCCTCAAGCTGAGCACCGGCAGCGGCCCCGCCATCGACGCGTTGCTCGCGCACTATCAAATCGGGCCGATCAGCGACGAATGGGGCACGGGCGATCCCGGGCTCGAGGGCATGTACATCGGCGTGACCTCGCTCCCGTTCAGCAACACCATCGGCCTCGGCGGCGGCGCGGCGTCGAACTCGTGGCAGCAGAATGAGTACTACGTGTTCCAGAGCGCGGGTCAGACGGTGCGCGTGCAGGCCAGCTCCCAGTACCCGATCATGTTGACCCTCTACGAGAACGGCAAACGCCTCGGGTACCTCGATGGCTCGAGCGGCACCGTCGACTCGCCCGACAACGCCACGACCAGCGGCAACGTCTACGTCATCGTCGTCACCGGGCTCGGTGGGCCGCAGGGCAGCGACTACGACGTCACCCTCTCACTCTCTGGGCAATGAACATGCGAACCATTCTGCTTGCGATGACGGTGTTGGGCCTTTCGTGCAGCACACCGAAAGAGAAGACCTCGACGATGGATCACCCGGTGGGAAAGCCGGGCGCGCCGACGCAGCTCGTGTCGAAGGTGGCGCCTGACCGTGTCTTCTTGCGGCTCTCGTTCGAAGGCGACGGGCACGTCGACACCGTGGCGATCAACGGCATTCGCGGCACCGCCGTGAAGCCGGCGGGCGAAGCGGCGACCGACTTCGACGTGAAGCGCGGCGACGTGAAGGACTTCGAGGTGGCCTACGTGGGTGACGGCTACGTCGTGATCTCGGTGTCGGGCACGTTCAACGGCGGCCACAGCCAGCGCGTGCACTCGGTGATGATCGGTAACCCGAAAAAATCGGGCGGTGAGACCGAGACCACAGGCGACGGCGAAGCGGTCAAGACTCCCTGACAGGAGGCGTGGGCATTCGCCGCGCCACCAGCAGAAACGCCGCCGAGAGCAGCACCGCGATCGCGAAGGTCTGGGGAATGCCCACGGCGTCAGCGACGACGCCGCTGAGCAACCCGGGGAATGACTTGCCCAGCACCTCGACGCTGGCGAGCAGCGTGTAGTGCGTGGCGCCGATGCGGCGATCGACTGACGCCATCATCAACGCGAACATCGTGGTCGTCAGCACTCCTCCAAAACAATGCTCCGCCATGGTGATGGGCACGATGCTGCCGCGCGAGACGTCGATGAAGCCGGCCGCGAGCGCCCACTGCGCCAGGAGCGGAAGGAGCCGCAGCACGCCGGCGAGGAGCACCGCGTTCACCGGGCGGAACCGCGTCGCGAAATAGCCGCCGACGAACGAGCCGATCACCGACGCGCCCATGCCCCACCCGCCGAGCCACAACGCGACGGTCTCCTTGGGAATCGAATGTTCGCGCGTGAGCCAGACGCCGAACATCGCGTCGGCCAGCGTCTCGCCCATCTTGTAGGTGAAGACACCGAACAGCAGCCACCACGCGCCGCGCACCGCGAGACTGGCGCGGAGCTTCGACACCAACTCACTCCACGTGACGCGCGCTACCCCTCTCCCATCTTGCGCGAGAGCGTCGGGCTGAGGGCCGCCCACCAAGAACACGAGCGTCATCACCAGCAGGCACAACCCGGCCATCGACAAGAACAACGACGACCAGCTCTTCGCCGCGGGGAGCGCGAGCGCCGCGAACAGCGCGATCAACAATCAATGAGATCGGGAACTGGTGTATTATGAATCGGCATCTCGTTGTCTATCGGGTACTGTGTTCGAG
>JBEHYH010000241.1:0-9470 GCA_048498275.1 Myxococcota bacterium | reverse complement strand
ACCCCGGTCTCGGCCTGCTCTCGCGGGTCGACTGGTTCGACGACGGCGGCGTCGATCGCCGTGACGTGGCGCTCCTCGACGCGGTGACTCCGGAGTTGATCACCTCGGACTCGTACGCCGTGTTCCCGTCGTACGGGAGCGTGTGGTTCGAGAACGACGCCGGCACGACGGTGAAGCGCTTCGACGCGGGCACCATTCTGCCGAACGAGACCCTCTCTTCGCGCGGCGTGATGCAGGTGTTCGACACGCGCTGCTTCGGTGATGCCGATGCCGGCCTCGACGCGGGCTGCGGCATCTTCGTGCGCGGGTTTTCGCTGTCGACGAGCGAGCAGCTCTTCGAAGGGCCCATCACCAACGGCGAACTCCTGGCCACCACCACCATCGACCCGCGCCCCGGCGTCTTCGGAGCGCTCATTCGCGAAGACGGCGGCTCGCACTTCAAGTTCTACGTCGATGGCGCCGAGAGCGGCGTGTGTCACATGCCCCTGGAATCGAGCGACATCGCGAACGTGACGTTCAGCGCGAGCGCGATGGTGATTGCGCGCCGGCGTGACGATGGTGGCGTGGTGCTCGAGAGCTACGACCTCGGGGCGCTCCCAGTTGGCAACTTCGGGTGGACCACGCCGAGCGGGCTCAATGGCCGCCACGCCGATCGCTAAGTTTCGACGAGCGCACCGTTCGTCGAGCAGCATCGAATCAAGATGATTTAGAATCGTGGCTGGAAGACAAAAGTTGGCTGAAGTGCCAATAGAAAACTGTGCCCGATCTTTTCTGTAAACAAGTAGCCGGCGTAAACACTCAACGACAAAGCGATTCGCGTCCCACTGGGCCACTGTAAATATATCTGAGTTCCCAGTAGGAATCCGCCGCCGCCGCCTGAGTCTGCAGGGCCAGATAGATAGTGACTAGTATTTCCGCCGAACGCGATCAGGTTGGAGAATAATCCGTTTAACGCAATGATTCCGTCAAGGCCCCAGACGACGCCGCTCGGCTTTTCATATACGTAAGCGGCGTCATCGTTTAGCCCTGCGCTCTCGATGTCGGCCGTTCTCAATGGAACTGACGCTCCCGCGGAGAAGCTCACTTGTGGTGCGAGTACGAAGTATTTTCCATTGGGTCCGAATGCTCCTCCGAGGAAAATCCCACCTGGAAGTTGAACTAAGAACTTCGGCTCGGAGCCCACGAGAAGCTCTTTGCATTTCCGATGTGCGCTTGCTTCGTCGTCGCGTCGCGAAACGCAGCGACCGTCGACTATTCTCTCCAATTCGGTTGTTGCGCCGGACACGAGAAGCAGTGTTCTTGCCGAAAAAGCCGCATGCGCGGAGAACGGTAGTGTGGTTACGACCAGTGCTGCTAATAACTTATTTGAGTGCATTGCAGTCCCCGCCATTTTTTGCCTCCCGATAAATGCTCTTCCCTGTAATGCAGGCCTTGAAGCTAGTTAGTAGTTCCGATTGGGTTCCTTCTGGTCTGACGATTTTTGATGCTGATTCGACGACTATTTCTGTCGGCGCGCAGTCCTCTCCGAAGAACGCGCAGTCGCCGTTTGAATCGCAAGTTCTCAGGTATCGTGAGTCGTCAATTTCCGCGACCGTGAGCGTATTGAAGGATGGTGCCCATCCTCCATCTGTTATAGCGTAGGACAGACCACATCGAAGAAACTTAGAAGGACTGGCGGCGCATGAGATTGTCGCCAGTGCGTCCATGCAAGAAACGTTTGCTTTCGCGTCACCTGTATCAACACCAGCTCCGCACACTGCCAGTTCGCCCTTCCCCATCATTGCGTTGCAGCTTTCGACCAGCACGTGTCGTTTGCGCGTCCAACTGAAAACTATTGGGCCGACGTCCGCGAAAATCTGAACGTCCAAGTCCGCAGAGACTCCTGCGTCCGATAACTGATAGTGCGCAGATTGGATTGTGTTCTCGATTCCTGATTTGCACGCGTCTTTTGTGCTGATTATTTGTCCTGCATCTATTCTGTCTAGTTGGTTACGCGCTACTGTTGGTATGTCTAAGATGTGGCTGCTTCTGTATTTCTGGTCCAATGACAGGAAGACTGAATCGATGCTTCCCTGTGCGCCAGGGCTGCACCCATCCCCCCCGAAGTCGATGTCGGCCAAAAACACGCCTCCAATGCGCAATGCTCCTACCTTTGTTTGACAGGAGCGTCCTCCGTTGACGGGAGCCGCGATTTCATAGTCTCTAGTTTCTTCGATTGGGGCGATTCCTTGGCTTCGTAATGCACTCCAGCCAATCGCGTAACCCCAAGCCCTCAGTTTGCATTCGCGAAGTTCCTTGTTGCAGTCCAAGTAGAAGCCCGGTCGTGAGTGCCTTTCTTGGAGGAAATACCTCCATTTGACGGGCCATCCGAGGGCTGTCGTTCGTTCATTTAGCTTTAGCCTGATGACGTGTTTTGATTTTGCTTTTGCGCTCTCTTCAAAGGCGAACTCCAGTATAGAAGGCGGAGCCAAGTCGGTTGACTGGAGTGCCGCCTTTATCTGTTCGTCGCTTAAGTCGAAAAAACAACCATAGTCAGAGTCTCGTGAGGCACAGTATATGCCTTTGCTGGCGAGATCGGGTTCGTGTTTGTAGAATGTTAAGTCGTATTCGTCTTTTGGTATTACGGTGAATATGACCAGTTTGCTTCCGGTTTCGCTTTCGCGAGCAAACCAGCTGTGTTTGGGAATTTCTAGTTCTGTATTGATCGCACACACCATGCTCAAAACTAATCCATGCATGTCGCCCCCTTCTTGCGTTTATTTACGTTGAGGGGATTGTACTTGAGTGTGATGGCGTCTGCAACTCGACGAGGTTGTTGGTTTTTTTAATCGTAGATAAAGAACTCTTGATTAGAGGTGCCTTAGCAGTGAAGGCCGCGCCAGCATCGCGGCCGTTTCCTTCACCATCAGCCGTGACCGGTCAGCGCGCGAGATGAGCCGCTTCGACGGCACCGGCCACACCTTGAAGCCGGCTTCGCGAAAGATGGCCGCCGCGCGCGCGAGGTGGAAATCGCAGGTCACCAGCAGCACTTCGCGCTCGCTCATCTGCTCCGCGCAGCGCGCCGCGTTCTCGAGGGTCGTCGTGCTCGCGGCTTCCAATTCGATGCGTTCACGCGACACACCTGCACGCTGAGCGATCGTCAGCATCGCGCTCGCTTCGGTCGGTCGTGCATCAGGAGTTCCACCGGTGAAGATCAACCGCGTCGCGAATCCGCGTTTGAGCAAATCGACACCGAGCAGCACGCGATCTCTCAACGCATCACTGGGTGAGCCATCGGGCCGCACACGCGCGCCGAGCACGATGCACGGCAGCGGGTTCTCGGGAAACACCGGCTCCGCGGCGCCGATGCGATGAAGCCGGAGCGGCAGGAAGGTCATCGGAGTTGAATCGCGCCGTCGAAGAGCTTGAGGAAGAAGTCGCCTGACTTCGCGACGGGCACCTCGAGGTAGCGGCGCGTCTGCAGCACTTCGTCACCCGGCAGCACCGACGGGTCTTGCGCGCCTTTCGGAGTCGTCACCCAGGCGTGCGGAAACGCGCGGCCGTTGTCCACCACGAGCCCGACCGACACGCGCGCGCCGGGTGTCCGTTCGACTGCTTTGCGTGCGAGCACGAGACAGCGCGTGCGACCGACGTTTTCGTCATCGCCGGTTCCGGTGGGGTTCTTCGCGAGCCACTTCGCTCCGGCGAACGCGGGCGTCAGCGTCAAACCGGGA
Organism: Myxococcota bacterium; assembly: GCA_048498275.1. Taxonomy (GTDB): domain Bacteria; phylum Myxococcota; class Myxococcia; order Myxococcales; family Myxococcaceae; genus Archangium_A. Next base: position 5,757 of record JBEHYH010000241.1, on the reverse strand, counting down.
GCTGGGACGCCTTTCACGAACGGGTTCTCCGACGCCTCGGGCCGCGCGGGTTCCGACACGCGCTTCCACTTCGCGGAGCCGACGGTGATTTCACTCAGCGTTCCCTTCGCGTAGCGCGCGGTGAACGGCGCGTCGTTCAACGTGCCGCTCGCCGCCGCAGCGCTGCGCTTCGCGACGCAGAGCTTCTCTTTCGCTTCGGTACGTTCCTCGACGACCTCCTGACAACCGGGCGCAGGCGGCGTCAGCAGCGCGAGCACTTCTGGCGTGCCCTTGTTCAACGCGAGCCTCGTCACCCGTTGCTGCGGGCCTTCTTCGAGAAAGTGCGTCGACTCGTAGATCCAGGTGTCTCCTTCGACGCGCACGTGCAGCTCGGCCAGCGGAAAACCGGAGACCTCCAGCACGAAGCGCGCATCAACCGGCGCGGCAGCGAGGATCAACAGCAGCGCGCTCATGAGTGGTCGTCACACGTGCCGCGCGGGCCGCACGCATCGAGCGCCTGCTCCTGCGCGTCACACGAGCCATCGGGCGCGCTGTCGTTCTTCGACGCCCGCGTCCAGTCGCGGCGCCAGCGGTTGTCGCAGCCTCCCGACTTCGGAGGCGCGCCCGTGAAGCGGTCGCATTCCTGTTGGCACGGGTCGATGAAGGGTGGCTCGCAACCGAACAGCAGAAGCGACACCACGAGGGCAGCTCGCATGTGTCGAAGATACCCGAGCGAGGCGCTGCGAAAAGTCCCCACGGCGAGCGCGAGCGAATAGGGTCGCTGCACTCATGGAGAACCGCTGGTTCCTCGCGTTCTTTGGCCCGCTCGGCGGCCTTCTTGCTGCACTGCTGGCGGGCATCGTGTTGCTGGCGGTGACCGGGCACCCGTCGACATTCGTGGAGTGGATGGTGCTGACGCTGGCGTGCATCGCCGCGTTCTCGCTCGTCGGCTGGCTCACGTTCTACCAGTGGGGTGCGCGCCGCCGTCAGCGCCGCCGCGACATCATCGAGCGCCTCGCTGAAGGTGACCTGACGGTGATGCCGGTCATCGAAGGCGCGGTCGACGCCGAGCTGCTCCGCTTCACGCAGTCGCTGCGCCGCGCGCTCTGGCAGGTGCAGCGCGTGACACATTCCGTGCATCGCACCGCGCGTGGCGTCGAAGAACACACGCACACGGTGTTGGATGCCGCGCGTCGTCAGGGCTCCGCCGTCGAACGCAGCCAGGTCGCCGTCGCGTCGATGAGCGATTCACTCGAGAGCAGCCAGAAGCGCGTCTCGCAGCTCGAGTCGTTCGCGCGCGACACCACCGCGTCACTCGCGCAGCTCACCGAGAGCATCGAGACCGTCGCGCGTTCGCTGGGGCAGCTCAACGGCACGTCGGAGAAGACGTCGACGCGCATGGAGGCGCTCAGCCAGCGCTCACAGCTCGTCGTGGAGACCGGCGGCGCGGTGGTGCGGCTCACCGCGCAGTCGCGTGAAGCGGTGTCCATCGCCGAGAGCAGCATCGACACGCTCCGTCGCCGCGGCGATGAAACCGGCGAGCTCGCGCGCGCGATGACGACGACCGCGGAGCAGGGCGCCACGCTGGTGGGTGACGCGCTCAAGGGCCTGCGCCGCATCGACGACACGGTGAGCCGCGCCGCGCGCCTCGTCGACGCGCTCGGTGTCAGCTCCCTGGAGATCGGCCGCGTGGTCGACGTGATTCAGGAAATCGCCGACCAGACGAACCTGCTCGCGCTCAACGCCGCGATCATCGCCAGTCAGGCTGGCGAGAGCGGCAAGGCGTTCGCGGTCGTGGCGAGTGAAGTGCGCAGCCTCGCCGAGAAGACCAGCCGCTCGACGCGTGAAATCGGTCAGCGCGTGAAGGCGGTGCGCGAAGGCGTCGATGCGACGGTCGAGCTCGTGTCGCGGGGCCGCGATGAAGCCGCGCATGGCGTGCAATTGGGTGAGCGCGCCGAAGCCGCGCTGCGCGCGATTCAGCAGACGTCTGAACGCGCGCTCGCCGCCGTGGAGTCGACGCAGGCCGAAGCCGCGCGTCTCGAGAAGCAGGGCACCTCGCTCGTCGATTTGAGCCGTGAAGTCACCGAGCGCGTCGACGAGGTGATGCGGCTCGCGGGCGAGCAGGCGACGCAGGGCCGCGAGCTGGTGAAGCAGACGCAAGACATGTCGCGCACCGCGCGCGACGCGTCGGGGCGCGCCGAGACGCAGGTCAACACCGGCCGCGAACTGTCTGACGCCGTTCTGAAGCTCACCGCCGCCATCGACGAGATCCGCAAGTCGCAGGGCGTGCTCCGTCAGGGCGACACCGCCATCAGCGAAGAGGTCGCGCAGGTGCGTGAAGACGCGCAGCGCGTGGTGCAGTCGGGCGACGCGCTCGGCCGCGCCGTCGAACAGCTCGCGCACGAAGCCGAGACGCTCGACGCCGAAGTGTTCCGCTTCAAGCTCCCGCAGGCGCGCCCGGGCGGCACGTTGAAGATCGGCCTGCACCGCGCGGTGACCATCGACGAATCGCGCGGCTTCGACCCGCTCTTCACCGCCGACCTGCAGATCTCGGAGCTCACCGGTTCGCTCTATTCGACGCTGCTGCGCTTCGAAGACGGCACGTTGATCCCCGACCTCGCGGAGTCGTGGGAGGCCGATTCGACCGCGCGCCGCTACCGCTTCTCGCTGCGCAAGGGCGTCACCTTCGCCGACGGCGTGGGCTTCACCGCGAATCACGTGAAGGCGCACTTCGAGCGCTTGTTGAGCCCGTCGTCCGCCGCTCCCGACGCGGTGCTCTTCAAAGACATCAGCGGCGCCGCCGAATATCTCGCGGGTGAAGCCAGGAGCATCAGCGGCATCGAGGTGCTCGACGAGACGACCGTCGAGTTCCGTCTCGCGGAGCCGCGCGCGTTCTTCCTCCGCACGCTCGCGTTGCCGGCGACGGGCATCACGCGGCTCGACGCGGGCCGCGTGCTCGGCACCGGGCCGTTCCGGCTCGTCTCCGCGACCGGTCAGCTCGTCGCACTCGAGCGCAACCCCGCGTACTACGCGCCGGGCCTGCCGCTGCTCGCGCGCCTCGAGTTCCAGCTCTTCAGTTCCCGCAGCTCCGCGCTCGAGGCGTTCAAGCGCGGTGACGTGCAGGTCGTCTCGTATCTGCACGCGGAGAACCTGCGCGAAGCGGGCCTCGACCCGACGCTCTCGCTCACCGTCAACACGCCGTCGGTGTGGTTCCTCGCGTTCCACGCGAAGACGGTGCCGTTCGATGACGTGCGCGTACGCCGCGCGCTTCGCGCCGGCCTCGACGTGCGCGCGCTGGTCGACGGCTTCCACCCCGGGGCACGCGTCGCGCGTTCGCTGACTCCGCCGTCATTGCTCGAAGGTGATCGCGTTCATGAACCGCGCACCGACGTCTCGCTCTCGCGCCGGTTGCTCAACGAAGCGGGCCACTCGCGCTTGAAGCTCACGATGTACTACCCGCCTGATCGCGACACGCGTGAAGAAGATCGCGCGCTGTTCCGCCCGTTGGTCGATGCGGGCCTCGTGGAGCTCGAGCACGTCGAAGCCAAAGACTTCTGGTCGCGCGCGCGTGAAGGCCGGCTCGGCATCTACCGCGGCAACTGGATCGCGGATGTCGCCGACCCCGACAACTTCCTGCACCTGCTGCTGAACTCGAAGGCGCAGAGCTATTACGGCGTCGGTCATCGCAACGAGGAGTTCGACCGGCTCACCGACGAAGCGCGCGTCACCGTCGACCCCGGCATGCGCGAGCAGCTCTACCGAAAAGCCGAGGCGCTGGTGCGCGAAGACTGCGTGATGGTACCGCTCTACCATGAGCGGTTTCACGCCGCGGCGGCTCCCGAAATCCAGGGGCTGCGGTTGCACCAGACGCCTCCGCAGGTGCGCTTCGAAGACATCTGGTTGGGCTGACCGTGCGTATTCGCGGGTGAAGCTGAAACTCCGTGCGGTCTGCGAGGTGCCCTTCGTCCTGAAGGGCATGAACGCAATCAGTTCGACCAACCGGGGCCCGCGCTGAACTCGTAATTCACGCGGTTCACGGCGCTGGCCTGTACGTCTTGCTGCGTGCATCGGAGGAAGTCGGTGCACAGCCAGTAGTGCCCGGGCGTCAGCGCGAGCTCGTAGAACCCGTGCGCGTCCGACTTCGTGCTGGCGAGCGGAGCCGTCGAGTCGTTCGGCTCCACGTCGAACACCCGAACTCCGAAGTTGGCCTTGATGGTTGCCGGGCTGGCGGTCGAATCGTCTCGCTCCGTCACGCAGCCCGCGACGCCGGTGGAGATCGACGCGCTCTTCTCACGGCAGACATCGACGCCGCACGCGGAGAAGAGACAGAGCACGAGGAGCTTCTTCATCGCGATGCTTCCTCCGAACGCGGAGCGATGACGTCACCGCGCACCGGTTCTTCGCAATCGACCGCGTCACCGTTGCGCGTGAAGTCGCAGATGAACAACGGCAGACCCTGCGCACGTCTCCACTCGCCGCCATCCATCGCCTGGAAGTGCAGATGCGGTTCAGTCGACATGCCGGAGTTGCCGACGCGCGCGAGACGCTGACCGCGTGTGATGCGTTCGCCCGGCTTCACGTTCACCGTGCCGCGCTTGAGATGCCCGAAGAGCGTGAACTCACCGTCGGCGTGTTTGAGCACCACGGTGTTGCCGTAGAGGCTCGAGACCGACGCGCGGTTGGGCACGTTGTCGTCGACGGTGTTCACCACGCTCACGACGACGCCATCGGCCGGCGCGAGCACGGGCTTGTTCCACGCGTAGTACTCCTCGTTACGCAGCCCGCGCGCGCGGTGCGTCTCGCCGTCTTTCTTCTGCCAGAGGTCGAGCGCGAAGCGCATGTCGGAGACGGCCGCGTGCCGGTTCTCGTCGTAGCTGCGGCCGCCCCAGAGCACGTGCCAGTTGCCTTCGACCGGCATCGAGAAATGCGTCTGCGTTTCGTAGTGCGCGTAGATGGTGGGCGCTTCGACCTTCGCGGTGCCGATGACGCCGCTCTCGAGCGCGCCGGTCGACGTGAGCGACAGCGTGATGGTCACGCCTCGCGCCCAGTTGGTGACGGCCGACGTGCGTGTGTACGTGAACCCGTTCGCGCGCGGTTCGAGCTGTTCACTCACCAACCGCGATTCAGCGCCGTAGCTGTTGATGGCCCGGCTGAGCGGCGCGAACTTCGCTTCGACTTTTCCCTCGCGCAGGGAGCGCACGTGCGCGCGGCCGTCAGCCAACGACGGCGCGTGCTGCGTGAGCATCAGACTGACGACGAGCGCGAACATCGGGTCTGTGAATGTACCTGATGATCTCGCGCGAGCCGGAAAATCGGCCCTGGCCGCGTTGAGTGAAGGAGCGTGTGCCTTGCTCACCCACCTGACCTACATTCCCGCGCCTCATGAAACTCCCTTCACACGCGCGCGTCGTCGTCATCGGCGGCGGCATCATCGGCACTTCCATCGCGTACCACCTGGCCAAGATGGGCTGGAAAGACACGGTGCTCCTCGAGCGCGACAAGATCACCTCGGGCACCACGTGGCACGCCGCCGGTTTGATGGTGACGTTCGGCTCGACGTCGCAGACCTCGACTGACCTCCGCAAATACTCGCGCGAGCTGTACGGCAGACTCGAAGCAGAGACCGGGCAAGACACGGGCTTCAAACCGGTCGGCTTCATCGAGGTCGCGTCCGACAAAGGCCGGCTCGAAGAGTACCGGCGCGTGTCGGCGTTCAATCGGCTGCATGGCATCGACGTGCAGGAGATCTCTCCGGGTCAGGTGAAGGAGCTCTTCCCG
>JBEHYH010000240.1:0-9473 GCA_048498275.1 Myxococcota bacterium | reverse complement strand
GCGTGCTTCACCATGAAGTTGATGGCTTGCGGCGTCACCTTCTCGGCGGCCATGATGAGGTCGCCCTCGTTCTCACGCGACTCATCGTCGGTGAGGATCACCATCTTGCCGCGCTTCACCTCGGCGATGGCCTTCTCGACAAGCGCGATGCTGCGGGCTTCCGACTGCACGTTCGACATGGCGCGCCTCATGTAACGAAGGCGCCCGCCGCGCAACACTCAGAGTGATCAGCCGGTTTTGCGCTCGAGGCGCGTCACCCGGTCGTCCAGCGAGCTGAAACGGGTGTTGTTCTCGCCCTGTGTCGCAACCAGCAGTTGGCTCATCCGCCGGACGAGCGAATTCGTCTCCTCCGCGCCGGACTTCAAATCAGTCACCGAGCTGCGGAGTTCGTGGACGCGAACGATGAGCCGCTGCATTCCCTCCGCGAGCAGCTGCATGTTGTCCTCCACCAAACCCATTCGGGTGTCGAGCAACACGAAGCGCCGCGCCTGCTCAGCGGTCGATTTCTCCAGCGCCGCCACCGTGTCCATCAACTCCAGAAAACCGTCACTCCCCTTCGCCCTCGCCATGTACCGCCTCCGATTCGACGTTGAGCGGGAGCGAGTACCACGCAGGTCCGACATGTATTTCCGGCGCATGCCGCCAAGCTTAGCGGATGCGTGAGCCGCCACGTCAGGGCCGCGCTGCGCGTTTCGTCTGCACGCGCATCATGGACACGCGACTCATTCGACATTTCGAGAAGGCCGGACTGCCGCTCGAGCTGACGAGCGCGCCGTTCACCCGCGGTCAGGGTTTGACCGACATCGTGCAGATCGACGTGGCTCGACCTGACCGTCGCGTTCGTCGTGAGCGTTTCCGTCTCTACGAGGGCGCTCGCGAGAACCGCGTCGAGGTCGAGAACATCGACAAGCACCTCCACCAGCTCATCTTGATGGTTCACGAGCCGCGTCGTCGCTTCGTGACCTTCATGTCGAAGTGGAACACCCCGAAGCGGCCGGTGAACACCGTGCGCGTCGAGAAGAACGGTTGGTACGTCGAGAATTTCACCGACGATTCCAAGCGTCACTTCCTCGCCGGTATGGACGAGCAGCATCTGTTCATCGCGCAGTTGCCGCGGGGCGCGTCGACGGTGTGGGGCGCGCATCAGTTGCTCCGCAGTGATGAGCTCAAGCGTGCCGAGCGCGGCGCGTTCGAAAAGACGATTCGTCAGGGCGAGTGGTTCTTCGTGTACCTGATGCCGCGCGAGCTCGCCGAAGTGGAGCTCGAGGCCGGCAAGCGTCTGGCGAACATCCGCCGTGACGTGGGCATCGCGCAGGCCGCGAATGTCCGCCGGGGTGGCCGGCCGCACGTCGCCGACGAAGTCTTCATGCACGAAGGCCGCATCTACGTTCGCGGGCGAGTGCGTCACCCGGACCACGCGACTGTTTCGCTGCGTCCGTGGCGTCGCGCGATCGTCAACACGGAGTCGTTCAACCAGCCGCAAGGCATCGGCTTCGTCGACTGACGATGGGGTGGGCCGGCGTGGTGCGCGAAGTGCAACGCTTCGCGCGCCGCGCCGGCGAAGGTGGTCACTGCACCACGAGGTGCGCCTGCTGCTTCGAGGGAGCGATCTTCGCGACGAGCCCCGAGGTGAACATCAGCGCGTCATCTTCCATACCGTCGCTGAAGATGACGCCGCCTGAAGGCATGAGCGATTCGAGCTCGAGCACGTGCGCCGCGTTCACCGCGCCCGTCACCTGCGTCGCACCGGAGTGCTTCGAGGCGAACGGCTCGCGCACCACGAAGCGCAGCTCCGGCGAGTCCCACGGCAGGCGCAACGGCGCGAGGCGTTCACCGCCGAGGCTCTGCGACATGGCCGACGCGAAGTTGCACACCGATGACAGCCAGCCCGTCGAACCCGCACCGGTGGACACGATGACGCCGCTGCTGCTCTGACGTTCCCACGTCTTCTCGGAACGCAGCCGGTAGTGCGCCGAGATGTGCGTGCGCGCACCGATGAAGAGGTCGTTGAACGCGAGCAGCTTCTGCCCGTCGCTCAAGCGCGCTTCGGCGAGCGTCACCAGTTGCTCGCGGTGTTTGCCCTCGAGCACATTCATCAACCCGCGTCGCAGCGCATCGAGGCGGAATGGCAGGAGCACTCCGTCGAACCGCTCGGGATCTGGGTTGACCCCGAGCAGCGGGCAATCACCGGCGTACTTCGCGGTGTTCGCCACCGTGCCGTCCTGCCCGAGCACCACCACCACGTCTGAGGGCGCGAAGAGAAACGTCGGCGCCAACGAGCGATCCATCACCTGCACCGGGAGGCCCACGTCCAGCGCGGACCGGGTGAAGGCGAGTGACCGCTCATAGGTGTCGTGTTCCTTCGCGTAGTCGTCGAAGTCGAGGCCCGCCTGCTTCAGGTAGAATTTCGCCTGCGGCTGCGTGTTGAAGCGCTCGGTGAGCATCTGCAGCCGGGTCTTCCGCGTGACGAGAACGATTTTTTCGCCGCTCATGACGACCTCTATTTCTTCGCGATGGTGGTGCTCGACGGAATCAGTGAACGAAGCAGGTCGGGTGAGACGTTGAGCTCACCGATGCGCTGCGCGTTCTCGGCGAGCTCGCGGAAGGCGACGGCGATCATCGTCGCCGGGTCACCACCGCCGGCCTGCAGCGCTGACAGCACCTTCCAATCCATGCTGCGGATCGGCTCGAGCTGCTTCGCGAGCGCCCACGCCAGCGCTTCGGCCGCCTTCTTGTCGTTCGCGGCCTTCTGTTCGACGAGCGCCTGACGTTCTTTCTCGATGGCGATGTCGGCCTTCATCTTCGTCTCGCGAATGTGATGCCGCTTCTGCTCGGTCATCACCTCGGTCTGGAGCTCGCTTTCCTTCACGCGGCGCTCCTGCTCGACGGCGGCGGTGCGGCGCTCGTACATCGCCTGGTCACCCTTCTTCTGGAACTCCTCGCGGGTCTCGGCTTCGAGCGCGCGCGCCATTTCGGGGGTGGGCTTCAGCGAGAGCACCGACAGCGCGAGCAGCTCGAGACCCATCGACTTCACGACTTCGCTGTTCTTGAGCCCATCACGCACCGTCGCCGCCAACGCTTCACTCGTCGCGAGCGCTTCGGTGAGCTTGAGCTTGCCGACCACACCGCGCGTCAGCACCTGCGCGGTGTGCACGAGGCGCTCCTCGACCTTGCGCGGGTCATCGCTCTTCCATGTGCCTGCTGGAGTCACCGAGTAGTCGAGCAGCGACGCGAGCTTTCGTGCATCGGCCACGCGCCAGGTGAGCTGCCCCTGAATGGTGAGCGTCTGGAAGTCGCCGGTCGTTTCCTGAAACGCGAACGGCACGTCGGCGCTGGAAATCGGAACCATGACGAGCGTGGTGGTCGGCTCCCAATAGAGGAACGACAGACCCGCACCTTCACGCTTCACGCGCCCCGACTTGAACTGCATCACGTACTCGGTGGGGCGTGACTTCAGGTAGCGAATCATGTGCGTTGCTCCTTTGTTAGAGTCATTTGAACCTTAACAAGGCAACCTACGACTCCGCCACCAATTCCCTGACGCGAAGACTTCAGAAGTGAGCGAGCACCACCCGCGAGATCACGGGTGGTGCGTATTGCGTCTCGACCGGTGGAAGCGGCGGTGGCGAGAGCTCTTCCGGATAGCCCGGCGTGCGCTTCCGCTTCGCGATCTCATCGCGCAACTGCGTGATGCGCTGATTGCGCGCCGACTGTTCACCGACGGCCTGGGCCAGGGTGACGATGGCGGCGATCAGCCCGACCGCTCCGAGCAGATAGAAACCGCCCGCGGCCAGCAGTGTCTTCCACGTGACGGTAGTGAACGCGAAGAGGGTGCCGAGGCCGCCACCGAGCACGCCGACGCCGAGCGCGACGGCCGGCGCCACGAACGGGCTCGGCTTGTGCAGCTCCATGTCGAGCTGAATCTGGAGTTCGGGGAGCGGCATCTTCTCGAGGACCGGCGCATCGAGCAGCCGCGCGCCCGGGTGCGCTTCGACGCTGATGCTGCCCAGGGAAACTGACACCGCCGTCACGAACGCGAAGAGCATTCGCGGCGCATACCGCGCGCGCTTCAGAAGTGAGCGAGCACGAGTCGCGGCGTAACGGTGGGAATGTTCTGCACTCCCGGCGGCGGAGGAGGAGGCGGCGGCATCTGTTCGATCGCCTTGAGTCGCGCGATCTCGTCGCGCAGTTCTTGAATGTGTTTATTGCGATTCGACTGCGTCACCGCCGCGCCGATGACGACGCCGATGGCCACGCAGAGGAACACGATGGCTGCGATGTAGAAGACCGGCACGACCAACAGCACCGCCCACCCCATGGGAACGAAGATGAAGATCGTGCCGAGGATGGCGCACAGCCCGGCCGCTCCGAACAAGATGCCCGGCGCGATGAACGGGCTCGAGCGGTGCAGCTCCACCTGGAGTTGATGTTCGAGATCAGCGAGCGCCGCCGAGTTCGTCATCGGAACCTGCGCTTCGATCACGTCGAGCAGCCGCGCGCCCGGGTGCGCTTCGAGGGTGATGCTTCCAAACGACGTCGAGAGCGAAACCGCCACGAGCGCGAAGAGCATTGGGTCGTTCTACCTCAGTCGCAGCACGTGTGTGCGCCAGCGCGTAAGCCCGCGGAGGTCTCCGTCGAAGCTGGCGTCGTACGTCGCGAGCACCTCCGCGTCGTCGAGCACGCCGGAGACACGGAGCGGATCTCCGATGAGCACGTCAGCGCGCGACGCTCGCAACCACGGCAACAACTGCGCAGCGAGTTCCGGCGAGTAACAGGCGTCGCCCGCGAGAATCACCTCGAAGCCGCTCACGGGCTCGAGCAGGAGGTTCCTTTCAGTAACCGCCACGTTCACTTCGTTCAGCGCCGCGTTCTTCAGCGCGAACTCCTTCGCGATGGCATCGATGTCGGCGCACACCACGCTCGCGGCACCGGCCTTCATCGCGGCGATGCCTTCGACGGCACACCCCGAACCGAAATCGAGCACGCGTTTCCCGCGGACGGTCTCGGGGTGGTCCAACACGTACCGCGCGAGCACCTGCCCGCCCGGCCACGCGAACGCCCAATACGGCATGCCGTGCGAATCAGGTGTCGCGTGCCAACTCGGCGCGTCCGGCGGCAACAACCACAACTTCAATTCGGGCACGAGAAACGGCGCGAGTACGCGCAGCTCGTCTCTCACGCGAGGCCGGCGGCCTTGAGCTGCTCCAGCGTCAGACCTCCGCGGGGCCCGACCATGCGCGCGACGTACTTGCCGATGATGTCGGCCTCGAGATTCACGCTGTCTCCGACGCGTTTCTGAGACAGCGACGTGCGCTGCTGCGTCTCGGGGATCAGCATCACCGAGAACGAATCAGCATCGACCGTGGTCACCGTCAGCGAAATGCCGTCGATGCAGACCGAGCCCTTCTCGACGAAGAACGGCGAGATCGATGACGGCAGCGAAACGCGCAGCGCGACGGTTCCGCCATCGGCGCGCAGCTCCCGAATCGTACCGACGGCATCGACGTGCCCTTGAACCCAGTGACCGCCGAGACGATCTCCGAGGCGCATCGCGCGCTCGAGGTTCAGCTTCGTACCGGTCTTCCAGTGCGCGGCCGTCGAGCGCCGCAGCGTCTCCGGAGCGACCTGCACCTTGAACGAGCTGCCCTTGAACTCGACGACGGTGAGACACACGCCGTCGCAGGCGATCGACTCACCGAGCGCGAAATCACCCGGGAAACCCGACGCGACCCACACGTCGGTCACCGGCCCCGGAGTCAGGCGCTCGATGGTCCCCAGATCCGTGATGAGCCCGGTGAACATCTTCACTTCTTCTTCTTGGCCGCCGGCTTGCCGCTCTGCCCTTCGAGGAACTCGACGATGCGGCTGTCGGCCTTGCGCAGCCGGCGCGAGAGCATGCGCGTGATGTTCTGCAGCACGATGACGTACGCGAAGTTGTCACCCTTGTAGAGATTCCACAGGTCGAGGTTGGTGAGCGAATAGGTGACGGCCTTCTTGCGCACGACGCAGCTCGCCGAGCGCGGCTGCAGTTCGACCAGCGTCATTTCGCCAAAGCACTCGCCGGGGCCGAGCTTCACGATCGACTGCTGCGCGCCCGAGTTGCTCTTGCGCAGCACCTCGACCTCGCCCTCGCGAATCACGTACAGCGTGCGGCCGAGCTCGCCTTCGTTGCAGATGATCTCGCCGACGTTCCACCGGCGCTCTTCGAGGAGGTCGAACAGAATCTCGAGGCTCGGGCCTTTCAGATCGTGAAAGACCGGCACACTGCGCAGAAACGTGGCGATGGATGCGTCGCGCTTGGTGATCATGGCGCGGAAGCTGACACAAAAAAAAAGGAGCGCCAGCGTTTCCACCGGCGCTCCCACGAACTGCTGATTCGTCGGTTACTCGACCTTGTTCGCGTCGATTTCTTCGATGGCCTTGTCGGCGTCGGCGTTCGCCTTCTCGATGTCGGCGTCCGCGGTCGCGTTCGCGGCGGCGAGCCTGGCGTCGGCGTCCATCTTCGCCTTGGCGTTCGCTTCCTGCGCGGCGGCGCGGGCGGCTTCAGCCTTCGCGGTGCCTTCGGCGCGCTTCTGTTCCGCCATCGCCTTCGCGGCTTCCGCCTTCAGCGCCGCGTCCTTCGGAGCCTTCTTCGCTTCGTCGGCCTTCGCCTTCGCGGCGGCCTTCGCGTCGTCGACCTTCTTCTTCCACTCGGCCTTCGCGGCCTCGGTCTTCGCCTTCCACTCCGCCTTGCTTTCGTCCTGCTTCTTCTTCCAATCGGCGGCGTCGGCCTTCTTCTTCTCGTCAGCGGCCTTCTTGCGGCCATCGGCCTTCGCTTTGATCTCCTTCACCTTGGCGGCGATCTCCGCCTTCTTCGCGGGGTCAACCTTCGCGGGAGCCTGCGCAAACACCGCCATCGACAGAACCGCGACCGACACAGCAATCAAGCGACGCATTCGGGTACTTCCTTTCGTGGGTGGGTATTTCACCGCGCTGCGTACAGACGGAGCGCGTTACTGCCGAGCATGCCGACTTCGACATCGGCCGGGAACTTCATCGTGATCAGCTGTCGAATTTCGCGATCCCACGCGTAGGGGATGTTGGGAAAATCTGTCCCGTAGAGGATGTGATCGGGGCGCACCTCGAAGATTCGACGCGGCACGTTGAGCGGGAAGTAGTTCGCGCCGAGCATGGTGGTGTCGAGCCAGAGGTTCTCGTGACGTTCGAGCAACTTCATGTAGCCCTCGAACTCGTCGGCGCCGAGGTGCGGCACGCAGAGCCGCAGCTTCGGGTACGCACGCAGCACCTTCTCGACGCGGTCGACGGCGCACAGCGCGTACGGGTCGCACTTGTAGGCGGGTGATGCGGGTTCGCGGCCGGCGTGCATGAGCAGCGGGCGGTTCATCTCCACACACGTCTCGTAGATCTCGTGCAGCTCCGGAGCGTCGGGCGCAAAGCACTGCACGTGGCAATGCAACTTCACGCCGTAGAGCCCCGAGGCGAACGCGTCTTTCAGAATCTGCGTCGCACCCGGTTCACCGGGGAAAACCGTGGCGAGCCCGATGACGCGCGCGTCTTGTTGCTGCACCGCCGCGACGTACTCGTTGAGCGCGCGCGCCATGCCCGGCTTGTGCGCGTAGTGCAGCGCGACGAACCGCGAGACGCCGCGCGAGAAGAGAAAATCGAGCACCTTCGGCGTGTGCAATTTGTAGCGAATCGGCCAGCCGTGCGTGTCGAACCAACGCCAGATGGCCTCGAACACGCCGTCAGTCTGCTCCTGCAGATCGAAAAATCGGTGGTTGAGGGCGCGGGCGCTGCGGGGCTCGCGGCGCTGCTCGACCATCCCGAGCGATTCGCAGGCAAGACGGTGGGCATCGTGCTGTGCGGCGGCAATATCGATACGCGGTTGCTCGCCAACGTGCTGCTGCGCGATCTCGCGCGGTCGGGGCGATTGGCGCGGCTGAGAATCAAGCTTCAGGATCAGCCGGGTGCGCTGTTCAATGTCGCGCGCATTTTCCACGAACAGCGCATCAACATCATCGAGGTCTATCACCAGCGCGTGTTCACCTCGCTACCCGCCAAGGGGCTGATCACCGATATCGAGTGCGAAGCGCGCGACCGCGATCATCTCGACCGCCTGATCGCCGCGCTGAAAGCCGCCGACTATGAGGTGCATCCGGTCGAACTGGCATAAAAAAGGACTGGCATAAAAAAGGGCGGCGCGACGTACGCACCGCCCTTTCTATCCGAAGCTGTCGGCGATTACGGGCTTTTCGCCTTGTTGTCCGAGCTCGCGCCGATCGCGACGATCGCGACGACACCGGCCAGAACGAGAGCGGCGAGAATGGCGCCACCGGCCATCTTGCTATTCTTGGCCGTCGGCGTGCTGGCGCGGACGCTCTTGGCAACCGACAGCGACGCCGCCGGGTTCGCCGGCGCAGCCGACGCCGCCACCGGCATTGCGGCAACCGCCACAGCGGCCAACGCGCCAATCATTGATTTAATCATCCGGCAGTCTCCCTTTTGATACTTATGACGACACGATAAGCATGACGCCGCTACTCGATATTGGTTCCCGGTCCTACAAAAGTATCGCGGGAATGCAAGCTTTTCAGCGCGTTTCGTTACATCAGGCCGGTTTAATGGCAGGTTAGCGGCTCACCGTTGCGGAGATGCAACTGTTCGCGCCGGTCTCAGCCGCGGTCCCGTCGCGCGCGCGCCAAGCGTGTTAATATCGTCCAGCGCCTCAAGGAGATCGCGATATCTGGGCGTATCGCGCATTTGTTGCATCAGCGTCACGGTGTGCGTGCGGCCGCTCTTGCGCCGGGTCAGCGTGCAGTCGATGCCGTCCATCACATAAGGCTTTTGCGGCGGCACGGTACGTTGCTCGAACCGCGCGAAATCCAGTTCGCGCCAGATTTTTCTTACCTCAGCGCGCGTCGCGCGGGCGTGGTTCACCGCCGGAACGCGGCGAGTAACCTTCGATACCTTGCCGTTCGCGAACACACGCACGGCTTCATAACGGCCATCGAATCCGCCCGTGCAGACGGTTTCGACATAATCCATCCCGCGCGGCGGGAACGGCAATACCGGCGGCATCCGCTGCGCCAGCGCGGGCATGGCGATAATGGCGGCCAACGCGAACAACCCGATACGCATCCTGCTTCTCCTTCGCCGGATCGCCTAACGCTCCGTGCCTGAACCCAAGCTTGCGGCGAAGCGAATCTGGCGTGCGACGGGCGCCCTTGCCTCGCCGAGTCGCGTCCATCATTGTTTGGCGGCGGCAAGTGCGCCGTATCCCGCCCGCACCGTTAACCTTCTTTCATGGTAAAGCCGCTTTTCATCATGCGCGGCTCGATTCATAGTGCGCCTGTTCGCCGGATTCGCCGGCACTCGAAGGGGATTCATCGGCGGTGACCGCGCCTTTCCGTTTTCCGCGCTTTTTCGTGACGTCGCCGTCGCCTTGCCCCTATCTCCCGGGGCGCCAGGAGCGG
>JBEHYH010000239.1:0-9507 GCA_048498275.1 Myxococcota bacterium | reverse complement strand
ATCAGCGAGCTCGATCATCTGCACTTCGTGGGCTGCCAGTTCCACCCGGAATTCAAGAGCAAGCCGTTCGCGCCGCACCCGCTCTTCTCGGGCTTCATCCGCGCGGCGGTGTCGAAGCGCGATTCGAAATGAAGAAGTTCCTGCCACTGGTGCTCGTATTCGCCGGCTGCAAGCTGGCGGCGCCGAGCACCGGGCAGGTGGTTGAACCTGGAGTCGCGCGCGCGGAGTTCGAAGTTCGCGCGCGCGGCACCGACATCGTCAAGACGACGGTGATTTTCGAAAGCGATGCCGACGGAGCACCGGCCGTCGGCCAGCACCCCGGCATCGTCTTCGTGCAGGGCGGCTTCGTCTCGACGACTCGCTACGAATGGCAGGCGCGTACGCTCGCGCGCGTCGGCTACACCGTGGTGTTGCCTGAACACCCGCTCGAGCTCGCGTTCTTCGCGATGGATACGGGCGAAGCTGCGAAGCAGTTGCTCACCTCACCGCCCGCGGGCTCGCTGCTCGATGGGCATGTCGATGCTTCAAAGTTGGTCGTGATGGGTCACAGCCTCGGCAGCGTGGTGGCGACGAAGCTCGCGCTCGCGGGTGGATTCAACGCCGCGATTCTCGAAGCGGGCTACCCGGACACGGCGGACGTCTCGAAGTTGCCGACGCTGGGTATTCCCACGCTCTCGCTCGCGGGCTCGAGTGATTGTTCGGCGAAGTTGGACAAGGTGAAGGAAGGCTGGGCCACGCTGCCTTCGCCGAGCGCGCTGGTGGTGCTCGATGGCGTCACGCACTACCAGTTCACCGATTCGCAGAAGGAAGACGAAGCGAAGTGCATGCCGAGCGCGACGATCGAAGACGCGCATTCGGAGATGGAGATCGCGCTGCAACTCTTTCTCTCGACCGCGCTCGACGACGGCACCGTCGACAAGCAACTGCTGGAAGTCGTGCCCAACTCGACCGTGGAGACGAAATGATCCGCGGCGCGGCGTTGATCATGTTGATCAGCACGACGGCGTTCGCGGAAGCGGGCTGGCTCTCGGCGCGCGGCATCATCGAACCCGGCATGCGCTTCGAAGCGTTCGGTGGAACACGTTCCTTCGGCGTCGGCGTGCTGCGGCCTGATTCCGGGAACAAGTTCGCTGCCGTCACTGGAGAGCTCGCGTACGGCTTCTACGACCGCTCACTCGAATTGCGCGGCGCGCGCGTGTGGCAACTGACGTCGGGCACCGCGAACGTGAGTTTGTCGACCGGCGGCTCCGCGTATCTGTTGCCCGAGAATACGGACGGCGGCCTTGGGCCACACCTCGCGCTCACTTTCGCGTTCGGCGGGCCCCTCTTCACCTTCGACATCGGGCTGCAGAGCGGCGTCGAGCTGTTCTTCCGCTCGCTGACCTGGCGACTCCCGGAGCGTCTGGCCATCGGCTTTCAATGGCGCATTCAGAACTTCGTCATCGGTCTCGCGGGCCGTGCGGGCGTCGATGTGCTCGCCGGCGGTTGGGTGCTGCGCGGCGAAGCGGTGCTGTCGCTCTCGTGGCTGATGCGCTGAGCGAGGCACGCGCCTTGCTTTGCGTGGAGGCAATGAACCTCAAGTCGATGTCGTTGGTGGCGTTGCTGCTGCTCGGCTGTCAGCCGCGCGTTGAAGGTGACCCTGATGCTGGCAGTCCAGCCGTCGACGGTGGAGCCGACGCTGGTAGCGAAGTGGCAGACGCGGGGCCGACGTGTCCTGCTTTCTCGCATGAGGCAGACAGTGGGTGCGTAACCAACATGTTCTGGTTGAACGCTCCGAGCGGGCCGTCGGCGAGAGACCATCACGCCACCGCCATCGTCGCTGGCGATGCAGGCGCGACGCTGGTGGTCGTCAACGGCGTCAACATGCACACCGGCGCCGGCGCGTTCGACAGTTGGTACGCGCGGCCCGCGGACGACGGGTTGTTCGACGCATGGCACGCGGGGCCGAAGCCGGCGTTCTTCGCGGTCGGTTCAGGAGTCGAGACGTGGAATCAATTCATCTACGTGGTGAGCGGCTCGACGGGCTCGGCGAACACGCCGCGTGTGCAGTCGCTGCGCATCAACGACGACGGCACGCCGGGCAGTTGGCACGAAGAGCACGCGCTGCCGAATGGCGGCACCTTTCACGTGACCGCGACGCGCGTCGGCCGCTGGCTCTTCGCGCTCGGAGGCCGTGACGCGACCGGCAAGGCCTTCGACGACATCTGGCGCGCGCACATCGAAGACGACGGCACGCTGTCGGAATGGGTGGCCGCGCGTTCATTCCCCGCGCCGCGCACGCATCACTCGTCCTTCGCGTACGGCAATCGACTCTTCGTCGCCTCGGGCTTCGACAATCAGGTGGGCTTCGATGACTCCGACGACGTGCCGTATTCAGACGTGCTCACCGCGACCGTCGATGAAGCGACCGGCGATTTGAGCGAATGGACTTCGCGGCCGCTCGGGTTCGAACTGAGCACCAACTCCGCGACGGTGTTCAACGGGTCGGTCTATTTGATCGGCGGGTTCGATTCGAACTTCCACGTGCTCAACACCGTGCGCCGCGCGGTCATCAACGACGACGGCACGCTGGGTGAGTTCGTGAACATGACGCCGCTGCTCAAGGCGCGCGCGCATGTGCACAACACGCCGGTGTACGCGGGGCGCATCTATTCGGTCGGAGGCAACACCGGCGACCACGCGCCCATCGACGACGTGACCATCGGCTACATCTACTGATCAGCGAAGCCGGCGAATGAAGTGGCCCGCGTCGAAGGCACGAGCATTCGCAGGGCGTCGCCGACGGTGGCCGAAGAGCACCTCCGGCGCAGCCGCTGCGGCAGGGGCCGGCGACGGGCGGGAGCTCCGCGTACAGAAAAAGTGTTCGGCCGGTGCTTGCGATGTTCGGAACGAAGTCGAGGAGCCAGCGCGCGACTCCTCGAAATCAAATCGGCGCTCTTGCCGTTCATGAAGGCGAGTTTGCACGATGACGAGCATCGCGCTCATCGCCACCGAGCCCTCGACCTCGAGCCGAACTCAGTTCGACTTCTTCGCGGTGAAGCGGCGCATGGTGCCGTCGCTTCGTCGGCCTTCCGCGTTGATGGAGAAGCCGCACTCTTCGACGGTCTCTTCCGTTTTTCGATTTGGATGACACCCACCGGCGAACGTCGTCCACGCGGGTTGAATGAAGTCCTGCACCCGCCCTGACGCGCCCTCGCCGCGCACGTGTTCGAGCATGCGGAGTTCCCCGTCGTCTTTGAGCACGCGACGGACTTCAGCGAGCGCGCCACGCGGTTCGGGAACGCTGCAGAACACGAGACTCGAGACGACCGTCTCGAACGCGCCTTCGCGGAACGGCAACGCCTGCGCGCTCCCGCGAACGAAGAGCGCGTTCGATGCACGCCTCCGCGCTTTCGCGATCGCGTCGGCTTCCGGTTCGAGCGCGACGAGCGTGTCCACCGAATAGCGCGGGAGGTTCCGCCCGGTGCCGCAGCCGACTTCAAGTGTTCGCCCTTTCGCGCCCTTCGTCAGCCAGTCGCGCCAACGGCCGAGGCCGGTCGCGTCCATCACGAAGAACATCGCGTCGTACAGCCAGGGGATCTGTTCGATGCCGCGCATGTGTTGCCTTCTTCAAGTAAGCGGGAGCGCATGGCAACCATCACGCTCGCTGGAGCGACCGTCGGTTTCGGTCACCCGCTCTTCGTCATCGCCGGCCCCGACGTCATCGAGGCTGAAGATTTCACGCTGCGCCACGCGAAGAAGCTGAAAGAGATCACCGCGAAGCACGGCGTGCCGTTCGCGTTCAAGTGCAGCTTCGACAAGGCGAACCGCACCTCCATCAAGTCGTACCGCGGGCCAGGCATGGTCGAAGGGCTGCGCGTTCTAAAGCGCGTGAAGGAAGAAATCGGCGTCGCGATCCTCACCGACGTGCACGACGTCTCGCAGGTCGCTCCCGTCGCCGAGGTCGCCGACATCATTCAGGTGCCCGCGTTTCTCTCGCGGCAGACCGATCTCGTCGCCGCCGTCGCGAAGTCTGGCCGCGGCGTGAACATCAAGAAGGGCCAGTTCATCGCTCCGAAGGACATCAAGCACCAGGCGCAGAAGGCGTTCGATTCGGGGAACCGGAATGTCCTCGTCACCGAGCGCGGCGCGACCTTCGGCTACAACAACCTCGTCGTCGACATGCGCGGCTTCGCGCAAATGCGCGAGGCGGGGCTCGTCACCTGCTTCGACGCGACGCACTCGGTGCAACTGCCTTCGTCAGGCGACGGAGAGACCGGCGGAGATCGAAAGTTCGTCGGGCTCCTCGCGCGCAGCGCCGCCGCCGCGGGCATCGACGCGATGTTCACCGAAGTGCACGAAGACCCCGACAAGGCGCTCTGCGACGGCCCGTGCAGCCTGACCTTCGAGCTGTTCGACGAGACCTTGCGCGACGTGCTCGCGATTCGCCGCGCGCTGGGTCACCAGAAGTGAGCGCGTCAGACATCAAGGCCATCGTCTTCGACGTCGACGGAGTGCTCACCGATGGCGCGCTCTTCTACGGACCCACCGGCGAGGCCCTCAAACGCTTCAACGTGAAGGACGGCCACGCGATGGTGATGGCGCGGCTCGTCTCGATGCCGGTCGCGATCCTCACCGCGCGCAACTCACCCATCGTCGAAGTGCGCGCGAAAGAACTCAAACTCGCCCAGGTGTTTCAGGGCCGCATCCACAAGGGGCCCGGCTTCGAGGAGCTCGCCGCGGAGCTGAAGCTCCAACCTTCCGAGCTCGCGTACATGGGCGACGACGTGAATGATCTGCCCGCGCTCAACCGCTGCGGCTTCTCGGGCTGCCCCGCGGACGCCGTCGACGAAGTGAAGGCCGCCGTGCAGTTCGTCTCCAGCAAGCCCGGAGGCCACGGCGCCGCCCGCGAGTTCATCGAGGTGATTCTCAAGGCCACCGGGCGCTGGGAAGCGGCGCTCGAGCACGCGAGGAAGTAGGCTGCCGCCATGGCGTTACGTCCCAACGTCGCGCGCCTGCGCGACATGCTGCTCAAGGCGAAGGTGGTCGACGAGTTTCAGATGAAGGCCGCGATGGGCCGGCTGGAACAATGGGGCGGCCGCCTCACCGGCATCATCGTCGACATGGGCTTCATGGACGACGAGACCATGGTGAAGACGCTCAGCGAAGCCATGCATCTCCAGGTCGCGCATCTGGGCATGGTGACGAAAGACGCACAGCTCCTCAGCAAGCTCGACGCCGCGTACTGCCAGGAACACGGCATCTTCCCCATCGGCATGCAGAACCGCGTCATCACCGTCGCGATGTCTGACCCCACCGAGGTCGACGCCATCGACTACGTGCAGTCGAAGGTCGGCGCGCGCGTGCAGATCGTGGTCGCCGCTGAATCGGAGATCCGCGCGGCCATCGCCAGGCACTACCGCGGGCAGGAAGTGCCCGCGACGTCGCGCAACACCGCCACCAATCGCGCGCGCGATGCGCACATCGAGTCGACGAAGGGTCAGATCTTCGAGCTCGACATGACGGCGCCTCCGAAGCCGGGCGAAGCGCCCGCGCCGTCAGCGGCCCCGAGCCAGACGTGGATGAAGAAGGCGCCTTCGGCCAACACCATGCTCGACGACTTTCTCGACGAGGGAGCCGACAGCTACGACCTCTCGCCCGACGAGCTGAAGCGCCTCGAGACCGCGCGCGAAAATCAGGCGAAGGCCGCCGCGATTCTGCGCGCGGTGCAGTCGTTGCTCGCCGAGAAGGGCTACCTCTCATGAGACTCCTTTCGAAAGGAGCCAATGAGAAAGGCGACCTATTTACTAGACTGACACGAGATATATTCTTCTCACTCGGCTACGACAACCTGCGAATCAATGTCGTGGATGTCGGGCGTGAAATAGACATTTCCGGCAAGCATCGATTCGAGCAACGGTCCGTTCTTGCCGAATGTAAAGCTCACAGCGACAAAGTGGGCGGCGCCGAACTCAATAAGTTTTACGGCGTCCTCTCGCGGGAGCGGTCAAAAAACCGAGAACAGCCTGTATCTGGCTACTTTTTGTCGCTGAGCGGATTTACGGAAACAGCCATTTCCCAGGAATTGTCGACCGGTGATGATCGCGTCGCGCTTCTGGATTCCGCTCAAATAGCCGATGAACTGGAGCGTTCCCGCGTAGTAGTAAGTCGAGCGAGCGCGATAAAGAGAGCGAGCGAGTGTCTGGCAGAGTCAAAAACATCAGCCGAACTCGACAATATCGAGCTACTCGCACATCGAGTTGGCTACATCTGGTGCGTCTATTTTTCTGTTCACAAACAGCGTACACTTTTCTCATTAATCCACGCTGATGGCACCCCCCTCGCCAGCTCAATCGCTGAGTCCATTATTCGAGATGATGCGTCCGTTGGTGGCTGTCTGTCCGCTTTGTCATACCTAGCACCCGCTCCGATTTCGGCGGCGAGAGAAGAACACGAACGGATTGGACTTGAACGCTACAAGAAATGGTTGGATGAGGAATGTGGGTTCATTCAGCTTGATGGTCTTCCTGCGGATACAGACCTCCAATCAAGGCGACTAAAACTCGAACGCCTATTCGTTCCTCTCCGAGCTCAGGTTGTCGAGAAGCGCGAATCCGATGACGAAATACAGGAATACGAAGAATCAATTGGCGTACTGCTGACACAACACAAGCATCTTGCAATATTGGCAATGCCCGGCGGGGGGAAGTCTACTTTACTAAAACGCCTTGCGTCCGCGTATGCGTTTCCCGGCCGCCGCAATGAGATATCTGATCAATTGCCGGCACAGGACTGGCTTCCATTCATCCTAAGATGTCGCGAGCTGCGAGATCGCATTGGCCTTCCAATCGAATCGCTTCTGGACGAGTCGCTTAAACACGCTGGGCTGAGTCCAGATGAATTGGTGGCAATGAAGGCCCGAACGCATTCCGCACTGCGCTCAGGGAAAGCACTGATCCTTGTCGACGGTTTGGACGAAATATCGGACGAGACCAAGAGACGATTGTTCGCTACCCAGCTCCGCACCTTCGTCGCGATTTTTCCGGATGCATCGCTAGTCATAACGTCAAGGCACGCCGGATTTAGGCAGATAGCCGGCGTAATGGCGAGTGCATGCAAGTCAGTAAAACTCAGCGGACTAAAAAAGGACGACGTAGTTAGACTTTGCATCAAATGGCACGCTGAGATTCTGGGAACAACAGCAGGAATAGAACGAGAGTCGAGAGCCGTTGCGGAAACGATCTGGCAAAACGCACAGATCAGAACACTCGCAGAAAACCCACTTCTTCTGACGACTCTTCTTGTTGTCAAAAGAACCCTGCGCGAACTCCCCAAGAATAGAACTGCGCTGTATCGAGAGGCAATTCGAGTGCTTGTTAGAACTTGGAATGTCGAAGGCTATCAGCCATTAGATGAAGACGAAACTCTTGCGCAGCTCTCTTATGTTGCATGCTCGATGATGAACTCTGGAGTTCAGCAGATCGCCCGACCGGATCTCTTAAGGTTGCTAACAGCTGCGAAGTCAGAGTTGGACGCGGAACTCCAGTTTTCTGAGTTGTCCCCGCAGCAATTCATCGATCGTATTGAATATAGAAGTAGCTTACTGATGCAAGTTGGCCACGTCTTGCTCGACGGACAACTTCAGCCGCTCTACGAATTCCGTCATCTAACTTTTCAAGAGTACCTTTCGGCTCGCGGGTTCTTCGAGGATCAGTTTCCGAACAGATCTGATTCGAACGGATTCACTGACCTTCTCTCGGCGCACTTTCTCCACGAAAACTGGCGAGAAGTAATCACAATGGCAACCGCGATGGCTGGCAGAAAAGCCGACCAGCTCATTCAGCGTCTAATCAAGGCCTGTGAGTCGCTACCCGAAGAGAGCGAAGACGACGACAGTTCAAACAATGCTCTTGTCCTACTTCATCGTTGCGTTGTGGATGAAGTTCAAATCAGTCCGGCAACACTGGCACTTGCGCTACGCGAGCTTGGGTCTCGTAGCCCGCCCTTAGGCTTCGACGAAGACAAGTGGCATGTACAAATCGTCGCAAGCAAGTTCTCTAAGCTCTACACAGAGATTGTCGTTGATGGCTTCTTAAGCGGAGAGACTGACTTCTCGCGTTTCATGGGCCCAGCAGCCAAACTGGCTGAACTAGATCTGCTCAACGATGGCTATTCTGCCTCGTCCGAGCTCGTATCTTCGTTGGCCGCGGGTTTGAGAGACGCTGACCGACGGAAAAAGCTAAATGCTATTTTAGCAACAATGAAGCTCGCGTTCGAAGTCGATCGCCATAAGACGCCTGATCACACGAATGACGCGAACCGTTTTCATCCTCTTTCAGCTGAGTTGTCTGAGATAATAGCCACGGACGATTTACCTCTCGCGGTAGCCGCGAGCTGGGCCCTCGCGTGGTTTGGCGAGCGGCGCAGAACGCAGCGATACCCCAGCATCTCTACTTTGCTGCGACTCTGGGAGTTGTGGCGCGGAAATGACGCCGCACCTTTCGGTCGATATTTTGCTTGGGCTCTGTCGTCGCTGCCGCTCTTAGACCGCGAGGCGATTAACCATCAACTTTGGAGCAACTGTGACGACACATTCCTCCAAAAAAAGGCGGCTGATTTTTCTCCGGGAGCGTTTACCCGCAGATCAACTACTGCCAATGCCGCAATGTTGGTCGCTTGGTACCGGCGTTCTCCGTGGGACGATTCCACATTGGTCGAGATGATCGTCGAACGAAACCATGTGGCGCACTTTGATTTATCTCCGACCGTGTCCGATTTACTATCGGCTTTGGGTGAGAAGGGGATTGAGGCAAAGCAGATGATGGGGAAGCGCTCAAGCAGAAGTATGAGACACGGCAATAGGGACGCTTGAGGGGCAAGCATCGCACGGCATTCGCTTTTCTACTTAGCAGTTCAGTTTTCTCTCGGCACGACGAGCAATTGTTTGAGAACTTCATCACTCGTCGTGCGCCGCCCGAGCCGCGGAAAGATGCCGTTGATGGCGCGCTCGTGAAGTGACGCATCGACGTCAGCCATCACGTCGGTCAGAAACAGGGTCGCGTAGCCGAGAATGAACGCCGTGCGCGCGGTCGACTCGACGCCGATGGCCGTGCGAATTCCACCGAGCACCAGCGTCTTCACGCCGCGCCGCCGCAACTGCACATCGAGCCCCGTGCCGACGAACGCATCCCACGCGGGCTTCACGATCTCGAGGTCGGGTACGCCGAGTTCCGGCCGCAACACCGCGAACGTCTCATCCATCCTCATCGGAGGCGGCTGCACGTCGGTCGGCGGCGCGCCCGCGCTCAACGGCTGCACGCGCACCAGCACCACCGGCAGCTTCTTCGCGCGAAACGCGTTCGCCAGCTTCGCGGCCTTCGCCACCACCTCTTCAGCGGGCGGCTGCGTGGGCAACGACGTGATGCCGTGCTGGAGGTCGACGAGCACCAGCGCGGCGTCTTGTGGAATCGATTCGAGAGCCATGCGCGGCGACATAATCACCGCGCACGGCCCGCGCTCGCGTCACTC
>JBEHYH010000238.1:0-9524 GCA_048498275.1 Myxococcota bacterium | reverse complement strand
GCGCCGGTGAAGTCTTCACCCGCGACCAGCACCGGGTAGTCGATGTGCTGCGCGTCGATTTCAGCGCGCACCTGCGAGACATCGCGAAACGCGGTGGCCACCGAGACGACGTTCGCGCGGCCTTCGAGCCAGTGCGCCGCGCGTGACACGTTGCCCGACTCGGCTTTGCAGACCCCGCACCACGGCGCCCAGACGGTGAGCAGCGTCGGTCTGCCCTGAAACGACGAGAGCTCGACCGGCGCGCCGTCGAGCGTGTGCAGGGTGAACGGCGGAGGCGTGCCGCGGAGGTGGTTGCGCGTTTGAAAGGCGCTCACCGCCGCGATGAGGACCAGCACCGCGATGCCTTCCGTCAGCCAGCGGAAGGGTCGTGACGTGCGGTAGCGCTCCCGGAGTTTCGTCAACATGGGGCGCTTGTAACGCGCCCGTGGGCCATGCGAGAGGGGCGCCATGCGTTTGGGAACCCTGTCTTTTCTGCTGATGCTGACCGCGTGCGGCGGCGCGTCGAACGCCAACTTCGTCGCTGATTCGGCCACCGCCACCGCGGGCGATTCGGTGCGCGTGCGCTTGTTCGTGACCACGTTGCAGGGCGGCGTGAAGGTCGGCGCGAAGGTGACCTTCAGCGTGAACGCGCCCGCGGAGCTCTCGGTGGGCAGCGCGGAGACCAATGCGCAGGGCGTCGCGGAGACCAGGGTGACGTTGCAGGAAGCCGGCACCGCGACGGTGACCGCGACGGTCGACGGGCAGGACTTCACGACCAGCGTGGTCTTCAAGGCCGTCGAGACGGTGCCGACGCCCGCCGCGGTTCAGTTCGTCAACCAGCCGGCAGACGTGGCCGGGCTCTACCCGAACAAGTTTCTGCGCGACGCGTCGCTCCAGCCGATTCAGGTGTCGGTGGTGAGTTCGAGCGGAGCGCTGGTGAGCGATTCGAGCGCGACCGTGGCCATCGGCGTCACCGGCTGCACCGCGACGCTGCATCAGAATTCGTTGAAGTCCGTAGCGGCGGTGAACGGCACGGCGACGTTCGCCGGGCTCGCGTTCGCGACGGTCGGTACGGGCTGCAAGCTGACCGCCTCGAGCGGCTCACTCACCGGCGCGGAGTCAGGCACCTTCGACGTCACGCAGTAACGGCTTGATGAACGAGCGGGCGATACGTCTGCGCCGCGGTCGTCACACGCTTGCTTCTCAGCACGAAGCGCCAGTGTCGCCCTGCTGTCAGGCAACGCGAGTCAGGACGACAGAGAACGCCGCAGTGACCGCAGCTGGAGCTCGCGACGCACTGTCGGCCATCGTGATGGTGTCTTGATGGACGTCGAGTCCTACGAAACGCGCGTTGCTCATGGACCAGCGTGGCGCTGCGCCGACGAGGCGTAACTCACGTTCCGAACGTGAGTGCCGGTCTCTCCAGAGGGCTACTTCTTCGCGGTCTGCGCCTTCACCGCATCGGCTCCGGCCTTCGCGGCGGCTTCATCGAGATACCTGCCGGGAGCCGCGAGGCGCAGGTCATCGTTGAACGTGTACAGACGCGGCATGCCCGTCGGCACGTTCAGCTCGACGATGCCGTCATCGGAGATGCCCTCGAGATGTTTGATGAGCGCGCGCAGCGAGTTGCCGTGCGCCACCACCAGCACGTTCAACCCCGCGCGGAGCTGCGGCACCACCGCGTCGTGCCACCACGGCAGCACGCGCGCGACGACGTCCTTGAGACACTCCGCGGCCGGCAGCGCATCAGGCGCAAGCAGCCGGTAGCGCGCGTCACTCGACGGGTGATGCTCGTGGCCGCGCTCGACCGGCGGCGGCGGCACGTCGTAGCTGCGGCGCCACAACTGCACCTGCTCCGCGCCGAACTGCTTCACCATCTCGACCTTGTCCTTGCCCTGGAGCGCGCCGTAGTGCCGCTCATTGAGCCGCCACGTGCGATTCACCGGCAGGAACACCTGACCCGAGGTCTCGAGCGCGAGATGCGCGGTGCGCACCGCCCGCGTCAGCAACGAGGTGTGCATTACATCGAAGCTCAAGCCGGCGTCCTTGAGCTGCTGACCCGCGGCGCGCGCTTCTTTCTCACCCAGCGGCGTCAGGTCGACGTCGACCCAACCGGTGAAGAGATTCTTTTCATTCCACGTGCTCTGGCCGTGGCGAACGATGACGAGGTTCGAAGGCATGGCGCCGCGCTATAGCATTCCCTCATGGGCGACGACCTCGTGCTGTTGATCAACTGCGCCGACGGCATCGAGGCCGCGCAGGTGCGCTCATTGCTCGAGGGCGAAGGAATTCCCCACGTCGTGCAGGGCGAACACCACTCGAACATGCTCGGCGGGAGCGCGATGTTGACGCCCATCGACCAGCGCGTGCTGGTGCATGAGCACGACCTCGAGAAGGCGCGCGCGTTGCTCGCCGCGAAACCGCAGCTCGACGGCGCTGGCGGCGTGAGCATCGAAGGCGCGGTGTGCCCGGTGCATGAACTCCCCGCGAAGACGACCTGCGCACGCTGCGGCACGTTTCTGTGCGCGAGCTGTCAGACGCTGGGCGACCCGCCGGTGTGCGAGACCTGCGTCGCCGCGGAGAAAACGGTTCACAAGAAGCGCTGGCACCCGGAGGTCGCGCTCCTGATTCCCCTCGCGTTGATCATCGGCGTCATCCTGCTGATGCAGTACCTCGGCGTGGTCCCCGATTGATCAACCATTTCTCGGCGAGCCACGGCGGCGCCAGAATCAGACCACTGAACACCAACTGCGCGCCCACCATCACGTGCGGGCCGATGACTCCGTGCACGAGCAGTTGCACGAGGCCCAACAACACGCCGTGAAAGACCACGCCGTTGAACACCAGAAACGCGAGCGCTCGCCTGCTCAAGCCACTCACGCGCGCCGTCCAGATGGAGAGCGGGAAGAACACCAGCGCCGCGCTCACCACCCCTGACGAATACAGGCCGCGCACGATGAACGGCACCACGTGCGCGAGCGCGTTGACGAAGATGACGCCGTAGAACGAGAGCCCCACCAACGGCTGCTGTCGCGCGCGCGTCGCCGCGAACGGCGCCTCCACCCAGAAGAGCGGCAGGTTCACGACCAGAAAGAACGCGGGCGGAATGCTGCACGCGGGGAACGGCGGGAGCCCCACCGTCGCGCACATGCCATCGGGAAAACCGTGCACGTGGCCGAGCGCGTCGACGCCGTATTCCTCGATGTTGTGGAGCAGGTACGCCGCGGTCGCCGCCCACGCGAGCCACGTGCGGTCACGCCAACGCGAGACGGTCAGGTCACCCTGCAGCCGCCGCGTGCCGAACAGCAGCCCCAGCAACACCGCCGCGCCGACAGCACCAATCCAGGGGAATGCGAGGTCGAACCAGCTCCACACGGCTCAGTTCGTATTCGCCTTCTCGAGCGCGCGCTTCGCGGCTTCTTCCTGCTGATTCTCGATGCGGTTGGCCGCGTTCTGCACGTTCTCGAGGCGCTGCTTCGGCGTGCCGTTCGAGTTCTTGTCGGAGTAGCCGCCGTACATCGACCGGTAGCCGAGGTAGGCGACAATCGCGAGGCCGAGGAACACCACGAGGAAGCGCATGGCGCGCAGCATACGCCGATTCAGGGTAAGGCGCCGCGCGTGACCCCCAGCAGTGAGCAGCGCCGCGGTGTGATGTACGGGCTCTTCGCGTACTTCATGTGGGGGTTGTTCCCGCTCTACTGGCCGCTGCTCAAGCCATTGGGCGCGCTGGAGATTCTCTCGCATCGCGTGGTCTGGTCGCTGGCGCTGATGCTGCTGTGGCTGGGCGCGACCGGGCGCTTCCCGGCGCTGCGCACGATGCCGAACAACAAGCGCGCATGGCTCGCCGTCGCGGCGGTGTTGGTCTCGTGCAACTGGCTGCTCTACATCTGGGCGGTCAACACCGGGCACGTCGTCGAGACCTCGCTCGGGTACTTCATCAACCCGCTGATGTCGGTGCTGTTGGGGGTGCTGGTGCTCGGTGAACGGCTGCGGCGCGCGCAGTGGGCCGCGCTCTCGCTCGCGACCGTCGCGGTGCTGGTACTGAGTTGGGACTATGGACATCCCCCGTGGATCGCGCTGGGCCTCGCGCCGTCGTTCGCGCTCTACGGGCTCGTGAAGAAGCGCGCCGGTGTCGGCAGCGCGGAAGCGCTCACCTTCGAGACCGCCGTGCTCGCGCTGCCCGCCGCCGGTTACCTCGCGTTCCTCGAATCGCACGGTGAAGGCGCGCTGGGTCACGTTCCACTCCGCACCGAATTGCTGCTGGTGGGCGCCGGTGTCGCGACCGCCCTGCCGCTCGTCGCCTTCGGAGCCGCGGCCAATCGCGTGCGGCTCAGCACCATCGGCGTGATGCAGTACATCGCGCCGACGCTCCAGTTCCTCTGTGGAGTCGTGGTCTTCCACGAGTCGATGTCATCGGGCCGCTGGCTCGGTTTCACCATCATGTGGACCGCGCTGGTGCTATTCGCGCTCGAAGGCCTGTGGGTGGCGAGCCGCAAGACGTCGGCGGCCTGAATCGCACGCGGCTCTTGCGCGGCCGGTACAACCGGGTGCGATCATGCGCGCGTGCACCCACCCATTCTGGAAGCGTTGGACGCGCGACCTGATGAAGCGGCGACGTGGGAGGTCCTCGCGGACTAGCTCGAAGAACACGGTGATGCGCGCGCGGAGTTCGTGCGGCTCACGCGCGAGGTGGAGTTTCCGGATCCCTCGCTCTCGGACGCGCTCACGCAACGGCTGACGACGGCTGCACGTGCCGCGGAGACTGCGTGGTTCGGTCGCCGCGACCTCTCAGACCTCGGGCTCGTGTGGCGCAACGGGTTCATCTCGCACGCGAACGTGACACCGAAGCACGCCGAGCTTCTCGCGCACCCCGCGATGCGCTTCGTGCGCGAGTTGAACGTCAGCGGCTTTCAACGCTTCGAGTTGCCGCCGCGTCACCAACTCCGCGTGCTGCGCTGTGACGGTGTGGAACGTCTGCCTGAATTACCGCCGCTCGACCTGCTGGTGCTGCTGCACCCCCGGCGCGTGGAGACCATGGGCGCGGTGCCCAAGCGGCTCATCGTGAGTGACAGTCACGACCCCGAAGTGCGCGCGCGGCCGAGGTACGCGCCGATGCACTTTCGCGCGTTGCCTCCGGAGCTTGCGCCCGGGGGCGACGGCTTCAGTGACTGGGGCGGCTCATCGCGGAAAATCGGGTCGGGGATCACGAGCCGTCATCGGCAACTGAAGGCGTGTGGCGCGTGCGGGTCACACGACTTCGCGCAGATCTTCGACGGGTACTGGAAGTTCAAGGAGAGCGCTTCGTCGAAGACGTACACCTTCCGCGAAGAGATCTGGTGTCGCGACTGCGGCGTGTTCTCGTTCTTCGAACGCCACACGGAGGATTGATTCCGTAAGTGAGCGCGTGGTTCTGACGTGTCGAGCTCGCACGACTCGGACGTGCTCTCGACCCGAGGGGGAACTGGTCAACGCATCGCATCGTCAGCCTGATGCAGTTCGCCGCGAACTCGAGGGCACCAGCGAGTCGGGCACCGCGCCAACTGAAAAGAAATACCGCCAACCCTTGCTGCTGAGCTGCGCGCGAGCTTCGTCTGACACGTTCATGAAAACGCGCCGTCGAAAAAATGGACTGGTCACGGTTTTTCGACGGCGCGCGAAGCGTCTTTCGAGCGTGACAGGCTGCGCAGAACACTTCCGGCACACATCGCGGGTGGGAGATGCTTCGCGTCCCTCGGAGGCTCGATGCGCTACCCGCTCCTCGCCGGCTGTCTCGTCATCACCGCATGCACCGGAACCATCGGTGCTCCTGACTCGGGCGGCATCGTGCCCGTCGATCAACCGCCATCGGGCTGCGCGATGGAGCAGCTCCTCGCCGACAAGTGCATCTCATGCCACGGCGTCACCCCCACCGAAGGCGCGCCGGTGAGCTTCACGTCACTCGCGGCGTTGAAAGCGAAGTCGCAGATCGACGCGAACAAGACCTACGCCGAGCGCGCGTTGATCCGCGCACAGGCCGCGCAGATGCCTCCCGATTCTCCGCTCACCGGGTACGAAGTCGGCACCCTCGCCGCGTGGGTTCACGGTGGCATGCCCGCGTGTGAAACCAACGACGGCGGCATGATCGGCGACGGCGGTGACCCTTCTCCGAACCTCCTGCCGCAGGACGCGCTCTTCATGTGCAACGCGGGCACGCAGTCAGACGCGCCCACGCGCATTCGCCGGCTCGATCGCTGGCAGATCACGCGCAACGTCGGCGGCGCCGTCACGCGGAGTTGGACCGGCTTCAGTTACTTCGACAACCCGTTCGACCCGAGCGGCGGTGACCCGTACAGCACGTGGACCCGCGACGAATCGGTCGACGACGCGATGGTCGAACTGTTCCTCCCCATCATCGCGGAGGCCGGCCCTCCGTGGGCCGGGCCATACACCGGAGACAATCGGCTCGAACGGCTGCGCAACGACGCGAGCCTGCGCTGCATGTATCAGGACGACGTGCCCTCGCAGTCATGCATGCGGCACTACCTCTCGGAGTTCCTCACGCACGGCGTGTACTTCCGCCCTCCGCGCACCGATGAGCTCGATCGGCTGCAGGCGTTCGCGACCGCGGTCATCGCGCAAGAAGGTGACGCCGGCACCGACCTGCGCACCGAGAGCATCACCCGCATCTCGAACGCCGCGTGGCTCACCACCGGCGCCCTCTTCCGCGAAGAGCTCGGAGGCGAGGTCACCAACGGCCGCGTCGCACTGACTCCGTGGGAGCTCGCGCAGCAACTCACCTACGCCGTCGGCGCGCGCGGCCCGGGTGCGACGCCCTCCTGGGTGTACCCCGATTACTCCGCGCCGGAAGACGGTCACTACGCAGACATCGCCGGTGCCGCGGTCGATGGAGGCATTCTCAACGACGCGATCACGACGCAGCTCTTCCTCGCGAACGCGGGTGGCACCGATGCGACGCGCTTCGATCTCGTGCAGGACTTTGGAGTGCAGCGCCGCGATGCTCGCGGGCAGTTCTGGCTCGGCGACGGCCTCGCGCGCTTCTTCCGCGAATGGCTCGGCTACGAAAACGTGTGTCTGATTTTCAAGGACACCCCTGAAGCGACGTCGCAGTTCGACGACGGCGATCGCTCCGGGTACCGCAATCAGCTCAGCTCGTTCAGCAACCTCTGCAGCGGGTATTACGGGTACGAATCGACCATCACGCAGCAGCTCGATGACGTCGTCGCGCGCGCGGTGATCGAAGATCAAGACGTGCTCAAGACGCTGCTGACCACGCGGCGGTTCTTCCTGCCCTCGACGGCGAACACCGGCAACTACGAGAACGCCGTGCTGTGGACCGGTCAGGTCTACGGCACGCAGCAGTCGATCGCCGATGCACCCGATGCGCGTTGGGTGACGCTGCCTTCCAACGAACGAGCTGGCGTGCTCACGCACCCCGCGTGGCTCGGCGCGCACGGCAACAACTTCGAAGACGACCCCTCCGCCGTGCATCGCGGGAAATGGATTCGCGAGAACCTGCTCTGCGGTTACGTGCCTCCGCTTTCCTCGGTGCGCGTGATGGCGAAGGTCGGCCCACACACGCCCGACAAGAGTGCGCGCGCCCGGCTCACCGAGGCGACGTCGAGCGCGCAGTGTCAGGCGTGCCACGCGTTGATGAACCCGCTCGGCATGCCTTTCGAGACGTACAACCACGCCGGCTACCTGCGCGAATGGGACCGTGGAGCCGATGGCGGTCACGCGACGCCCGATGGCACTTCGACGCTCTCGAGCATGCCCGACCCGTCACTCGATGGCCCTGTCGCGAACGCGGTCGAGCTCTCGGAAAAACTCGCCGACTCACCGTACGTGAAACGGTGCTTCGTGCGGCAGACCTTCCGCTACTTCATGGGGCGGCCTGAAAACCTCACCGACGCGTGCACGCTCTCGAAGATGGAAAGCGCCTACGACTCGAATCACGGCTCGTTCCTGCAGATGGTGAACGCGCTGATCGTCAGCGACACGTGGAAGACGCGTCGCGCGCCGCTGGAGGGCGAATAAATGAAACGCCGCACGCTGCTCAAAGGGCTCACCACCGGCCTGCTCGCGCCGTTCTTCCGCACCGCGTTCGCGCAGAGCACGCCGCCGAAGCGACTCGTCATCGTGCTCGAGTGCAACGGCATCTACCCGGAGATGTTCCTCTCGACCGGTGCGCGCGCCGCCATCGGCGCGGCTGCGATCGGGACGAATCGCATCTTCTTCCGCGACTACCCGGCGATGGGGCTCACGCTTCAGAACGACACGCTCGCGTCGGCGTGCGCGTTGGGGCCGCTCGCGGATTCGAGCAGTGACGCGTCGATGGTCGAACGTTCGGCCGTCGTGCTCGGGCTCTCGAGCCTCATCACCGGCGGCGGGCACTCCTCCGGAACCGGAGCGCTGTCGTGCGCGGTCGATGGTTCCGCTCCGACGTTCGACGCGACGATGGCTGCGCGCTTGAAACAGGGCGCGCCGTTCGACTGCATCCGCCTCGGGGTCAGCGCTTCGCTGACGCCCATCGTGTACCAGTCGTGTCTGTTCGATGCGGGCAAGCCGGCGCCGATTCTGGTGAACCCGTCGCTCGCGTATCAGTCGCTGTTCGGCACCATCGTCGGGGGAGACGTCTCGGGGAATCAGCGCTCGATGATGTTCGACTTCGCGGCGGACGATGTGCGCGCGGCGCTCGCGACGTTCCGTGGGAATTCGAATGAGCGCATCAAGCTCGAGCGCTACCTGACGTCACTCGAGGCGCTCATCTCGCGCGAAGCGCAGCTCAAGAACATGGCCGGCGCGGTTCGCCCGCTGCTGCCGGTGGAGCCCTCGGCGAATCCGCTCATCGCGAATGCAGGCAGTCCTCCTGATTCGCTGATGTGGTTGGAGGCGCAGTTTCAGATCGCTGAATCCGCGCTGCTCGGAGGGCTCACCAACAACATCGTGCTCGCGTCGGGTTCATCGGGTTTCGATGTTCGCTACGCGTCGTCGATCACCTCGCTCGGCCGGCATGATCTGCAGCACGGCATCGAGACCGCGGCGAACTACACGGCGATCACGCAGGTCACCACGAAGCACGTGGAGCTCGTCGCGAAGCTGGCTCGCACGCTCGCATCGACACCTGAAGTGAACGCGAGCGGCTCGATGCTCGACCACACCGCGATTCTCTTCATGTCTGACAACGGCGAGCAGCATCACTCCGAAGCGCGCGAATGGCCGTCATTGCTGGTCGGTGGAAATTCGCTGGGGCTCAAGACCGATGGCCGCACCGTCGTCTTCCCCGGTGATGGCAGCACCGGCAATCGGCAGATGTCGAACCTGTTCAACACCCTCGGCCACGCGCTCGGCGACACGAGCATGGACATGTTCGGTCGCGAAGGTGACACGCGCATCGCGCCGGGTCCGCTCAGCGAGCTCCTCGGGTAGCCGATGCCCTCGAAGTACCTGGTCGAGTTCATGGTCGGCGTTGCGGCGTTGTGCGTGGTGATCTCGTTCGCGCTCACGCTACGCCGCGCGCATTACGACGACGACTGCATCAAGGCGCA
>JBEHYH010000237.1:0-9531 GCA_048498275.1 Myxococcota bacterium | reverse complement strand
AGCCCATCGCGCTCGCGCGGCAGCGCGGTGACGCCCTTTAATCATGCGTCTCGTGGAGCTCGCGGGCCGCGTTGCACTTCCGCGACGGTGCGCTCCATGTCGCGCGCAACGGCTTCGAGAAGAGCCTCGAGCTCGCGCGGCGCATCGGCTTCCGCCGGCGTGAAGCGATGGCGCTGCATTCACTCGGGCTGACGCTCGCGCACCTCGGCGAATACGGCGCCGCGCTCGCCGCGCAGGAACGCTACGTCGCGCTGTCGGAGCAGATCTCTCAACACGCCGCGCGCGCGTGGGGCCCCGCGGCGATGGCGCTGGTCTACGTGCAGCAGCTCGACGTGCATCGCGCCGAAGCGGCGCTCAATCGCGCGCGCAAGGCGGCTGAAGAGAATGTCTGGCCCGAATTGATGGCGTGGACGCGGCATCTCTCCGGCCTGCTGAAGCTGCTGCGGCACCTCGAGCGCCGCGACACGTTGCAGTTGAGCCTCGCGCGCGCCGACTTTCTCGCGAGCCTCGATCTCCTCGAAGACCACAAGGGCGGTTGGTCAGAAGCGTTGGACCCCGCCGAAGTCGCCGCGTGTCTCGCGCTCACCTGGCTCTGCGCGGGCAATCAGAAGCAGGCGCAGACCGTGTTGCCCCGCGCCCGCGCGTGGGGCCAGGCCAGCGCGCACAGTGAGCAAGTCGTCTCCGCGCTCGAAGCGCTCGTCGCGCGGCAGCCTCCGTTGAATCAGGTGAAGTGGTTCGAAGAAGCGAACTGTTTCCGCTCGGCGGAATTGTGGCGCCGCGTCTCGACGCATCTCGAACTCGCGGTGCCGAACATCGAAGACGAGCAAGCGCGCCTCTAGTTGGTTAGAGGGGCGCGCGTGAGCCAACGCGTGACGATTCCCCTCCGGGAGCGGCCCCTCGACTGGGTGCTGCTCGGCTTCTTCATCATCAACCTCGGCTTCATCACCTACATCGTCGACCTCGAGCAGTTGGTCATCGCCGACGTGACGCACTTCGAATACCCGCTGTGGCCGCCGGCGTTCCTCGTCGACCTCGTGCATTGGTGGGGCAACACGTTCGACCCGCTCCAGAACGCGCGCCCCATGTGGTGGAAGGCGACCATCTGGCTCGACGTGATTCTGTTCGGCCCGTATTACGCGGCGGCCATCTGGGCGCTCATCAAGGGCAAGGAATGGATTCGCCTGCCTTCGATCTTCTGGTCGGGCGTGATGTTCGCGAACGTGTCGATCATCATGTTCGAAGAAGCGTATGGGCCGTTCGCGACGCCGAAGTTCGGCACCGTGCTCGCCGCGAATCTGCCGTGGTGGTTGCTGCCGATTCTCGTGAGCTGGCGCTTCCGCATGGAGCACCCGTTCACCCGCGAGGCGAAGTGACGTTCCGCGAGAAATACGGGCCGTGGGCGGTCATCGCCGGCGCGTCGGAAGGTCTCGGCGCTGCGTTCGCGCACGCGCTCGCCAGGCGTGGCCTCAACGTCGCGGTGCTCGCGCGGCGCGAAACCGAGCTGCGCGCGCTCGCGGCTGAAATCGAAGCCGCGCACAAGGTCGAGACGAAGGTGTTGGTCACCGACCTCGCGACGACTGATTTCGCCGAGCTGCGTGAGCTCGACATGGGCCTCGGCGTCTACAACGCGGCGTATTCGTTCGTCGGGCCGCTGCTCGAAAAGCCGCTCGAAGAGGCGCTGCGGGTGGTCGACGTGAACATCCGCGGGCCGCTCAAGTTCGTGCACGCGATCGGCCCGAAGCTCATCGCGAAGAAACACGGAGGGCTGGTGTTGATGTCGTCGCTCGCCGGCTTTCAGGGCAACCCGCGCCTCGCGACGTACGCCGCGAGCAAGGCGTTCAACATCGTGCTCGCCGAAGGGCTGTGGGGCGAACTCAAAGCACACGGCGTCGACGTGCTCGCCGCGTGCCCGGGAGCGGTGCGGACTCCGAATTATCTGAAGACCGCAGAAGGCAAGGAAGCGCCGGGAATTCTGAGCGCCGACGAGGTCGCCGAACGTTCGCTCGATTCACTCGGCGGCGGGCCGACCTTCATTCCCGGAGCGGTGAACAAGCTGGCGCGCTTCTTCCTCGGGCGGATGCTGTCTCGCCGCGGTGCCGTCGGTGTGATGGCCGCGAACACCAGAGACCTGCAGTGATCACGGCGCGAAGCTGACGATCTCCCACGTGCCGGGGTCGTCGTAGTTCGCGCCCGGCTTCTGGAAGCCCATCACCACGCGCTGGCGCCACGAATCGAACCGCAGCGCGATGACCTTCGCGACATCTCCGGTCCACGTGGTGCGGCCGCGAATCACGCGCGCGCCGACGTCGATGCGATCGATCGAGCAGCCGCCCATGCCCGAGCAGCGCGCATCGAAGTAGGAGGTGTTGGGCGTTACCTGCGAGATTCCGTAGATGGTCCCCGGCGGGCCTTCGGTCATCGACAGGAACGCACGGCCATTCGGCAGCACGCCGAGCTGGCCATCGCGCGCGAAACAGTTGCCCGTCGAATAGGTCTCCGCGCAGTTCGACGTGTAGATCTTGAGCATCTCGCCGGTGTCGTTGATCAGATGCGTCGGAGGCAGGCCATCGAACGCGAACGACGTGTTGGCCGAAAAAGCGCCGTGGTACGGCGAATCGCCGTACGAGTGCACCGTGTTGTCGGTCGCCACGCGGAAGAGCGTGAAGTCAGACGGGCTCAAGTCGACCGTGACGGTGACGAAGTCATCGGTGCCCGGCACGCGCCGCATGGGGATGCCGTCGTACGTGAACTGACCCGGGCCGTTGGTGAGCATGGTGCCGGTGTTCATGTCGAAGACCGCGAAGACGCGGTCCCAGTCTCCGGGAGGGCCGCACACGAAACGCCCGCCGCTGAGCACCACCGAGGAAGCGCAGCTCTCGACGAGCGAGGCCGAGCGCAGCGCGTTGAGCTGCACGTCGTAGACGGTGAGAATCGCGAGGTCAGCGACGCCCAGGAGCGTGCCGTCGAACGCCGCCGAGGTGATTTCGCGCGGCGACGCCACCCAGGTGACCTGTGCGCCCTGCGTGTCGAGCAATTGCACGCCGGTGCTGCGCACCACGATGAGCCCGTTCTGTACGGGGAAGAGATCGATCAGCGTGTCGATACCGGCTGACAACACGATGCCGCCGTCGAGGGGCACGATGACGTTCCCGCCACCGCCGTTACCGCCCGTCGGCGCGCCGCCACCGAAGCCTCCGCCCGTGACGTGACCGCCGCCACCGCCGGAGACATACCCGCCGCCCGTCGTGTGACCCGTGCCGCCGCCGGTCGACGACGCACCGTCACCACCACCGGTCGTCGACGTGTCACAGACGCACTCGTCGAAGGTTCCATCGGCGAGGCACTTCTGCACGCCGGTTCGCTGGCCGAGACACGGGCACTCTTCGACGCGCCCGGGAATACAGGAGGGCACTTCGACAGTCGGCGTCGTCTCGCTCACGGGAGACAGACACCCCACCAAACACATCGCTCCAAGCCACCACCGATTCGTCATGCACGCCTCCGCGCGCCTGAAATGCCAGAGCGGCGCGAATCTGTCACGCGGCGAGCGGGAGCTCTCCGGCGGCCAACAATTGACGCCCGCGATGAATCAACATCATGCGCCCGTGCACGCCCAACTTCGCGGCCGCGCGCTTCAGGTACGTGCTGACGGAGCCTTCGGCGAGGTGCAGCTCGTAGGCGATGGCCTTGTTGCACTGGCCGCGCGCGAGCTGCGTGAGCACCGCCTGTTCACGCTCCGAGAGAATCGTCGCGTCATCGGCGCTCCGCTCTGTCGGGTTCATCAACGCCGCGAGCTCGAAGCGCGAACGTACGCCGAGCTTCCGGTAGGCGCGGGCCAGGAGGTTCGCGATGGTTCGGGGCGAAGAGCCTCGCTCCATTGCAATCTCAGCGGTCGACTTTCCCGAGAGCGCGCCATCGACGACTTCGCGCTCCGCGGTGGTAAGGCATTCGGTAGTTTTGGGGGCGAGTGGGGGCATTTCATCGGGAATCTCGGAAGGGCTCCCGGAAACCGGACATGCGGGCGAAATCTCGTGGAACTTGAGTCGCTTACACAGTTGCTCCGCGGTGCCCGTGACGGCGATTCGTCAGCGGGGAATCGCGCCTACGAGCTCATCTACGAGCGGCTGCACAAGTCGGCGCGCGCACAACTGGCGCGCAAGACCTCCGGCACGCTGACGCCGACCGCGCTGGTGAACGAGGCGTGGCTCAAGCTCTCGGCGGCCGACTACGAGATCAACGATCGCGAGCACTACCTGGCGCTGGCGAGCCGCGCGATGCGGCAGATCGTCGTCGACGTCGCGCGCGCCTCGTTGAGCGACAAGCGTGGCGGCAACGCGGTGAAGGTCACGCTCCATGAAGAGCTCGTCGATGACAGCGACGTGAGCGTGGTGCGGCTCGAAGAGGCGATGCAGCGGCTCGAAGCGCTCGACGCGCGGCTCTCGCAGGTCGTGCAGTACCGCTACTTCGGCGGCATGGGCGAGGAGGAGATCGCGCGGCTCCTCGGCGTCACCGACCGCACCGTGCGGCGCGATTGGCGAAAGGCGCGCGCGTTTCTCTACAACGAACTGCGATGAACTCAGACGAGCGCAGCCGTCAGGCGTTGGCGTTGTTCGATGAACTGGTCGAGGCCGACGAGGCGACGCGCGCGGCGCGCCTGGCTCACGTGCTCGCGAGCGACGCGGAGTTGCATCGTGAAGTGTCCGCGCTCCTCGAGGCCGACGCGAAGGACGGCGTGTTGGATCGCGCTCCGTTGCTCGGCGTGGCGACCGAAGAGCCGTTGCCCGAGAAGATCGGCCCGTGGCGCGTCACCGGCATCGCGGGCCGCGGCGGCATGGGCGCGGTGTACCTGGGCCAGCGCGCCGACGGGCAGTTTCAACAGTTCGTCGCGCTCAAGCTCATCCGCACCGGTATGGACACGCCGGAGCTGCGCGCGCGCTTTCTTCGCGAGCGGCAGATTCTCGCGGCGCTCAAGCACCCCAACATCGCGACGCTGCTCGACGGCGGCGTCACCGAGACGAACGCGCCGTACTTCGCGATGGAGCGCGTCGAAGGGGTGCCCATCGACGAGTGGTGCGACGCGCGCAAGGCGTCACTCGAGCAACGCGTGCGCTTGTTTCTCCAGGTCTGCGCGGCGGTGCAGCACGCGCACCAGAACCTCATCGTTCATCGCGACCTGAAGCCGGGGAACATTCTCGTCGGGCCGTCGGGTGAGGTGAAGCTGCTCGACTTCGGCATCGCCAAGCTGCTCGGCGGTGAAGCGGGCGCGACGAGCGATCAACCGCACACGCCGCAATACGCGGCTCCGGAGCAGCTGCACGACGGCGTCATCACCACCGCCACCGACATCTACGGGCTCGGGGTGGTGCTGCACCGCCTGCTGAGCGGCACCGTTCCCCGGGGCGCGGCCGATGACCGTGAACCGCTCTCGCGGGTCGCGTTGAAGGTAGAAGAAGAAGACGCTCGCGCGCGTGGGTTCACCTCTCGTCAGGCGCTGTCGAAGCGGCTGCGCGGCGACCTGAGCGCCATCGTGCTGCAGTGTCTGCAGGCGGAGCCCGACAAGCGCTACCCGACCGCGAACGCGCTCGCGAAAGATCTCGAAGCGTGGCTGGCCGGCGCTCCGGTGACCGCGCGGGCGCAGACGCGCGGGTATCTGCTGCGCAAGTTCATCAGCCGCAACTGGCGCGCGGTGACGCTGGTGTCGCTGGCCGTCGTCGCCATTCTCGCCGGCATCGCGGGAGCGCTCTGGCAGGCCGACAAGGCGCGCAAGGCCGCCGCCGAATCGCAGGCGCAGCTCGACTACCTGAGCTCGCTGCTGCAGGTGCTCGCGCCGAGTACGGCTGAAGCGCGTGAACTGAATCGCTCGAAGCTGCTTCAGGAGGCGACGGAGAAGGCGCGCAGCGAGCTCGGGTCGCGCCCCGCGAGCCTGGCGAGCGTCGAGTACGCGCTGGGAGAGGTCGCGATGAACGTCGGCGACTACCCATTGGCGATGGTGCTCGCCGACAGCTCGTACGAGCGCCGGGTCGCGCTGTTCGGAGCCGATTCGCTCGAGAGCGCGAAGTCGCTGGTGCTGGCGGCCGCCGCGCGCACCGAAGCCAGCCCTCCGAAGTTTGATGACGCGCTCGCCAAGCTCGATGACGCGCTCGTGGTGTTGCGCAAGCGCGCCGCGGCGACCGCCGCGCTCGTCGACGCGCTCCAGAAGCGCGCGGCGGTGCTGAGTGAGCAGGAGAAGCTCGCCGAACACGACGTGACGATCGGTGAAGCCGCGACGCTGTGTGAAGGCGCGCTGTCGGCGAATGAGGTCTGCGAGATGGTGTGGCTCGAGCAGGGGTCGCACCAGAGCCACCAGCGGCTGCCGCTCAAGGCGATTCCCTTCCTGCAGCGGGCGCTCGAAGCGCGGCGCAAACGGCTGGGAGAAGATCACGCGAGCACGCTCGAGCTCGCCAGCATGTTGGCGTGGGCGCAGGCCGAAGCAGGCGACCTCGCGACCGGGTTGAAGACCGGCGAGAAGGTCTACGAGGCGTATCAGCGCATCTACACGCAGCCGACCGATACCAGCCTGCGCGCGACGCTGCGGCTGTCTCGCCTGCACAAGCGCTCCGGGGAGATGGAGCGGGCCGTCGAGCTCGCCGACGAATACATCCGCAACGCGCGCAAGCTGTACGGCGAAGACAACCCCAACACGACGCTGGGCTTGTCCGACCGCGCGAGCCTGTTGTTCGGGCAGGGCCGCTACGAGGAAGCCACCGAGCAGTTCATCGAGGTCGCGCGCGCCTACCGCAAGAGCGGCGGCGATCTGAACGCGGCGATCGTCGATGGCTTCGCCGGCGATGCGATGCGCGAAGCGGGCCGCGCCGCCGACGCGATTCCGCTCCAGCGCAATGAAGTGGAGGTCATGAAGAAGAAGTACCCCAACGCGCAGCACGTGATGCTCGCCCGCGCGCTGGTGAGTCTCGGGCTCTCGGAGTCAGCCGCGAGAGACTTCGCGCCCGCCGTCACGCACGTCACCGAAGGCTACGAGATGCATCGCGCGTTGCAGGGTGACGCGACGGTGGTGGGGAACGCGCGCGCGCTCCGTGGCAAGGTGCTCTTCGACGCGGGCAAACGCGAGGAGGGGCTCGCGGAGCTTCGCGGCGCCCTCAAGGACCTCGAAGGCTCGCGCGAAGGTTCACCGAATCAGTATTGGGAGCCGTTCGCCTTCCTGACCATCGCGGCGTGCAGCGCGAAGGCAGATGACTGCGCGAGCTTGAAAGCCACGTGCGTCGAAGCGTCGAAACTGCCGCTCGCGGCGACGACGCAGGCGCGCATGAAGCTCGCGCTGTCGCCGGAATGACTACGGAAGTCGAGCGGCCCGGTCCGATATCTCCCTGGACGAAGTTGAACCCGACCAAGGAGCATCAACGTGCGAAAGACTCTCATTGCTGGGCTGTTGGCTGTACTCGCGGGCTGTGGTGGTGGCGGCGGGAGCGGCACGGGCGGCGGCAACGGCGGTGGCTCTGGCGGCACGGGCGGCGGCACCGGCACCACCGACGGTTGGCAGGTCATCACCCCGTCTGACGATTTCGCGACTAGCTCGGCCTACGTCTACGGCGTGTACTGCACGGCCGCCGACAAGTGCGTGCTCGCGGCGGGTGGCTCGAGCAATCGCGGCGGAGGCGTGTGGGCCATCAACGGCAACGCGTGGGGCACGCTGCTCCTCGACGGCGACTACGAAGACGGCAACCTCGACGAGCTCGCGGGCGTGCTCGGCGACCTCGACATGCTGGGCTTCATCAAGACCCGCACCGGCGTCGTCGCGCGCGTGACCGCCTCTGACCTGTACCTCTCGGCGAACGGCGACATCACGCAGAAGAGCAGTTGGACCGCGTCGAAGAACGGCACCGTCGTCGGCGGCGACTTCGGCCTCAACGCGACGCTGCAGTTCCAGTCGTCGTCTGATTCCGAGTGGCTCTTCGCGAACAACGATGGCTACGTCTACAAGGCGACGCAGGCCCCGAGCGCCACCACGTCGTGGACGCGCGTCTGGGCTCCGACGGCGACGCCCTCGGTGCCGGCCGACTTCGAGACGCAGTACATGGCCGACCACTCGCTCTGCGATTGGGACATCAGCACCACCGCGCAGCCGTACCCGCCGCAGTCGTTCTACGCGTCGCCCGACCTCGGCATCGTGATGCACCCCGCGTACGGCCTGAATCAGAACGCGTGGCGTGAAGGTCAGGGCTCGAGCGCGATTACGACCTACGGCGACCTGAAGGCCGGCGTGTGCATCTCCACCGACAAGGGCGCGACCTTTCACTTCGCGGAGCTGCCGGGCGCGACCGACCTCGACGTCAGCAGCCCCGGCCCGTTCGGCGTGACCTGCGTCGACAACGACCACTGCTTCGCGTTCAACGGCACGTCGTTCCAGCAGAACAGCTACATCTACTATTCGGCCAACGCGACGCAGGGGAAGAACTCAACGTGGACCAAGGCCACCGTGCCCGCCGCGTGGGCGACCAACAACGAGATCTCGATCGAAGCCATCTTCTTCGCGCCCGACAAGGTGCACGGCTGGGCGGTCGGCAACAACTCGCGTGACCCGATGCTGCTCCGTACGACCGACAGCGGTCACACCTGGGTCGACGTCTCGAGTCAGGTCGCGGGCCTGGCGCAGTCAGATCTGCTCGGTGGCTTCGCGCTCGACCAGGACAACATCTGGGTGACGGGCCGCTACGGCTTCATCGGCCACACCAACACCGCGCAGCAGTAACCCGCGCGGGGGGGATTCAGGAGGCTCACCTCGGGGGCGAGGTGGGCCTTCTGTTTTGAGCGCGGCTCGGGCACGAGGAACAAGAGGCATGACTCTCCGCGAGACTTCGCTGTGGACTGAAACTTCTGGGGCGCCCGGTTCATCGAGCGCGCAATGCGAACCCTCATCGCGATCCTGGTGGTGCTGACGAGTGCGTGCAGTTCGAAAGAAGCCGCTCCTCCGGGCGCGCAGAAGCTCGCGCTCACCGGGCCGCAACTGCCGGCGCCGGCGATTCCACAGCGCTCGAAGTGGAGCATCGATGCGGAGAATTCGTCGGCGAGCTTCGTGTGCAAGCACGTGTTCTCGAACGTGCGCGGCATGATTCATCAGCCGTCGGGCACGGTGGTGCTCGATGAAGCGAACCCGGCGAATTCGTCGGTGAACGCGACGCTCGCGCTCAGCACCATCGACACCGGAGTTCCCGAGCGCGACACGCACCTCAAGAGCGTCGACTTCTTCGACGCCGCGCAGTTCCCGAACATCACGTTCGCTTCGAAGACGTTCAGCGGCGCGACCGGCGCGTTCACGGTGACGGGTGAGCTGACGATGCACGGCGTCACCAGGCCGGTGACGCTCAACGTGGTCGCGTCGCAGCCGTTCAATCACGCGGGTGGAGTTCGTCGTGGCATCGAAGCGACGACCACCGTGAACCGGCGCGACTTCGGCGTGCTGTGGGACTTTCCCGGTGAAGGAACCGGTGTCGTCGTGGGCGACACGATTCACATCACCGTCGAGCTCGAGCTGGT
>JBEHYH010000236.1:0-9539 GCA_048498275.1 Myxococcota bacterium | reverse complement strand
ACCGCCGAAGCGATCGGCCAACATGCCCCAGCGCAATCCCCTGTCGCGCACCACCAGCTCCTTCGCGCCGAGGGTCTTCATGGCCGCGAGCAGCACGCGGCCTCCGGCGACGATGACGTCAGCGCGTTTTTCCTGAACGCCGGCGACCGTCTTACGCAGGTGCACCGGCAATGTTTCGAGGCGTTTCACGGTGGCGGCGAGCTTGTCGAAGGACAGCACGGCTCCGTGAATTCGCGCGGGGTCGTAGGTGCCCATTTCGAGCACCACGGCGGCGAGCGTCGTCACCGTGCCCGCGACGCCGACCATCTTGAACTCCGAGGGGGCCTGCGGCACGTCGGCGAACTTTTCGGCGAGTGACGCATCGAGTTCTTCGAGCTCGAATGAACTCGGAGGGTCGCTGTGGATGTGCCGCTCGGTCATGCGCACCGCGCCGACGTCGAACGAGTGGCGATACGAGATGCGCTTCGCGTCGCCGAAGATGAACTCGGTCGAACCGCCGCCGATGTCGAGCACCACGAGCGGCTGCGCGCCGCCGAAGTCGCTCCAGGCAGAAGCGAACGAGAGCCGCGCCTCTTCGTCACCGGAGATGATCTCGACGTCGACGCCCGCACGCGCCTTCGCGCCGTCGAGAAAGACGCGGCCGTTCGATGCATCACGCGCGGCCGACGTCGCGCTCACCACGAGCTTCTGCGCGCCCGCGTCACGCGCTTCACGCGCGAACCGTTCGATGACGCTCAAGGTGAGCTCGATTGATTCAGGCGCGAGCTGCTTGCTCTGGTCGACGCCCTTGCCGAGCCGCGTGATCTCCGAACGCTCGAGCACCGCGACGAACTTTCCATCCTTCTTCTCCGCGACCAGCAACAGCACGGAGTTGGTCCCCACATCGATGGCTGCAAAACGACTCATGTATCGCGC
The DNA here is from genome assembly GCA_048498275.1 of Myxococcota bacterium. Lineage (GTDB taxonomy): Bacteria > Myxococcota > Myxococcia > Myxococcales > Myxococcaceae > Archangium_A. The sequence continues at coordinate 8,624 of JBEHYH010000236.1, read as the reverse complement.
ACGATCGCACGGAGTGCGGTGAGAAGCGCGTCAATGTCACTGTCACGCACGTAGCGCTGCATCGAGATGCGCAGCAGCGCGCGCCCTCCGAACGAGAACACGGGGATTTCGATGTTGAACTCCGAAGTCAGGCGTTCGCCGAGTGCACGTGGGTCGCCGGGAATTTCGATGCTCGCCATCGAGCCGATGAGCTCGGGCGGTGGCACGGGTTGCGGAACGATCTCGAGTACCTGATCACGTACCTTCAACACTTCATCGTGATTGCGTTTCATCAACGCGTCCCACGATCCGAGCAACGAACTCAGCAACTCCATCGCGGTCGGCACGCTGAGAATTGCCGAAGGGTCGAACGTGCCGCACCAGTCGAACTGCTGCTGAAAGCGCGAACGATCGGTTCGCTTCGAATTGAGTCCGTGGCTGATGACGTTGGGGTGAATGCGATCGCGCCAGTCTTCGCGCACGTGCAGAAATGCCGCGCCTTTCGGAGCGCACAACCATTTGTGGAGATTGCCGGTCGTGAAGCTCGCGCCGATCGCGTCGAGGTTCATCGGTGTTTGACCCGGCGCGTGGGCGGCGTCGATGACGACGGGAATGCTGCGGCCTTCGAGTTCTTTCACCAGCTCCGCGATGGGGAAGATGAGCGCGGTCGGACTGGTGATGTGATCGAGCAGCACCAGCTTCGTGCGCGGAGTCACGCGCGCCAGCACTGCATCGTGAATCTCGCGGGCACTCGAAACGGGGAAGGGCACATCAGCGACGACGACGTTCGCGCCCGTGCGCGACGCGACGTACCGGAGCACGTTCGCGCAGGCGTTGTACGCGTGGCTCGTGGTGAGCAGTTCGTCACCCGGCGCGAAATCGAGGGAGCGAACGACTGCATTCACGCCACTGGTCGCATTGGTGACGAACGCGAGTCCCTCCGGCTTCGCGCCGATGAACGCGCCGAGTTTCGCACGGGTCTCATCGAGCAGCGGTTCGAGTTCGCGATCGAGAAAGCGCAATGGATTGCGCTCCATGCGCGTCTGCAGCTCGCGCTGCTTCTCGAGCACCACCCGCGGCGTCGCGCCGAAGCTGCCGTGATTGAGAAAGTGAACCGAGTCGTCGAGCAGCCAGTGTTCCCGCATGTTGAGTGAACGCTACCGGAGCTCAAGTATCCTTTCGATCCAATGGCCAAGCTCGGAATGCTGCAGCGCATCGACCCGCGGACCGTCTGGAAACACGAAGCCCACGACTTCACGCCATGGCTGGCCGACAACATCGACATGCTGTCGGAGGTTCTGGGAATCGAACTCGAGGTCGTCGATCAGGAAGTCGACGTCGGTGACTTCTCGCTCGACATCCTCGCGCGAGATCTCGGTCGAGACCGGGTTGTCGTCATCGAGAACCAGCTCGAGCCGACTGATCACGCACACCTCGGTCAACTCATCACCTACGCGGCGGGGAGCGAGGCACGCGTCGTCATCTGGGTATCGCGAGAATTTCGAGAGGAGCATCGACAGGCGCTCGATTGGCTCAATCGAGGCGAAGGGACGACGACGGAGTACTTCGGCGTCGCGTTGGAGTTGCTTCAGGTCGATGACTCGAACCCTGCGGTGAACTTTCGGTTGGTTGCGTCGCCGAACAATTGGTCGCGCCAGTCCAAGAAGCCGTTGGGCGGCGATGAACTGTCGGGGAAGCGCGCGTCGTACCAAGAGTTCTTCCAAGCACTCATCGATGAGCTGCGCGAGAAACATCGGTTCACCAACGCGAGAATTGCTCAGCCGCAGAACTGGTACTCGTTTTCCTCAGGCGTTCGCGGCTTCTTGTATGGAATGAGCTTCGCGCAGACTGGCGAGTTACGAACAGAGGTCTACATTGATGGCGGCGACGGTGAGCGGAACGAGGCGGCCTTTGAAGCTCTTCGCGCCGAAAAGGATACGCTTGAGAGTGCTTTTGGTGAACCGCTGAGCTGGGAACTCCTCGATACGAAGCGTGCCTGCAGAGTCGCTTGCTACACGACAGGGTCCATCGAAGATTCTGCCGAGCAGCAGGAACAGCATCGCCAATGGGCCGTCGAGCGGCTGCTCCGATTCAAGAAGGTGTTCGGTTTACGCCTTGCGGGGCTCGCGAAAGTCGTCAGCAGCTGAACGTCACCTAGCTGTCAGCTTCAACTCGCGGGCTTTCTCGGCGCGCTTCGGTGAGAGCTCCACGCCGATCGCGTCGAGGCCGTGTTCGTTCGCTGAAGCGAGCATCGTGCCCACGCCGCAGAACGGGTCGACCACCACGCGCGTCGAGGTGAACTTCACGAGGAACTGCGAAATCGCGTCGCACGCTTCGAGGCCCATCGCGCGCGCCCAGGTCATCTCTCCGAGTCGCGGCAACACATCGGCGAATGACTGCGCTTTCTCGAGCCGCTTGTTCCGCGAGAAACACAGCAGGTGCGCGTACGCCGGGCGGCCGAACGTGGTGAGCCCTGCGGGCGCGCGGCAGACGACCTTGTGCCAGAGGCAGTGGCTCCCCGCGCGTTCTGCGCCGAGCGAGACCAGGAAACCCTTGTCGACCCAGCGGCCGTCGAGCTTCACGTCGGTCTGGTAGAAGATCGCGACCCCATCATCGGCGACGCGCTCGCAGATGAGCTGGGCGGTGTCGCTGAACCATTTGCGCCAGCCATCGAATTTCAGCGCAGGAATTTCCGACGAGTCGGGCATCGAGGTGACGACCGCGACTTCTGGGCCGAAGTGTTGTTCGCGCAACCAGCCGACGGCTTCAGCGGTGTGAACTTCGCGGTTCGGCATGGCGGGCGTTTGCCAGAAATTCGGCCCTCACCCCAACCCCTCTCCCGCTGGCGGGAGAGGGGGATTACCCACGGTTCCCCGTGGCTCAGAAGACGCACACTTCTCATTCGTGCGCGGTACAAGCCTGAGCGCACTTCTTGCTTTGAGGGGAAACCATGGTCACTCGCCGTCTCCTGCCGCTGTGCTTGCTGCTCGCCGCCGGCTGTACCTGTCAGAAGCCGGGCTCCACGCCGACCGAGCCGATGACCGGCACGCCCGAGCCGAAGACGCTCGATCTCCAGCCGCTCCCGGAAGCGCCGAAGCTCGACGTGAACCCCGAAGCGTTGCCCGGTGCGAATGGTGACCTCGCGGTCGTCAGCGCGCGGCCTCAAGGTGAGCAGGAAGGTGAAGTTCGCCCGACGGTGACCTTCTCGCGCCCGGTGAAGATGCTGGAGGTCGTCGAAGATCAGCGCGCAGGCGACAAGGAGAAACCGTTCGCGAAGATTGACCCACCGCTCGAAGGCGAGTGGCGCTGGCTCGGTTCATCGACGGCGGAGTTCGTGCCCAAAGGCCTCGTGAAGTACTCGAGCAGCTACACGGTCACCGTCTTCAAGGACCTCGCCGCGCTCGATGGCGCGAAGCTGAAGGAGGACTACGTCTTCACGTTCACCACGCCGCGGCTCCAGTGGCAGGACGTCGAGCCCGTCGTTGGGTACCGCTGGGTGAAGCCCGATGCGCAGTTCAACCTGCTCCTGAATCAGCCCGTCGAAGCGAGCGACCTCGAGAAGAACGCGAAGCTCACCGCTGATGGCAAGGCGATCGCCGTCAAGGTCGTGAAGGAAGTCTCGATTCAAGACGAGCGCCGCAAGCAGAAGGAAGAAGCGCAGAAGGCCGGTCGCGTGTGGGAGCCGATGGGCGATGAGGAGCGCGGCTACCGCAACCAGCAGATGCGCTACACGCTCAAGCCCGCGCAGGAGCTGCCGCTCGGCGCCGTCATCTCGCTCACGCTGCCTGAAACGCTGCACGGCAAAGACGGCCCGCTGACGATGAAGTCGGCCGACACGCGCGAGTTCAAGACGTACGGGAAGATGAAGTTGGACTCGGCCAAGTTCTGCGAGGGCGCGTATCGCTGCCCGTACGGTCCGCTCGTGATCTTCACGACGAACGAGGCTGACGTCGAAACGCTCAAGACGCGCCTCAAGGTCACGCCCGCGGTCGAGATCGATTGGGAGAATGCGAGCGCGTACGCGCCGAGCTCCGAGTGGGAGATGGACAACCGCAACCCGGTGATTCGCGTGCCCGGCAAGTGGAAGCCCGGCACGCAGTACAAAATCGAAATCACTCCGGGTGTCGGTGACGTCTTCAAGCAGGGCGCGCCTGAGGGCCTGAGCGTCACGCTGCGCACCGATGATCTCGCGTCGTCATTGATCCTCGGTGGGTCGCTCGGGCTGCTCGAGAAGAGCGCGTCTGCGCCCATCGTGCCCGCGGAGGTTTCGAACCTCTCGAACATCGACGTGCAGATGTGGAAGGTGACGCCTGAAGAAGTCGCGAAGCTGGTCGCGAACGGTGACGGCGCTGAATCGAAGGCGCTCGGCCGCGCGGCTGATTTCACGGAGAACGAGAAGCTCAAGTACGCGCGCAACGTCGCGAAGGTGCACCCGCTCAAGCTCGAGAAGGTGCTCGGCGCGGGCGTGCAGACCGGCGTGGTGCTGCTGAACGTGAACTCCAACGAGCTCGAGTACAAACCGAAAGACGGTTTCGAGCAGCTCGTGCAGGTCAGCGACCTCGCCGCGCACATCAAGGTCGGCCCGAAGTCGTCGCTGGTGTGGGTGACGCGTCTTTCGAACGGCCAGCCGGTCGGTGACGCGAACATCACCGTCTACGATTCAGAAGGTACGAAGACGTGGACCGGCAAGAGCAACGCGGACGGCTTCGCTGATCTGCCGAGCGTGAAGGACCTGAAGTTGAAGGCGCCGCGCTACGACTGGGAATACGCGCGCGCCGTCATCGTCGCTGAAAAAGACGGCGACTTCTCGGCGACGGCAAACACGTGGAACTCCGGCGTCGAGCCGTACGAGTTCGGTCTCACGCAGGGTTGGGAAGGTGAGAAACCCGATTCGAACTCGTTCATCTTCACCGAGCGCGGCATCTACAAGCCGGGCGACGAGGTCTTCATCAAGGGCGTGGTTCGGTACCGCGTGCTCGGTGAGCTCCGCGCGCCGAGTGAAGGCAGCACGATGACTGTCACGGTCACCGATTCGCGCGGCAACGAGGTGAAGAAAGACAAAGTGAAGTGCACGAAGTTCGGAACCTTCACGCTGACCGTGAAGATCCCGAAGGACGCTCCGACGGGTTACTTCAACGTCGAAGCGTCGGGCAGCGTCGGCAGCGGCACCGTCAACGTCTCTCAGAGCTTCCGCGTCGAGGAATACCGGGCGCCGCAGTTCCGCGTGGACGTCGAGAGCAAGCAGAAGAACCTCGTCGCGGGCGACACGCTCGAGGCGACGGTGTTCGCGCGGTACCTCTTCGGCGGCGCGATGAACGATGTGCAGGTGAAGTGGAGCAGCCAGCGCAACGAGACCTCGTTCAACCCCGAGACCGGCGCCGGCTTCACGTTCGCGCAGGAGACCTGGTGGTGGGACGACAATCACCCGCAGTCGGCGAGCGGCTTCTTCGCGTCAGGCGAGGGCAAGGCCGACAACAAGGGCGCGCTCAGCGTGAAGGCGGGCGTGACTGAAGCGCCGGGTGAGAAGCCGTACTCGTACACGTTCGAGGCCGAAGTCACCGACGTGAACCGTCAGTCGGTCGCCGGCCGCACCAGCGTCACCGTGCACCCCGCGAAGTACTATGTGGGTCTTCGTTCGCCGACGTACTTCATGTCGACCGGCAGCGAGACGCAGCTCGAGGCGCTGGTGCTCGACACCGAAGGCAAGCGCGTCGCGGGCAAGCCGTTCACCGTCAACATCGTCAAGCGTGAGTGGAAGTCGGTGAAGCAGAAGGACGCGTCGGGTTCGTTCTCGACGATCTCCGAGCCGGTCGAGACGCCGGCCGCGAAGTGCGAGCTGAACTCGGCCGATGGCGCCGTGCCGTGCAAGTTCAAGCCGGAGTCGTCGGGCTTCTTCATCGTGCGCGCGCAGATCAAAGACGAGGCCGGGCGCACGCACAGCTCGTCGCTCGGCATCTATGCGACGGGTTCTGATTGGGTCGCCTGGCAGCGCAATGACACCGACCGCATCGAACTGATCACCGACAAGACGTCGTACGACGTCGGCGATGTCGCAAAGGTGCTGATCAAGTCGCCGTACCCCGAAGCGAAGGCCGCGTTCACCGTCGAGCGCGAAGGTGTGTTGTCGCGCCGCCTGCTGAATCTCAAGGGCTCGGTGGTGACGGTTGAAGTGCCGATCACCGAAGACATGGTGCCCAACGTGTTCGCTGGCGTGGTGCTGATGCGCCCGCGCGTGAAGGAAGGCGGCATCGAAACCGGTGACGACCCGGGCCGGCCGAACGCGCGCATCGGGCTCGTGAAGTTGAACGTCGAGAAGAAGAGCAAGCGCCTCGCGGTCACCGTGAAGACCGACAAGAAGGACTACCAGCCGCGCGAGAAGGTGAACGTGTCGCTTGATGTGAAGGACACAAAAGGTGCCGGCGCGAACGGCGAAGTCACGCTGTACGTCGTCGATGAGGCCGTGCTGCGGCTGACGTCGTACGAAGTGCCTGACCCGATCGCTTCCATCTACCCGGAGCGCCCGTTGTCGATGCGTCTGGGCGAGCCGCTGCTGCACCTCGTGCGCAAGCGTTCGTACGGCGAGAAGGGTGAAGAGCAGGGCGGTGGCGGTGGCGACGGTTCAGGCGGCGGCTTCCGCAGCGACTTCAAGACGACCGTGCTGTTCGCGCCGACGCTCGAGCTGAAAGATGGCGCGGCGACGACGAGCTTCACGCTGCCCGACAACCTGACGACCTTCCGCATCATGGCGGTGGTCATCACGCAGGCCGACAAGTTCGGGAGCGGCGACACCAGCATTCAGGTGAACAAGCCGGTGATGGCGTTGCCCGCGCTGCCGCGCTTCGCGCGCGTCGGTGACGAATTCGAAGCCGGCATCGTGGTGCACGCGCACGGCGGTTCGGCGGGCGAAGTGACGGTGACCGCGAGCGTCGAGGGTGGCGCTGAGCTCACCGGCAAGCCGGAGCAGAAGCTCGTCATCAACGAAGGCGCTCCGCGTGAAGTGCGCTTCGGCTTCAAGGGCGTGCGCGCCGGCGACGCAAAGTTCCGCTTCATGGTGAAGGGCTCTGGCGCGAGCGACGGTGTCGAACAGGTGCTCCCCATCGAGCTGCCGGTCGAGATGGACGCGGTCGCGACGTACGGCGACACGACCGATTCGAAGGTCGAAGGCATCGTGCCTCCCAGGGCGGTCTACGAAGATCGCGGCGGGCTCACGGTGACGATGGCGTCGACGTCGCTCGCCGGTTTCGATCGCGGCTTCCAGCAGCTCATCGAGTACCCGTACGGCTGTCTCGAACAGCAGAGCTCGAGGCTCGTGCCGTTCATCGCGCTCCGCGAAATCGCCGGGCAATTCAACATCCCCTGGCCGGAGCGCAACGCGAAGAAGGCCGCGAAGGAAGACGAGCTCAACGCGTGGCTCAACACGTACCTCTTCGGCACGTTGGATGTGTCGGGTCTCAAGAACCCCGACGACGTCATCAACGCGACCGTGAAGAGCATCGTGAATCTGCAAGATGACACCGGCGCGTTCCGCTACTGGCCCGATGCGTACTGTCACGACCCGTGGACCTCGGCGTACGCGACGATGGCGCTCTCGCGCGCGAAGGACGTCGGCTTCACCGTGCCGAAGAAGACGCTCGACGACGCGGCCGACTACCTGACCGAAGTCGTCGGCGGTCACTGCGGTTCATGCTGGGGCGGCATCGAGTGCGGCGACGATACGCGCGTGTTCGCGAGCTACGTGCTGGCGCGCATGAAGAAGCCGAAGGTCTCGAGTTACGCGGAGCTGTATTCGCGTCGTGAGAAGCTCTCGCTCTTCAGCAAGGCGCTGCTCGCCAACGCGATGTACGTCGGTGGTGGCGATCGCAAGCAGGCCAACGCGTTGATGCAGGAGATTCTGAATCACGCGAAGGAATCGCCGAAGGGCCTCTCGTTCGCGGAGACGAACTCCGCGACCTACGCGACGCAGTTCAACTCAGACACGCGCACCACCGGCGCGGTGCTGCAGGCGCTCACCGACATTCAGCCTGATCACCCGTACGTGGGGAAGATGTCGAAGTACCTGACCGGCGTGCGGCAGGGCGACGGTGAGTGGCGCACCACGCAAGAGGCCGCGTGGTCGCTCATCGGCTTGACGCAGGTGTTGCGCACCAAGGAGAAGGACACGCCCGACTTCAAGGCGTCGCTGATGATGGGCGCCGGCGAGTTGATGACCCAGGCGTTTCAGGGCCGCTCGATGGAGCCGAAGACCACCACCATCGTGATGAAGGACCTCCTCGCGAAGAGCGGCGGCAGTGAACAGAAGCTGACGTTCAAGAAAGAAGGCGCGGGTGTCCTCTATTACTCGGCGCTCCTCAAGTACGCGCCGAAGGAGCTGCCGATGAAGCCGCTCGACAACGGGCTCTTCGTGCAGCGCTGGTTCGAGCCGTACGTCGGTGGCGGTCAGTCGCTCAAGTTCTACGCGGGCGATCTGGTGCGCATCCGCCTGCGGGTGGCGACGAATCAAGAACGTCACTGGGCGGCGTTTGAAGTGCCGCTGCCTGCCGGCCTCGAGCCGGTGGACACGTCGCTCTCGACGACCGCTTCGCTCACGCGCTCGCACGACGAGGAGCAGCGCGATGTCGGCTACGACGAAGAGATGAGTGACGACG
>JBEHYH010000235.1:0-9614 GCA_048498275.1 Myxococcota bacterium | reverse complement strand
TGTCTCAAGCGACGTTGCGCTCGGAGCGCTACACCGTGCTCGTCGCCGATGATGACCCGTCGATTCTCGATTTCACCTCGCGCGTGGTGACCAAGGCCGGGCACCGCGTGCTGCGCGCTGAACGCGGTGACACCGCGCTGGAGCTCGCGCGGAAAGAACGCCCGACGCTGGCGCTGTTGGACGTGTTGATGCCCGGGCTCGATGGACACGAGGTGTGTCGCGCGATCCGCAAGGACGCGACGCTCTCGAAGATGCCGGTGATTCTGTTGTCGGCGATGGGTGAAGACCGGCTCGCGGCGGCGGCGAAAGACGCGGGCGCGAATGGCTACCTCACCAAACCGATGCGGCTCGAGGCGTTGCGCGCAGTGCTGACCGCACATCTGCACGCGTAACTGCATTGCCGGGTGAGGGCCGAATTCTTTGAGGTGGAACGCGGTCTGCGTGTGCACGCGTTGCTCGTCACGCGCCGGCATCTCGACACGACACCAGCCGCGCGACTGACGCACCCTTCGGCGCACGTAGACAAAGTAGACAACTGCTTCCCCGACAAACAGTTGCCGACGATTTTCGATGGCACGCTGGAGCATCGACGGCACGACTCAGCGAGCGCGTTCTCTGTGCGCAGCTCACGATTCGTACGGCACGAGCCGTCGCCATGGATCTCTGCCGACGACTCCGACGTGCGGCGGAGCATTGACGGCACAACTTCGCGATTCAGCGATCCACGTTCTCCGCGCGCAGCTCGCGATTCGTGAAGCACGAGTCGTCGCCACTACAGACCTCTGCCGACGACCTTCAGCGCGCGCTCGAGCAACTGCTCGCGATCGATCGCAGCAGGCAACGGCGCGTCGGTCAGCAATGACGAAACGCCATGCACCATCGCCCAGGCGACCGCGGCATCGAGCGGAGTCGGCGTCGCCTCCACGAGCGCTTCCCACGCGCGCTTCGAGCTGGGGCAGGGCGTCTGTGTCGGGCGGAACATGAGCCGCATCTGCGCGGGGTGTTTCGTCGCGAAGTCGACGTAGGCGCGACCAAGTTCTCCAAGATGGCTCTTCGACCGGCTCGAGGCGCTCGCCGCGCGCAACGCGTCGGCGAACCGTTTCCACGCTTCTTCCTGGAGCGCTTCGATGAGTGCCTCCTTGTTCGGAAAATGATGCGCCGGCGCCGCGTAGGAAACGCCGACGGCCTCCGCGACCGCGCGCAACGAGAGCGCGTCGACGCCCTTCTTCGCCACCACCGTCCACGCCGCGCTGATGAGCGCCGTCCGGAGATCTCCGTGGTGGTACCGGCTCGCGGGCTTCTTTCGGGTCGCCATGAGCGCCTTAAAACACCTTAACTTGACGGTGACAAGATTGACGCGTTAGCAAGCGCCGCATGATCAGCTCCGCGCTCCTCTCGGCGTTGCACGTGTTGGCTCTGGCGATCGGTCTGCCCGGCGTATTCCTGCGCGGGCGCGGCTTGCGTGCGATGCGCATCGAACCGAACGCGATCTCCCGCGTGCTCTCAGCCGATGGCGCGTGGGGCATCGCGGCGTTGCTCTGGCTGGTGACCGGCCTGCTGCGCGCGTTCGGCGGCTTCGAGAAGGGCACGCACTTCTATCTGCACAACCCGCTGTTCAACCTGAAGCTGACGTTGTTCGTGCTCATCGTGCTGCTGGAGCTCTTCCCGATGATCACCTTCATCCGCTGGCGCGTCGCACAGGCGAAGAAGCAACCGGTCGACACGTCGAAGCTCGCGTTGCTCACGCGCATCAACGATGTCGAACTCTTCCTGACGCTCTGCCTGCCGTTCGTCGCGGCGATGATGGCCCGCGGCATCGGCATGAGCTGAGCGATGAACTCGCCACCACGCCGCTCGCCGCCGAATGAGCCCAACGCATGAACACAGTTCAACTCATCGCGACGTTCGGCGCGAGTCGCTCCCGGGCTGACTTGATGGCGCGATGCAGTCTGTCTTCCAGCACTTCACGCGGAGGCAGCTCGGTCACGTACTCCGCGACGTGAATGCCGCGCGCGCCGAGGTTCAGATACTCGACGCTCTCCTTCTTCTTCCCCGCGCAGAGAATGATGCCGATGGGCGCGTGCTCGCCCGGTTGCCGCTCGTTCTTGTCGAGCCAGCGCAGATACAGCTCCACCTGCCCGGTGTAAGCCGCCTTGAAGTCGCCGAGCTTGAGCTCGATGAGCACCAACCGCTTCAGCCCGCGATGGAAGAAGAGCAGGTCGATGTAGAAATCTTCGCCATCGACGGTGATGCGCTTCTGCCGGTCGACGAACGCGAAGCCCGCGCCGAGCTCGAGAATGAACCGCTCCAGGTCGCGCAGAATCGCCGACTCGAAGTCTTTCTCGCTGAAGGTGTCGTTGAGCTGCAGAAAGTCGAGCACGTACGGGTCGCGCAGCACGAGCGCCGGCGAGAGTTCGTCGGTCTCGCGCAACGCCCGCAGCTCCTTGCGAATCAACTTCTCAGGCTTCTTCGAGAGCGCCGTTCTCTCGTAGAGCATTCCATCGATCTTCTCGCGGAGCTGTCGCGTGCTCCATCGCTCGACGCGACACATCTCCGCGTAGAACTCACGCTTGAGCGAGTCCTTGAGCGGAATGAGCATCGTGAAGTGGGTCCAACCCAATTGTCGCAGCAGTGCTGCGACAATCTGTTCGCTCGGAAAAACGTCGACGAACTGCATCATGCGCCGCAGGTTCTTCTCTCCGAACCCGCGGCCGTACCGTTGCTCGAGCTGCTGCCCCACGGAGATGACGAGCTGCTCGCCGTACTCCGCCCGTTGCTCACCGACGACTTCGGTGCGCACGCGCTGCCCGACCTGCCAATACAACATCGTCAACGCCGCATTCGCCGCGCCCGCGACCCGATGCCGCGCGTTCTCAATCAACGCGCCGAGGTCTTTGACCAACGCGCGCGAGCTCTTCACCAACCCCGTCGCCTTCTTGTTCATCGGCGAGAGGTACCACGCGGGTCTGACAATCTTCTCGCGGCGGAATTTCAGCGCGACGGCGCGGTGAGCCTGCTGCCGACCTTCGTGTTCCACGCGCTCCAGTTTTCACTGACTCCGAGCCACTGCAGGTCATCGAGCGATTCTTTGAGCGGCACGTCTCCGCGCAGCGACGCGAGCTCGCGATACAGCATCGCGTCCTTGCGTTCGCGCGCGAGCACGGCCGACAACTTCTCGGCTCCGCGCGGCTTCGCTTTCCAGTCAGCGACCGAATCGGGAATGTCTTCGAGGTGCGGGTGCGCCATCAGCACATCAGCGGTCGACTTCTCGCCCCAGCCCTCGAGCCCGGGGATGCCGTCGGCCGTGTCACCGACGAGCGCGAGAAAGTCGGGCACGCTCGACGGGCGCAGCTTCTTGTCGGCGAGCTGCGAGGCTTCGGTGATCAACTTCTGCCGCATGCGATCGACCTGAACGATCTTCTCGCCGAGCAGCACCTGACCCAGATCTTTATCGGGAGTCATGATCCGCACCTGATCAACGCGCGGATCAGCCGCGAAACGAATCGCTCCGGTCGCGAGCGCGTCGTCGGCTTCGAATTCCTTCATGCTCCACACGGTGACGCCGAGCGCGCGCACCGCTTCTTCGACGTCGTCGAATTGCCCGCGCAGCGCCGGGTCGATGCCCGCATCTGACTTGTATCCGCGGAACAAACGGTTTCTGAAGCTCACGATCGGGTTGTCGAACGCGACCGCGAGATGCGTCACTGCTTCTTGCGCGTCGTTCAGCAAAGAGATGAGCGACTGCACGACGCCGACGCTCGCCTTCAGGTCACGCCCATCAGGCGCGGTGTGCGGAGGCCGCTTGCTGAAGTGCGCGCGAAACAGCTCGTAGGTGCCGTCGACGAGGTGAACTCTCATGATCTTGTCCGGCCCTCACCCCAGAGAGGGAGTTTCAGGAATCGCCGCAGAACCGCGAGTACACCGCGCTCTCACCGCCGGCTTCTTCTTCAGCCTCGATGTCCTGCGCGAGCTGCTCGAGTTCTTCGATGAGCTCGGGAGGAATCTCCTCGCCCTCGGAGCGGTCGGCGACCTGCTCGAGCGCCTCACGCAACGGGTAGAGCACGTCGAGCTTGTTCGCCGCGTCAGGCAACGCTGCGTGCGCGAGTTCGACCGCGGTTCCAAATTCGCCCGCGTCGATCGCCTCGTAGATGGGGCGCAGCGTGTCGTCTTTGGGGAACGGGTCGATGAGCGCGAAGAACTCCGGGTCTTGCCGGAAGCCGTCGAAGTCGGGCTCGTAGCGCGCGAGCGTGCGCACCGCGATGGTGCCGGCCGCGTTGTCCAACGCCTTCTGCAGGTGTGAGAGCACCTGCGGCTTCTTCCCGAGCCGCGCGAACAGGCGCGCCGCGAGGAAATGCGATTCAGGGTCGGTCGCGTCGACGACCAGCGCGCGCTTCAAGAAACCGGCGGCGCGCACCGGGTCACCGTTCTCGACCGCGGTGTGCTCCGAAATCATGCGCAGCGAAGGCGAGTGCTCGAACTTGAGCTGCTCCACCACGAACGTCGCGGCGGCCACGCCCTGCGAAGGCGTCTCCGAGAGCGTGTCGGTCAGCCGGTTGGCGATGGCGTGCATCTCCCAGGTGATGGAGTGCTTCGACTCTTCGTCATTCGCCTGCGTCAGCTCGGCGCGGAGCAGATCGAACGCGCGTTTGATCTCCGCCTGGCCCTGCGGGAGCCGCTCAGTGATGCACATCGACAGGCCCAGCCACGCCCGCGCGCGCGCGTCGTTCGGGTTCTCGGCGATGCGCGATTTGGCGAGCGCTTCGACGGTCTCCGGTTCCTGCGAAAGCCACGCGTCTTCAATGGGGTCGAGCGACGGTTCTTGCTCTTCTTCTTCAAGCGCCGCCCCGGTGGGGTTCGTCGCCTCTTCGAGGCCAGGATCAGTGGAGTCGGTGGGGCTCATGCGCCGCGCACCTTACCCGTATGCAGCCGAACCATTTTTTTCTTTCGGCGAGGGTGTCGCGTACTGACACCCTGCGGAAATGACGCCGCGTGCCGCAGCACAAGATATTGATTCTTTTGAGTCTTCTTCTTGGCGCGTCTCTCGCATCACTGTACGATTGCGTGGCCTCCGAACCGCCCCTGAGGACTTCTCAAATGCTTGACTGGTTGCACACGTTGTTCTCTCGCGATCTCGCGATCGACTTAGGCACGGCCAACACGCTCATCTACGTGCGCGGCATGGGCATCGTCAGCAACGAGCCCTCGGTCGTCGCCGTGCAGCAAGACGCCCGCGGCGGCAAGAAGGTGCTCGCGGTCGGCAAGGGCGCGAAGGAGATGCTCGGCCGCACGCCCGGCAACATCGTCGCCATCCGCCCGATGAAGGACGGCGTCATCGCCGACTTCGAGATCACCGCCGCGATGCTGAAGTACTTCATTCAGCAGGCGCACCAGCGCACGTTCAACGTGAAGCCGCGCATCGTCATCGGCATCCCTTCGGGCATCACCGAGGTCGAGCGCCGCGCGGTTCGTGAAGCGGCGGAGAACGCGGGCGCGCGCGAAGTGCACTTGATTGAACAGCCGATGGCGGCGGCGATCGGCGCGGGTCTCCCGGTGACGGAGCCCTCGGGCAACATGATCGTCGACATCGGCGGCGGCACGACCGACGTCGCGGTCATCTCGCTCTCGGGCATCGTGTACAGCAAGTCGGTGCGCATCGGCGGCGACAAGCTCGACGAGGCGATCATTCAGTACGTGAAGCGCAAGTACAACCTGCTCATCGGTGAGCGCACGGCGGAGCTCATCAAGATGGGCATCGGCACCGCGTACCCGACCGATGAAGCCATGAACATGGAGATCAAGGGCCGCGACCTGGTGGCCGGTGTGCCGCGCACGCTCTCCATCACCAGCGACGAGATCCGCGACGCGCTCACCGAGCCGGTGAATGGCATCGTCGAAGCGGTGAAGATGACGCTCGAGCGCACGCCGCCGGAGCTCGCCGGCGACATCGCCGACCGCGGCATCGTGCTCGCCGGTGGTGGCGCGCTGCTCAAGAACCTCGACACGCTGCTGCGCGAAGAGACCGGCCTGCCGGTGTTCCTCGCGGAAGACCCGCTCTCGTCGGTGGTGATGGGCGCCGGCAAGGCGCTCGAGTCGCTCGACATGCTGCGCGCGGTCTCGACTCCCACGTAAATTGAGCAACTCCCTCTCCCGTTCACGGGAGAGGTCAGGGTGAGGGCCGCAATCGTTGGATCGTCCGGCCTCCCCGCGCATTCGCTACGACGGGCTCGATGCGGTGCGCGCGTTCGCGATGCTGCTCGGCGTCGCGTACCACGCGGCGTATGCGTGGTTCCCCGACGTCGGCCCCTGGTACTTCGTGGCAGACGAGTCGCCCGTGCCGTCGCTCGTCTTCTTCGTCGGCTTCTCGCACGCGTGGCGCATGCAGTTGTTCTTCGCGTTGTCGGGGTTCTTCGCGCACCTCGTCTTCGAGCGACGCGGGCCGAAGGCGTTTCTCAAAGACCGGGCGCATCGGCTGCTCGTGCCCTTCGTCTTCGCGTTGCCTCTCACGCTGCTGGTCGATTGGCTCACGCGCGTCGCGAGTCACGAGCGCGGGTTGATGCACGCCGACTACTACGCGGGCGCCGGCTTCCGCTTCGCGCCGCTGCATCTGTGGTTCCTCATCTATCTGTTCAGCTTCTGCCTCACCGCGTTCGTGCTGCCGTCGATGGAGTGGCCGAAGAAGGCGCTCGAGTTCGCGCTCAAGTTCCCTCCGCTGCTGCTGCTCTTCGCGGTGCCCGCGTACTTCGCGCCGAAGTGGCACCCGGAAAATCGGCCTGATCAATTCTTCTGGCCGATGCCGTTCGAGTGGGTGCACTACGGCGCCTTCTTTCTCTTCGGCTGGCTGCTCTGGAGCGCGCGCGACCACGTCTCGCGGCTTCAAAAATGGGCGCCGCTCTTTCTGGTGAGCGGCATCTGGCTGGGCTTTCACCTCTACGACGGCGCGCTGCAGTGGGAGCTCAAAGGCAAGATGCAGTCGGGCGTGCTGGCCTGGTTGATCACCCTCGGCGCGCTCGGCATTTCATTTCTGATACCGCCGCTGAAGCCGTCGGCAGGCGCGCGTGTGTTGCGCTTCCTCACCGACGCTTCGTACTGGGTGTACCTGCTGCACTACCCGCTCATCCTCGCGATGCAATGGGGGTTTGCCACGACGGCGCTCGATGGCCGCCTCGAATACGCGCTCACCGTGACGCTCACGCTCGCGGTGCTTTTCGGCGTGTACGCCTCGGCCGTACGTCAGCGGCGATGGGCACAACGGCTCGGCGTCAGCAGTTAAAACGTCACCGAATGCAGACATGAAATAGGGTGGGTTGACTTCAACTCACGGAGTGCCTCCTCGATCTCACGTCGTTGCGGGATCTTAGCGAGTGGCACGCGTGGTGCTCAGGGGCGGCGTCGTCGTCACCGAATCTGCATCCCCCCGACGTCTTTTCGAGCGAACCCCATGTCTGTCGCCGCAGAGAGTTTCATTCCGTTGATGCGCCTCGGTCATTGCGTCTTCGTCAGTGTCCCCTCGGAGCTGAGCGACTCGCAGGCGCGCTTTCTTCAAGACACCGTCAGTCAGCGGTTGTCGCAATCGGTGGGCGTGCGCGGGCTGGTGATGGACGTGTCGGCGTTGAGCATCGTCGATTCGTTCGCCGCGAAGATTCTCGGCGAGACGGCGAGCATCGCGCGGCAGTTCGGGGTGAAGGCGGTGTTGGTGGGGGTGCGGCCGGCGGTGGCCATCACGCTGGTGGAGCTGGGAGTCGATCTCCGCCACGTGGAAACTGCACTCACCCTCGAGCGCGCGTTGGAGAAGCTGCGCGTTCGCGTCGTCGCGTTGGACTGAGCCATGAGCGCGATCATCGATGCCATCACGCCGCTGATGAACGACTCCATCGGAGTCAGCGCGGCGCGCAGTGTGTTCCGGACCCTGCCTCCGTCGGTGCACGCGGAGACCGGCTCGCTCGACGTGGTCGAGGTTCGCGAGCTGCTCACGCACCTCGAGACCTCGGGCCGGCTCTTCGCGATGGGCGGCAAGCCGTTGCCGGTGCGCATGCTGCGCGACGCCATCACGCGCGCGTTGCCGGCGAGACAGAAGGCGCAGCGCTTCACCATCGCGTCTGACGGTGACGTGCTGGTCGTGCAGCGCGCGACGCAGGCGCTCACCAAGGGCTTCTTCAGCATCACCGACTGCGTGCGTCTGGCGACCGCGGTCTCGGAGCTCGCGCGCAACATCTACATGTACGCGAAGCAGGGCACCGTCGAGCTCAAGCTGAGCGACGAGCCGGTGCACTGGCGCTTCGAGGTCGACGCGCGCGACGAAGGCCCCGGCATCCCCAACCTCGAGGTGATTCTGAGCGGCGCCTACAAGTCACGCACGGGCCTGGGCCGCGGCATCATCGGCACGCGCTCGCTGCTCGACGAGATGAAGATCGAGAGCGCCGCGGGCAAGGGCACGCGCATCACCGGCCACCGAAGGGCGCGCAAGCCGTGAGCGACTTCCGGTTCAACGCCGCGCAGCGCGTGCGCCCGATGGAAGGTCTCACCGCGTGTGGTGACGCCATCGTCGACGTGCGCGAGGGCAACTGGAGCCTCTTCGCGGTCATCGACGCGCTCGGTCACGGGCCCGACGCGGAGAAGAGCGCGAAGGCGGCGCTCCAAGCGGCGACGCAGGCGCGCGGTCAGGCGCTGGAGCAGGTGTTCGAAGCGGTGCACCGCGCGCTGCCGGGCATGCGCGGCGTGGTGATGTCGGCGCTGCTGGCGCAGGGCGAGACGGTCACCTTCGCCGGCGTGGGCAACGTGGAGATCTTCTCGCCCGAAGGCGTGGCGCGGCCGGTGGCGATGGCGGGCACGCTGGGCGGCTCCAGCTACCGGTTTCGCTCTTTCGTCTTTCCGCTCAAGGCCGGGCAGCGCTGGGTGATGGCGAGCGATGGCATTCGCGCGCGCGAGGCCGGCGCGCTGTTGCCGAAGTTGAACGCAGAGCCCGCGGAAACCGCCGCGGAGCAATTGATGAAGTCGGTCACCCGCTCGAACGATGACGCTTCGGTGCTGGTGCTCGACGTGGAGAAGAACGCATGAACGCAGTGACGCAACCCCACCCTGATTTGAACCTCGCGGCGTCGGTCGCCTCGCGCCTCGACGTGCTGGGCTTCTGCGCGACGGTGCGCAAGGCGGCGCTGGGCGCCGGCTTTACGGCGCGCGAGGTCGGTGAGCTCTCGCTGGTGGTCGCCGAGCTCGGCACGAATTCAGTCGTGCACGGCAAGGGAGGCACGGTCAGCGTCGTCGTTCAGCCGCGCGGCTGGCAGGTCGCCGCCATCGACAACGGCCCGGGCTTCACGCAGGCGGTGCTGAGCGACGCGGGCAGGAGCGATCGCCTCGGCCCCAACGGCGTGCGCGAGCCCGGTGACGGCAAGAGCAGCTTCGGCAGCGGCCTGGCGTCGGTGCGCCGGCTGGCGACCACGCTCACGTTGCGCAACACCACCGTCGGCGCGCGCGCGTACGCCTCGAAAGATCTCTCGCAGTTGTCCCTCTCGTCGCAGCCCAAGGAGCAGTGATCATGACCATCTCTCAAGACCGCATCGACAAAGACGAGGAAGGCGAGAACGGCGTGTTGGATAGCCACCAGGCAAGTCTAGAGG
>JBEHYH010000234.1:0-9644 GCA_048498275.1 Myxococcota bacterium | reverse complement strand
CGTTCACCGACGGGGTGTTGCTGCCCGTCGAGCTCATCGATGGAAACGTCACGCTGCGCCTCGCGCAGCCGCTCGCCGCTTCGTTGCTGGTGGTGCGGGGGCTGGTGACGACCGCGCCTCCGCGCGAAGACCTCGCGATTCCGCAGTACGTGGCGGTCGCCGCCAGAAACGCGAATGGCGACGGAGTCAGCATGATTTCAGGCGTCGGCGGGGTGCTGGCGAGCGCCGCGCTCAATCACGACTTCGACGGCGCCATCATTCGCCACGACGGCGGCGTCGATGAATACCCGCCGACGTACCTGATGATTCCGCTCTTCCCGAGCGAGCCGGTGTCGTCGCTGTACATTCAATTGGGTGCGCTCCGCGTCGAAGAGGTCTCGGTGTGGTGAGCCGGTTCGGTCTGCACTCCGCGCGGGCCGCCCTCGTCTCGAGCGTGGTGATGCTCGCCGCGTGTTCGAAGCCAGCGCCGCAGAAGACCGCGGTCGTCGACGTGTACACAGACCTCGTGTGCCCGTGGTGCTTCATCGGCATGGAGCGGCTCGATCAGGCCGCCGCGCAATCAGGCGTGAAGGTGGAGATTCGTCATCACGCGTTCTTGTTGAACCCCGACGTGCCGCCCGAAGGCATCGACGTCGCGCAGCACTTGCGTGAACTGGGGCGCGACCCATCGCAGGCGTTCGCGCAGGTCGAGGCGTTCGCGCGTTCGAGCGACATCGCGTTGGACTTGTCGAAGCAGCCGCGCATGCACTCGACCGTGTTCGGCCATGCGCTGCTCGCGGCGGCCGCGACGAAGGGCACACAGCGCGCGTTGGAGCGCGACCTCTTCCGCGCGCACTTCCTGGAGTCGAAGAACATCGCCGACGCCCGGGTGCTGACCGAGCTCGCGCAGCGCCATGGCTTCACCGCTGACGAGGTCGAAGCGCTTCTTCAAGACGCGAATACGCAGGCGAACGTGCGCCGTGAAGCGCAGGCGGCGTCGTCGCAAGGCGTGCGCGGCGTGCCGTTCTTCATCTTCGGCGACGGTGAACGTTTCTCCGGCGCGCAGAGCGTCGAGAAGCTGCGTTCAGCGCTCGAAGCGTCCGCACGTTGATACGCTGCCGCGCATGTTGCTCGCGTTGTTGATGGTGATGAGTGCCGGGCCGAAGGCGACGTGCGAGCAACTCTGGCCGCGCGTATGGAGCGCGCTCGAGAAGCAGGAGTTCAAGAACGGCAAGCCCGGGTTCTTCGACCGCATTCCCGAGGCGCAGCAGAAGCTGGGCGCTGCGTGGGTGAGCGAGTGCAGCCGGTTCGACGCGCCGACGCTCTCGTGCGCGCGCGGTGAACAGCTCGGTGAAGAACTCGCGACGCTGAAGAAACAGCTCGAAGCCGACGGTGTGCCGCCGGCCGACGTCGACGCAGGCCTGAAGAAGCTGCGCGACGCGTGGTCGATTCTCGAATGCCGTGAAGTGAATCGCGCCGTCGATCGCGCCGCGCAGAAGGTCGTCGACGCAAAGTGAGAGACGCGCTCTTCGAGAAGTGCCGTGAGGTGCGAGCGCTCGAAGCGAGGCTGCGCGGCATCGCCAACGCGTTCGATCGCGGATGTGACACGTCAGGCGAACCCGAGCTCCGCGCGCAGTTGCTCGCCGCGCAATCAGCCGCGCTCGAGGAGGCGCGACGGCGCGTGCGTGATGACGGCCGCGCGTGGCTCGACGACATGGAGCGCCGGCTCGCGCTGCTCGCATCACGCCCGGGCACGGAGCGGCTCACCGCGAACGTGGCGCTCCCGCAGCTCCAGTCATTCGACGCGGCGTTTCCTTCCGCGTACGCCGACGCCGTCGAGCTGCTGCAGCAACACCGCCGTTTCCTCGACGCGGTGCTGAAGCGTCAGGCCAGCGAATAGATGACGACCGGCTCTTCGCGGCCCTTCACCTTCTCTTCGCTGACGCGCGTGCCGGGGAACTTCTGCTCCACGGAGCGGTACGCGGTCTCGCTGATCAGTAGATCGGTCCCCGTGGTCTTGGTGAGCCCTTCGATGCGGGAGGCGAGGTTTACCGCGTCGCCGATGATGGCGTACTCGCGTTGGTCCGCTCCGCCGAGCATGCCCGCGGCGACGACGCCGGTGTGCACGCCGATGCCGACGCGAATCTCCGGGTAGCCGTCGCGCACGCGGTGCTCGTTGATCTCCACCAGCTTCTTGCGCATGTCGATGGCGGCACGAACCGCGCGTTCGGCATGGTCGGTCTGCCGGTCGGGCACGCCCCACACCGCGAGGATCCCGTCGCCGAGGAACTTGTTCAGCATGCCTTCGTGACCGCGAACGATCTGCCCCATGTGGCCGAAGTAATCGTCGAGGAACTCCATCACTTCGCGCGGCGCGAGCTGCTCGCTCATAGTGGTGAAGTCGCGGATGTCACTGAAGAGGATGGTGACTTCTCGCTGCACGGGCTCGAGCGAGCTGCCGCCCTGTTCGAGCACGCGGTCGACGATCTGCCGCGGCAGGAAGCGCGACAGGTTTTCGCGGCGCCGCACTTCACTGAACATCGCGCCGAGCCGGCGGTTGGTGAACCCGATGAGCAGGCCCAACGCCAGCAGGCAACTGCAGACGAACAAGGTCCACACCGGGTGAAACCAGCCTTCGAACGTCGAGATGATGATGACGCACGCGATGGAGATGACCGTCGACAGAATCACGTGCCCCAGCCGCGAGCGCGCGACCGAGAAGCAGATCAACATCGCGAACACCGCCGCCGAAATCTCCGCGCGCGGCGGCTGCCCCAACGCCTTGTTGAGCCACGCGTTGAAGAGAAAGAACGCCGCGTCGATGAAGATGAAGGAGCCCGCGAGGTAGATGGAGAGCATCGGCCGCGCGCGCTTCACCCGATGCGTCGAGATGAGCGCCGCGAGAGAGAACACGACGTAGCCCGCGACCGCCGCGGTGCGCAGCTCGGAGTCGACGGTCATCTCGCCGGCGACGCGGTCGACGAGGTTGGTGCACACGCCGATGAGCAGCATCATTACCAGGCGCGTGATGGCGACCGCACGTTCACCGATGAGCGCGCTCTGAGAGCGAACCTGTTCTTCCGCGTACGCCCGTTCCGCGCTCACGCGCGCGAACGTGACCGAGCGCTCGTTGCTCGCCATGAACTTCCCCCTCTTCCGAACCGGCAGGTTCGACGCGTTCAGTCTACGCGCGTTTAGAGATGCAGCGCGACGCGACGTTCACCTGCCGTGTGCGCGGCCTTGATGACCTGCTCCACCGTCACACCTTCGAGCTCGAGATGAATCGCGCGCGCGAAGTTCGTCTCGCCGTCGTCGTACCCCGAGCTCTCGTCGACGAGCGGCAGTGACTCCGAACCGACCACCAACGTGTCGCCCTTGAGCGTGCCGAACTCACACTGGAGCTCTTCGCAGGTGCCCTCGTTCGCGAGCAGCACGCGCACGCCCCGCAACTGCGTGAGCTGCTGATCGAACGGAGGCGGAATGGTGACGCCCGGCGGCGGCACCAGCACGTGCATGCCGACGAGGCGCACGGAGTGGATGCGCTCCAGCGCGACCTGACGGAGCACCAGCCGCAGTTGCGCCAGCGGCACGTCAGGCGTGAGCGCGATGCTCAGCGTGCCGTCTTCGGCGAACGTGCCGATGGGGCGCTCGTACGACGGGCTCGTGCCATCGGGCGCGTGCAACCCCTTCGCGTCGAGCAGCACCACGCGGTCCTTCCAGTCGACGGGCGCGCCGTTGAGCTCGCGCAGCGGCGTGGTGATGCCGGAGCTCTTCAACATCGCGAGCTCATCGGCCGAGGGGCGCGCCACGAGCCGCATCGCACCGAGCGCCAGCAGTGGCACCACCAGCGCCGCGGTCACCGCGCCCATCGACGGCCTGCCGCGCAGCACCATCACGCTCGCGACGGCGCAGATCAGCACCGGCACCAACAGCACGAGCGCGAACTGGCGCGCGTGCTGCGCCGCTTCCAACGCGAAGGCGAGCAGCGTCATCCGGTCGGCCGCCATCGCGTGGGCGACGGCGAGGTACGCGTTGGCTTCGCTCCCGAGCTGGTGGCTGACCGCGAATTGCCAGAGCCCGAGCGCGAGGGAGCCCGCGCCGAAGATGCCGAGCGCCGCGCGTTGTTCTTTGCCGGCGCCCGCGCCGACGAGCCCGCCGATGCCGAGCATGAAGAACAAGGCGCCCGCCATCGAGAAGCCGAACACCACGCACATCAGCGATTCGCCGAGCGCGCCGTGCATGATGAGGCCCCGGTCGGTCGGGCTCGCGTGCGCGATGGCCGCGTCGGCGCCGTTCATGTTGAGGCGGAAACCAAACGCACCGACGGCCGCGCACGCAAGGCTCAGGAAGATGCCGGCGCCCGCTGCGCCGATGGACCCGCGCGGGAGCAGGAACGCGCCGACGGCGTTCGCACCGCACGCGAGGAGCGCGCAGAGAAACACGAGGTACATCGGCCAGCCGCCCTCGTTCCACGCTTCGGCGACCGACTCCACGTTGAGCGTGAACACCAGCAGGCCCAACGGGAGCGCCGCGAGGCACATCACCGCTGCGAAGATGGAAACCAGCGTCGACGGCCGCGACTCAGTCGTTGTCATGGGCGCGACCTCACCTGATTGCCCGCTGATTTGCAGCACAACTGCCGTAGAGAGCGCGCATGCCGGCTCGCATCGCGCTCCTGTCACTCGTCACGCTCATTGGTTGTGCCCCCGCCCGTTCCATCGAGGACACGACCTTCGCCTCGCAGTTGCACGTCGACCTCGCGGCCTCGAAGAAGCTCGACTCGGGGCTGTACCTGCAGGACCTCACGGTGGGCACCGGCGATGAAGCGGTCGTCGGCCACAAGGTCACCATGCGGTACACGGGCTGGCTCGTTGATGGCACGCAGTTCGATTCTAATCAGGCCGAGGGTTTTCAATTCACGCTGGGCGCGGGCGAGGTCATCACCGGCTGGGACCAGGGCGTGCCCGGCATGAAGGTCGGAGGCATTCGCAAGCTGATCATCCCCTCCGCGCTCGCGTATGGCTCCAGCGGCGCAGGGCCGATCCCTCCCAACGCGAACCTGGTGTTCGACGTGACGATGATGAGCACGCCCTGAGCTGAAAACCCGAGGCGACCGAGCGCGCGGCGTCGCCTATGAGCCCGTGCTCATGCGCCACTCTGTCCTCGGTCTGGTGTTGCTCTGCGCTGCGTGCGGTTCGTCAGGCGACGGCAACTGCCACCAGCAGGAAGTGAGCTGCACCTCGACGTGTGACGACCTCTATTACGCGTGCTCCGGCGGTCAGTACGACCAATACGGCGGCAACGTGCCGGCCGGGCAGTTCGCGTGTTCCAGCGGCCAGTGCGCGGGTGTGCTGGCGTGGACGCGAAGCACGTGCGCGCAGGCGGGCAGAACGCTCGTGGCCGTGCACTCGCCGAAGGGCATCGACGGCGCGTGGCTGGAGCGCGTCGAGGTGTGCAGTGGAGCTCAGCTCCCCGCGCCGGCCGGCGGCGGAACCGGCACGACGAGCGGCGGTGGTTCGGGTCAGCTCGGTGGAGGCAGCGCGACAGGCGGAGGTGGCTTCAGCGCTTCAGGCGGCGGCTTCGGGGGAGGCAGCACGACGGGTGGCGGCGCCAGCGGTTCGGGTGCGCGGTGCAGCTCGACCAACACTAAGGAATGCAATTGCGCGCTCGGCGTGACCGGCACCGTTCCGCACGAGGTGGCGTCGTGCTCGGCGGCTTCAGTGTCGGGCTTCTGCTGCGCGCCAGCGGGCTGGCCTTCGAATGGAACCTGCTCGTGCGGCGCGTTCCGTTGCCGTCAGCGCGACAGCATCACGTGTGAGTGCATCCTCGGCGAAGCGACGCTCGACGACCCGCTCTACACCGCGACCTCGTGCTCGCCGGCGACCAACACGGTGTGCTGTCTCGACGACACCGGCCTCTCGAGCGGCGTGGTGTGTGAATGCGGCCGCGTGTCGTGCCCGTCTGGCGTGCAGCAGGTGTCGAGCTGCACTTCCTCGGTCGACGTGTGCGCCGCGCGCCACGAGAGCGCCGTGTCCGCGTGCAAATAGCGCAGGGACGCGCCGTTTACCCAGCAGCCCCGACGAGCGCGTTGAGGTAGACACCTCGCGCCGTGTTGCTCGACCCATCAACGCTCTCCCGCATTTCCGGCCTCAAGCTGCGCGCGCGCGCGGTGGTCGAAGGGGTGCTCTCGGGCCTGCACAAGTCGCCGCATCAGGGCCAGTCGGTCGAGTTCGCGGAGCACAAGGAATACGCGCCCGGCGACGAGCTCCGTCACCTCGACTGGAAGGCGTTCGGCAAGTTCGACAAGTATTACGTGAAGCGCTTCGAGCACGAGACCAACCTGCGCGCGGTGATGGTGGTCGACGCGAGCGGCTCGATGGGCTTCGGCACCACCGGCGTCACCAAGTTCGAAGCCGCGCAGGTGATGGCGGCGTCGCTCTCGCATCTGCTCGTGCGGCAGCAAGACGCGGCGGGTGTGGCGCTGGTGGCGAAGGGTCATTTCGCCGAAGTGCCGCCTCGTGCCGCGGCGACGCACCTGAACGCGGTGTTGGACGCGCTCGAGACCGCGGCGCCGGGTGGAGCGACCGACCTTGCGACGGCCGCCGACACGCTCGCGGAAAAGCTGCCGCGCCGCAGTCTGGTGTGCGTGTTCTCTGATTTTCTCGATGAGAGCGAGAACGCGCTCAAGCGCGTGTTGGCGCTCAAGAGCCGCAAGCACGACGTCGCCGTGTTTCATCTCGTCGACCCGGCGGAGCTGAACTTCCCCTTCGATGACCCGACGTTGTTCCTCTCGATGGAAGATGACCGCCGCGTCGAAGTGAACCCGCGCGAAATCAAACAGAGCTACCTCGAAGAGTTCGGGCGGTTTCTCGAGGGCACCCGTGATGCGTGCCGCGCCGCCGACGTCGACTACGAGCGCGTGAGCACCGCGGAGCCGCTCGATGAGGTGCTGCTGCGGTTCCTGGGGCGCCGCGGAGGCAAGCTGTGAGCTTCGCGCAGCCGTGGTTCCTGCTCGGAGCGTTGGCGGCGCTCATCCCACTGCTGGTGCACCTCTTCGACCGCCGCCGGCCACGCGAGGTGCCGTTCCCCGCGCTCGATTTCGTGCTTCGCAGCCAGAAGCGCACCGCGTCGCGGCTGAAGTTGAAGCGGCTGCTCCTCTACGCGCTGCGTACGTTGTTCCTGCTCGCGGTGCCGATCGCGTTGGCGCGGCCTTCGTTTTCAGCACCTGAATCGCTGCACACTCCGCGCGGGCTGGCGGCGACCGCCGTCATTCTCGATACGTCATTCGCGCTGCGCTACTCCGACGGAAGGAAGCTCTTCGAAGCCGCGCGTGACGAAGCGAAGAGCGCGCTGCGTGAGCTCGGCGCCGAAGAGCCCGCGACGCTCATCGTCTGCAATCGCAACCCCGTCGCCGCGGCGCCGCTGAGCTTCGAGCGGCTCAAGCTGCTCTCCGCCATCGATGACGCGCAGCCCGGCTTTCAGGCCGCCGACTTGAATCGCTGCCTCGAGGTCGGCGCGCGTTCGCTCGATGATTCTCCGCTCGCGGGCCGCCGGCTGGTGCTGGTGAGCGCGTTGACCCAGTCGTCGTTGAACGTCGAAGCGGAGCCTCCGCAGGGCCTCAACGCGAAGGGCGAAAAGGTGAAGCCCGAGGTGATTCTTCGCGACGTCGCGCGCAAGGCGCTGCCGAACCGCGCGTTGGTCGACGTGCGCGCTGAAGCCGCTCCGCAGTTGGGCGCGCGTGCGTGGCAGTTCACGTTCACGGTTCGCAACTTCTCGAGCGACGCCGCGAAAGACGTGGAGCTGCGGCTCGAGGTCGATGGCCAGTTGGTGTCGAAGGGCTTCGTCGACCTCGCCGCCGATGGCACCGCGCAGAAGACGCTCGCGTGGAAGTTCGAGAAGGGCGGCATGGCCACCATCACCGGCCGGCTCGAGAGCGATTCGCTGCCCGATGACGACGTGAAGAGCCTGGTGCTCGAGGTGCCAAAGGAGCTGCGCGCGTTGCTGGTCGACGGCAGCCCGTCACCGCAGAAATACAAAGACGAAGCGTTCTTCACCGAAGCGGCGCTGGCTTCTCCCGGGAGCCCCGTGAAGCCGACGGTGCGCGACGCCGACGCCGCCTGGAAGGAGAAGTTGGAGGACTACGACGTGGTGTGGCTGCTGAACGTCGACGCCCCGAGCGCCGAGGTCGCGCGGCACTTGAGCGAGTTCGTGAACGCCGGCGGCGGGCTCTTCGTGAGCATGGGTGACCGCGTCGACCCCGATGCGTGGAACGCGACGATGGCGCAGGTGCTGCCGAGAAAGCTCCGCGTGGTGAAGACGGCCGTGGAGCCCAACGCGCCTGACGCGGCGACGCGCGCGGCGCGGCTCACGCAGGTGGCGCTCAATCACCCCGTGCTCGCTCCGTTCACCGGCCGCGCGCGTGAAGGCCTCATCTCGACGCGCTTCTTCCGCTACGCGTTGTTCGAAGGTGACGGGCAGGGCGTGCAGACCGATGTGCTGGCGACGATGGACGATGGCGCGCCGGTGTTCCTCGCCGCGCGTCGAGGCAAGGGCCGCGTGTTCGTCGCCGCGTCGACCGTCGATCGCGACTGGAGCGACTTGCCGATCCGCACCTCATTCCTCCCGCTCATGCAGCGCGTGGCGTCGTGGCTCACGGGCACGCTCGATGAACGCGAAGACGTGCACGCGGTCGCAGGTGGCGAGGTCACGTTGAGCACTGAAGAAGGGCGGGCTCCGGTGGTCGCGCGCGCGCCGTCGGGTGTCGAAGTGGCGCTGACTCCGCAGCCTGAAGGTCACACCGTGACGGGCGGCCCGCTGCCTGAGCCCGGCGTGTATTCAGTGAGTGACGCGAAGGGCACGGTGCTGCCGCAGCTCGCGTTCGCGGTCGGGCTTGACCCGAATGCCAGCAACCTCTCGCGGCATGAGCTCGACGCGCTCAAGGGCTGGCTCGGTGAAGACAGCGTGCGCACCGAGGGCAAAGGCGGCCCGCGGGGAGCGACTCCGTTGTGGACGTGGCTCATCGTCGTTGCCGTGCTGGCGTTCTTTTTTGAAGGCACGCTTCTTCGAAAGTAGTGACGGCGTCAGCCCGCTTCGGCGTGCGCGGTGCGCTGAGCGTATTCGTGGAACTGCGCCATGCACGACTCGAGGCGTTTGCGCGCGCGGTGCAACAGCACGGCGACGTGCCCCGGGGTGAGCGCGAGCTCTCGCGCGACGTCTTCGCCGGTGCGCTCGTCGAAGAGGCGGGCGGTCACCACGGCGCGCGGCAGCTCCTGCAGCGTCAACAGGCACCCGGTCAGCTTCACGTGCGCCTCGGCCTCGATCAGCACCTCGTCGAGCGACCGCGACTCTTCGGCGGGTGAGAGGTGAGTCAGCAGCTCGCCGCGCCGCGCGCGGGTGCGCCGCGTGTTCCGCGCCTGATTGCGCACCATCACCATCAGCGTGGGCGCCTCGGGAGGTGCGCGGCCGGCCGCCAGCACGGTGGTGAGCGCGTCCTGAATCGCGTCATGGGCTTCGTCGAGGGTGACACCCTCCGACATCGCGGCGCGGAGCAGCCCGCGGCGCTCGCGAACAAGTCGGAGTACGAGACAATTTTTGGCACACTTCCGCCGCTCGACGACGAGACGCAATTCCCGCAACTGAGCGCCAGCGCCACGGGCTGTCAGCCC
>JBEHYH010000233.1:0-9651 GCA_048498275.1 Myxococcota bacterium | reverse complement strand
TGCCCCCGCCCTTGGCGGTCATCTCGTTCAAGAACTGCTGCACCTTGGCCTTGCGCTCGACCTTCATGCGCTCGAGCTGCTGCTGCATCGCCGTCAGCTGTTTCTTCTCTTTTTCCGCGGCCTTCATGGCCGCAGAGAACGCGTCTTTCGCGTCTTCTTCGGCCTTGATGCAGATGTCGAGGAGGGCCTGGAGCCGATAAGGAGGCATCGCCCCGAGCCTACACCGTCATCAACCTTCCGCGTCTGCGAACATGTCGACGAGTCGCTGAACGGTCTCCTCGAACGGGGTGTTCTCGAACGTGTCTTGTTTCAAGAAGTTGATGATCGTGTCGTACTTGTCGATCGCGTAGTCGGTGCGCGGGTCGGTGCCGTACGAGTACGCGCCGAGCAGAATCAGGTCGCGCTGCTTTTCATACGTCGACAGTGTCTCGCGGAGCTTGCCGGCGGCCTTCTTGTGCTCCTTCGAGACGATCTGGCTCATCACACGAGACAGCGAGGCGAGCACGTCCATCGCGGGCCACTGGTTTCGTTCACCGAGCGCACGATTGAGGATGAAGTGACCGTCGAGAATACCGCGGACTTCGTCGGCGATGGGCTCTTCCATGTCGCCGCCGGCCACGAGGCACGTGTAGATGGCGGTGCACTTGCCCTTCTCGGAATTTCCGGTGCGTTCGAGCATGCGCGGGAGCATCGAGAACACCGACGGCGGGTAGCCCTGACGCGCCGGAGGCTCGCCGATCGCCAGACCGATCTCACGCTGCGCACGCGCGAGACGCGTCACCGTGTCGAGCATGAAGAGCACGTTGCCGCCGCGCTCACGGAAATACTCGGCGATGGCGGTCGCCACGTAGCCCGCCCGCAGACGAACGAGTGACGGCTGGTCAGACGTCGCGCAGATGACCACCGAACGCTTCATGCCGTCGTGACCGAGCGCATCTTCGATGAACTCGAGAACTTCGCGGCCACGTTCGCCGATGAGCGCGATGACCGAAAGTTCAGCGGCGGTCTGCCGGGCGATCTGGCCCATGAGCGTCGACTTACCAACGCCTGAGCCGGCGAAGAGACCGATGCGCTGACCTTCTCCGACGGTGAGCAGACCATCGATGCACCGCACGCCGAGCGAGAGCGGGCGCGTGATGCGTTGACGCTTGAACGGGTCGGGGCAATCGCGATCGACCGCCCAGGGCAGCATCGTCTCGGTCGGGAGCGGCTTGCCGTCGATCGGCTCGCCGATGCCGTTGAGCACGCGGCCGAGCAGCCCATCGCCGGCCCAGATGGTGAGCGGGCGGCCGGTCGGAATCACTTCGGAGTCAGGACCGATGCCGGACAGTTCGCCGAGCGGCATCAGCATCACGATGTCGCCCTGAAAACCGACGACTTCGGAACGCACCTCTTCGGAGCCGCGACGAATGAGACACACTTCGCCGACGCGCACGTTGGGTACCGCGGCTTTGATGACGAGGCCGGTGAGTTCGGTCACGCGACCGCGCACGCGCACGGTCTGCGTTTCTTTGATGAGCTTTGAGTAGCGCTGGAGGTCGAGTGCGGCGCCCACTTATTTCACTTCTTTCTTGGCTTCAGTCGGCGTCAGCAGATTGCGGAGCATGTCGATCTGCGTGCGGATTTGCCCGTCGATGGTGCCGTATTCGGTGCGAATGACGCAGCCCCCGCGTTCGACGTCGGCGTCGTCACGAACCGAGATGTCGACCGAGCGGCCGATGAGCTCCATCAAGCGCGGCATGCTCGCGCGAATGCGCTTGCCGTCTTCAGGGTTCACTTTGACGATCATCGCCTTCGCGCTGCGCGCCGCTTCAGTGCAGTTGGCGACGATCTCCAGCACGAGCTCCGGCTGTCGCTCGAGATCACGCCCGAGAATCTTGTTCGCGCACATCAACGCGAGCTCGAGCACGTCTTTCTGCGAGTCGGCGACGATCTGCCCGGCCTGCAGCTTCGCGCGCGCCAACTCTTCAGCGGCCCTCGCCTGAACGTCGGCCTTCGCTTCGTCGCGCGCCTTCGCCGCGACTTCTTCTTTGTAGCGAATCGCTTCGGCTTTGATGCGGTCGGCCTCTTCGTGCGCCTTCGCGATGATGTCGCGCGCGGTGGTCTTCGCTTCGAATTCCTCGGCGTTGACCACCTGCGCACGGCGCGGCGGAGGCAGCACCGGCTTCTCGCTCAGCGCTTCGCCCGCATCGCCTTTGATCACCCGGCCCAGCACTCGTGAAGCGCCAGACCCTGGAATTCGTCTCTCGGATCCGTCATCCATCGTGGAGGCAGCTTAACGCGAACCGCCTCCGGGTCCACGTCGCGGCCCCTTCAAGACAGGCGAACGATTGGGGTTCGTCGACGGCGCGGGCGGAGCCTCACCAGGCGCTTTCCTCTGCGGTATCGGCTGCAACGGCGACGTGCCCCGGCGCGGAGGCTGTGTCTCGAGCGCCTCATTTCGCGCGGGCAACGGCTTGCCGTCGCGCAAAACCCGTCGACGCACCTGCGAATCAGTCGGCGCGGCTTCGGGGTTCGGCACCGGGCGACGAGGAGGCACCCCAGCGGCCCGGCTCGCCGGCTGTTCAGGGAGCGACCGCCGCACGGGAGGCGGCTGCAGCGCGCCCGTCGGTTTTCGAGCCGGCGGAGCCACCAACCCACGCTGTTCGGCGCTTCGAGACTGCGGTGCCAGCACCGGCGGCGCGGCAGGTTTCGGCGGCGGAGGCACCGGCGGAGGCAGGCGCATCGGCCGGTCGACCACGCCTTTCTGTGCGAGGCGCTCGAGCTGCTCGACGATGTCCATCCGGCCGCCGTCTCCCTTCACCGGCTTACCCTTTTCGTCGCGCAGCCAACGCTGCAACAACTTGCCGAGATCACCCTGATGACGGCCCGCCAGGTTCTTCGCGAACTCCGGAGATTGCGCGTACGCCGCGCGAATGATGCGTTGAACACCAGCGCTGCGAAGCCCGAGCGACGGGTTCTCGATGGCGCCGTGCATGTCGAGCACGAGCTTCGCGTCTTTCTCGGTGAGTCGCCGGGCCGCGCCCGCTTCGGCGGCTTTCGAGGCGAGCGAACGCTGATCAGGCGGGAGCTTGCCGAGGAACTCAGCCTGCGCATCGCCGAGCCCCGCGACAGCCGTGGCCAGCACACGCGCGCCCATGCGGTCGGCCACCGCGAGAATTTCACGCTGCTGCAGCGCCATCACGTCGGAGAACCGGAAGCTGCCGAGCTGCGCGGAGCCGGAACGCAGCGCGTCCTCCAGCTTCCACCGGACGATCGCGAGCACCTCCGGCTTCACTTCACGCGTGAGCCTCACCGCGCCCTTCATGCCCAGTTCGGCGCGCACGACGGCGGCCAACTCACCAGGCACTGCGCTGAGCACCACTTCACTGACGGCGGGTCGCTCCGTTTTCAGAAGCGCAGCCAAACGTTTGGGGTCGGCGTTGCCCAGCTGACGGCGCCGCTGCTGCACCAGCTTCTTGATCTCCTGCACCAGCAACGGCACGCGCTTGTCGCGCGGAATCTGGTTCAGGCCTTCAGCGCGATGCTTGAGGAGCTCCTCTTCGTCGGGCGTCAGGTGCTCGTAGGCGCCGACGGCCTCCGAACCTCCGAAGGCCAGCGAGGTGAGCAGCAGCATCGTCTGCCGCTTCGAAAGAGAGGTGAAGAACTGCTCCACGAGTCACCACCTCAAAAGAAGATCACGCCTCCGTGTTCGTACGGCGCGGCGGCGAAGCCTTCGGCGCCGACGGCTTGCGCACCACCATGAACGCGGTCACCGCGGCCATGAGAATGAAGAGCAGCGCGAATACGCCGATCAACGTCTTGAAAGAACCGGCGCTCGTCTTCCCGACCTCGATGCCGAAGATGCGCTGGGTGCGCGGCTCTTCGCTCGTCTCGGTGACGAACTTGGCTTCGGTCATCAGCACCTTCACGTTTTCCTTCTTGAGCTCCGGCACCGCATTGGCGACGAACGCCTGCACGTCGTCGATGGCGACCGGTGTCGCATTGCCTTCGCCCGACGCCATGTACTTGATGAGCACCGACGCGGCCGGCTGCGGCTTCTTGTCGGGCTGCGTGAGATCATTGACCTCGGGGATCATCACGATCGTCTTCGCTTCGAGCACTCCGGGGATGCGGTTGAGCGCGTTGCTCACTTCACCGCCGAGCGCCTCGATGAACATCGCGCGCTCTTCGGTCTGCGTGGGGATCATGCCCTTCGTCATCTTGAAGATGGCGAGACCGTCAGACTTGGGGCGCGGCAGTGAGTGCTCACGCAGCAACTGCGCGGCGGTCGCGACGTCGGCCTTCGGCACCGAGATCACGTACTTGGCTTCTTTGCCTTCGCCTTCCTTGATCTTGGTCGCGTCGATGCCCTTCTTCTGCAGCAACACGTAGATGTCGTTGGCGTCGTCTTCCGTCAGATCATGCTGGAGGTTGACGGAGCACGCAGAGGCAAAGAGGGCGAGAGAAAGAACCGCGGAGCGGAAGGACCAGCTCATGAGGGAAGCGACCCTACTTCAGAAACGAAAAAGGCGACCCCAACTTTCGCTGGAGTCGCCTTGAAATGTCGCTCTGCAGAACCGCTTCAGACGTTGGTCTTCAGCGTGTCCTTGAGACCTGAGGTCGCCTTCTCGACGACCTTCGAGCAGAGGTCGAGCTCCTGCGTGTACTTGTACATGCCGGCCTGGAGCTGCAGCAGTTCGCCCTGGCCCATGTTCTTGCCGGACAGGCCGCCGTTGATCATCTTGTCGATGTTGACCTGACCCTTTTCGAGGCTGGCCATCATGTTCATCATCATGCCGCCAGACTTGTTGACCTCGTTCTTCTGCTGAACGGGGTCGACGCCTTTGCCGGTGACGTTCTTGTCGAGTTTGTTCAGGTCGGCCTTGTTCGTCTTGGCAACCTGGTCGACGTGCTTCGCCTGATCGATCTTCTGAATCTGCTGGGCTTGCTGAACGTGCTGGGACTTATCGACCTGGCCCGCGCCCTGCGACTTCATCGATTGATCGAACTTGCTCGGGCCGCCCTTGTTGGCCTGTTGAGCCTGTTCGGGAAGCTTCTGCTGGGTAAGAGCTTGAGCTGAGATTCCTGCCAGTGGGCCTGCCATGTTCTTTCCTCCGATGCTGGTCCAACGAGTTGTCGTCTTCTTCTTCCAGAAGTTGCTTCAGGGTCTCGACCGCGCGCGCATGGAGCCTACTCGCCCAGCTCTTCGATTGACCAATCTCCGCGCCCGCCTCTTCCAGCGTCTTGTTCTGGAAGTAGTAACCCTGCAGAAGCTTTCGTTCTTTTTCGGGAAGTTTCTCGATCGCAGCCCGCACTCGGCGACGCATCTGCTCGAGCTCGATGCGCTCGTCGGCGGGCAACTGCTCGTCACCGACTTGTAAACCTTCTGAACCTTCCAGCGAGGTGGCGAACACCATCGCCAGACCGGTGACGGCGTCGCTGATGTCGCGAACCTCGTCGCTGAGCTCCCGACCGCCGCCCTGGCGATCAGAAAGATTGGTCATGTAGGCGTTCGCGCGCTCCGAAGCTGCGGCGCCGCCTTTCAACACGCCCATCTTGCGGAGGCCGTCGTAGATCGCGCCCTTGATGCGGTAATGCGCGAAGGTCAGGAAGTTCGCGCCGACCTTGGCGTCGAAACGGTCAGCCGCCTCGAGCAGGCCGATCTGCCCCCAGGCGACGAGTTCATCCATCTCGAACTGAGAATTGAACTGTTTACGCACCTGTGCGGCGAGCGAGCGCACGTAGGGCCCGTACTTTTCGAGAATCGCAGGTTTGCTCTCGCCGAGCGCCACGCTGAAACCTAATCCTGTTCCTCGGCGCGGTCCCAGATCCGCTCCAAGGTCTTGGTGAGACGTGGGTCTTCTTTGAGCTGCTCGAAGATCTTGTCGGTGAGTTTCTTCGACTGGGTGTTCACCTTCTCACGGAGGATATCTGCAACCAGCTTCTTCGTCGCCTCATCACGGCTCTTCAGCTCGCCGCTCTTGAGTTGACGAACCAGCTCCATCGCCTGTGCCGTCACGCCATCGAGCGGCGCCGACTGTTCGACGTTGCTGCTGCCGGCCGCACCGCTCGGGCCGACCAGCGACTCCGAGCGATCGACCTTGCCGCCGAAGCTTGCGCCGCCGGTCTTCGCCGCCGCGCCGGCACCTGAAGCGCCACGCGCTCCACCGGCTTTTCCTCCGCGGCCGACGCCTCTGACTGACATGGAGACTCCTTACCCTTCGTTTGAAAAGTTATTTCTTCGCCGGCTTCTGCGGAGGCAGCGCGCCTGATTCTTTCGCTTCGATCAACGACTGCGCGAACTTCGCGCCATCGCTCTCGGGGTCGAGGTCGATCGCCGCCTTGAGTTCTTTCATCGCCTCGTTCGCCTTCCCGAGGAACAGGAGCGCTTCACCGCAATGCGCGCGCGGCAATGGCGACTTCGGCGCGAGCTGCTGTGCGCGGCGGAACACCTGCAACGCCTTGTCGTGATGGCCCTGGTTGAACTCGAGCGTGCCCAACGCGATCTGCGGCACTTCACTCTTCGGCATCAGCACCGCGGCGCCGTTGAGGAGCTCACGCGCGTTGTCGATCTTGCCGAGGTCCATCCACAAATAGGCGGCTTCGAGCATCAGCATCGCCTGCAACTTGGTGGTGGGAACGAGGCTGCCCGAGATCTCTGACTTCGCTTCGGCCATTTTCCGTGAACCCTTCTTCGCCTGCGAGGAGTGTTTGAAAAGCAGGCGCACGATACACGAAGGGCGGCCACCTGGGCCGCCCTCGTTTGCTGCGTGAAGATTTCAGCTGCCCTCAGCGGACGTTGCTGATCGAGTTCTTCGCGGTCTCGTGACGGGTCTTCAGCACGTTCGAGATCGAGGTGAACATCTGGTTCTCGCGCTGCATCTGAACCTGCACGTCGATCATCTGCTGCATCTGCGCCGCACCTTCAGAGATGCTGGAGTTGTTCGCGGCGACGTTGCCCGTGCTCGAACCACCCGTCAGGCTGACACCGCCCGTGCTGCTGCCGACCGAGGCGCCCGTCGACGCGCCGCTGCCGAAGTTGAGCTGCGAGACGCCAGCCGCGTACGACGACGACACCGCGCCGCCCGGCTTGGCCATGCCGCCGATGCCCGAGGCCGCCGCCGAGACGACGCCCGCGAAGTTGCCGCCGAGCGCGCCGCCGAGGAGCGAAGCACCCTGCGCAAGCGCGCCGGCGCCCGACTGCAGGCCGCTGGCAACCTTCTCACCGAAGTTCTGACCCTGCGTCTGACGGGTCGTGGTGGGGGTCATCGAGAGACGCGACGGCATCGAATTGTTGATCGGATTGACGGGCATACATCCTCCAAAGAGTGAACTGCGAGAAGTTGTCCAGGCTCCCTGCTCCCCGGCACCTGCCGAAGCTGCCCAGTGAAAGTGTTATCGGCGCCTGCGAAATCCAGTTGCGTGAGCCTAGGTGATCCAGCTCTTTACTTTCGAGCCCCGGCCTTGCCCTTGCGGTCAGCCTCAAGCTTTTCGCGGACCTGCAAGAGGTAGGACAACAGCTCCTCTGTGCGCTCGATGGCTTTACTCACCTTTTTTCCCTGGTCAGCGCGGGGGCCTTTCAGGCCCTCAATTTCCGATTTCAGGCTTTTGAAAGCCTCCCCGACGTCACCCGCCTTGGCTTTCTCGATGAAGCTCTCGATCGACGGGTAGCTCGGCGTGGGGAGTTCTTTCGGCTGCTCCTGTTTGGGCTCCTGCTTCTTCGTCGCCATGGCGCGGTGCTTTCCTTTGGTGATGCGAGAGAGGGAATGAACGGTAGAGGAATCGCCGCGCGTCATCAACGAATGTGCGCAGGCGGGGCGCCCTTCCATCTCCGATGGAGCCACAACCACTGATCAGGGTTCGCGCGGATCCGCTCTTCAATCAGGCGGGTGAGCGCCGCGGTGTGAGCGCCGATCTTCTCATCGCGCGACCCCTCGGCGGGGAACGGCACGGGGCCGTCGATGCTCATCTTCAGCCCACTTTCCGAGCGAGCGGCGGTGACCACGTACACGGGCGCGCCGGTGTGAAGCGCCGCCATCGAGAGCGCCGGCGTGGTCGAGGCAGGCCGCCCGAAGAACGGCACCCACACCGCCTGCGGGCTCGGGAGCGCCTGATCAATCAACTGCACGACCGCGCGACCGCGCTCCAGCGCCTTGAGCATCTTGCGGAGCGCGCCGCGCTGGAAAATCAGCTCCACGCCCGCGTCGAGCCGGCTCTTGATCACCCGTTGATTGAACGCGCCTGACAGCGGCCGAACCACGGCGGAAAACGCGATGCCCCGGCGCGCCATGACCTCCGCGAAGAGCTCCCAGCTCCCGAGGTGCGCTGAAGCAACCAGCACCGGCTTTCTCGCCTCGAGCAGCGCGTCGAGGCCTTTCCAATCAGCCGTGGTGACCGCTGACGTCAATTCGTCGTCGCGCAGCTGATCAGAGGTCACCGATTCGAGCGCCGCGAGCGCCATCGACACATACGCGCCGTGCGCGATGCGCAGGCGTTCTTCCGCAGACCTCTCGGGGAACGCGTGCTGCAGATTGTCGAGCGCGACAGCGCGACGAATGCGCAACAGCCACACCACGTTCGCGGTGAAACGCGCGAGCGCCTGCTGCTTCTTCCGCGGCAACGCACGCAGGAAATACAGGAGGAGCGC
Organism: Myxococcota bacterium; assembly: GCA_048498275.1. Lineage (GTDB taxonomy): Bacteria > Myxococcota > Myxococcia > Myxococcales > Myxococcaceae > Archangium_A. Next base: position 1,022 of record JBEHYH010000233.1, on the reverse strand, counting down.
GACCACGCTCATTCCATCGTGGTGTTGATGGTGCCCTGCCTGCAGGCCGCGGTGCCGTCGAGCGCGTCTTTCACCCGCGGGTTCAGCTCGAGGATCTGTTTGTAGACCGGCAACGCTGCGTCACATGACCCCTTCGCGCGCAACGCGTTCGCGGCCTTCACCCGGTCGCGGATCAACGCGATCTTCTTCGTGAGCAGATCAGCCGCGACGAACGACGACGAGTCCGGCGCGATCGACTTGAGATACGTCTCCGCTTCGTCGAGGCGCGCGACATCGAATTCGGTCTGAGCGCGCGCGAGGCTCCCGCGCGCCTGCTCGTCACGCAGCATCTGCACCGCGGCGTTCGCCGTGTTGTCCTGCTGCTGAGGAGGGTTCTCCGGCGTCTTCTGAACCGGCGGGTCGACCCTGGTGACGACGGGCGGCGTGGGCTCGAGCGGCTTCGTCGAGTCTTTCGAACCGGCGACGAACCACACCACCACGCCGGCCATCAGCACCAACGCGGCGACCAGCGCGATGATCGGCGCGGGCGATTTCTTCGGAGGCTTCGGCGCAGGCTCCGTCTGCGTCGCCTGACCATGATCGAGCGTCTGCTGACCGGGCGACACCGGCTGCACCGTGTTTTCGAGGCGCACGACCGTGCCCGAAACGTCATCTGGTGGCGCGGGGCGGGGCGTCGCTCGAGAAATGACGCCGTGCTGCCCGGTGCGCTGCAATGGCGGCAGCGCGAGGTGCGCCTGCGTGGGGATCGATTGCGACAACGCGCTCGCGAACGAGAGCATGTCGGGCCAGCGCTCATCGGGGTTCTTCGCGCAGGCGCGGCGGATCACCGATTCCATTTCGGGGTAATCGAGATCGGTCGCGAACTGCGCGAGCGGCGGCAACGGCTCAGCGACCTGCTTCTGCAGAATCTCCGAAATCGACGTGCCGTCGAACGGCTGATTGCCGGTGAGCGTCTCGAACAACACGATGCCCAGCGAATAGATGTCGGCGCGCGCATCGACCTCGCGGCCCTTCACCGGCTC
>JBEHYH010000232.1:0-9680 GCA_048498275.1 Myxococcota bacterium | reverse complement strand
GTGCCGCCGACCTTCTCGATGACGCAGTGCTCTTTGCTGACTTCGCGATCGACCAGCCGCAACGTGTTGTTCGGGTGTCGCCCCATCGACGTGCGGTCCGAAAGGGGGAACTCCCCGACCTTCCCGTCGGCGAATTTGCCTGAAAGCCGTGGACCCTTGAGGTGGCCAGGCGCGTAAACCTGCGCCGGCTTCTGGCCAGCGAGCTCGGTGAGGGGAATGGGCTGGTTGCTCAAGACGCGGCGACGCTAGCAAGAGAACTTTTGGGCGCACAGCATTCCCGAAGTACGAAGGGCTCCCTGAAATGGCGAAGCCAGCTCGGAAAAAAACGCCCACAGCGAAGCTCCCGGCCAGAGCCGAACCTCCCCGGCCGGTCGTCATCAAGAGCGGTCTGCTCACCGTCGGCCGGCCGCACTGGGCCTTTCGCACCGAAGGCCTCGCGCAGGAGCTGACGCTGCGGGTGCTCAAGCGCAAGGAAGACTTCGACGCGCCCGAGTGGGGGAGCGCGCTGCTCAAGTCACTTTCGGAGCGGATTCAGGCCGGCGCGTTGACGCCCGCGGAGAACTTCATGCTGCCGGTGGAGCGCCTCGCGCCCGGCATCGAGTCTGAACTGAACACGCTGCTGTTCACCCCGATCGACACCGGTTGGCTGGTGGTCGCCATCACGAGAGACGAAGCGCAATTGGTGCGCGAGTGGTCGCCGACCGCGCTGGTGGAGGTGCTCGGCAAGCTCGACCCGCGGCTGGTCGTCGATCTCGATCGCCTGTCTCTGCTGCAGACGCCGCGCGCGCGCGCGGTCATCGAACAGCGCGTCGCGCAAGAAGGCAGCTCGATGTCGTCGATGACGGCGGCCGTGAGCCAGATGACGAAGACGGGCAGCGCGGTCACCTGGCGGCTCTCGGCCGACGCGGTGGAGACCTTCATCGCCCTGCTCAAGGGCCGCATCGGGCATCTGCGGAGCTTCTCCGTCGGCTCCGATGACCATCGCGTCGACGTGGTGAGCGCCGATCGCCCCTCGGTCGAAGTCACGGCGAAGCTCTCGACGTTGAAGCTCTCGCTGGTCGCCGCGAGACAGCTCCGCGCGACGTTGCGCGCCGCCCCCGGCCGCTACGTCTTCGAGTCGCTGCCCGGCTTCACGCTGCTGGTGATGTGACGCAACTGCGACGCGTAGATGCTGCGGTTCCCCGTGAGCACGAACGCGACGACGGCAACGATGGCGACGTGAGGCAAGATGTTCGCGCCGAGCAGTTCGACCGCCATCAGCGAGAGCGCGATCGGCGTGTTCGAGGCGGCCGCGAAGACCGTCGCGAGGCCGACGCCCGCGCCGAGTTCGAGGGGAACGCCGAGCACGCGTGCGAGCACGCTGCCCAGGGTCGCGCCGATGAAGAACAACGGCGTCACCTCGCCTCCGGGGAACCCCGAGCCGATGGAGAGCGACGTGAACACCAGCTTGAGCGCGAACACGTAGACCGGCAGCGCAGGGTCTTCGAACGCGCGCACGATCGTCGGCACGCCGAGGCCGAGCGACTCGGAGCCGAACACGCGCCACAAAATCACCAGCACCACGCCACCCGCCGCCATGCGCATCGGCAACCGGGGAATCCACTTCTCGCCGTGCTTCTTGAGCGCATGGGTGAGCTCCACAAACGCGACGGTGGTGAGCGCGATGGCGACCGCGAACGGCAGCCATTTCAGCGCGAGCTCCCACGTCAGCGGAGTCGACGGCGCGGCCTGGTAGTGCGTGTGTTCGACCCCCAACGCGCGCGTCACGAAATCACCGATGACCGCGGCCACCAGCGAAGGCAGCAACGCCGCGTAGTTGAGGTGCCCTTTGCGCACGAACTCGAGCCCGAAGATCGCGCCGGCGATCGGAGTACCGAACACCGACCCGAAGCCGCCCGCGACGCCGGCCGAGAGCAACTGCACTCGCAAGTCGCGCGGGAGCTTCAGCCGATGCGACAGGAAATCAGCCAGGCTCGCGCCCATCTGCACCGCGGTGCCCTCACGCCCGACGCTCGCGCCGAACAGATGCGCGCCCACCGTGCCCAGGAGCACCATCGGGGCCATGCGAAACGGCACCTCCGGCCCGCCGTCATGAATGGTGTCGATGATGAGGTTGTTGCCCGCACGGATGCGCGCGCCGAAGCGCTCGTAGACCAGGCCGATCGCGAGGCCACCGAGCGGTAACGCCCAGACCCAGCGCTCATCGGCCACACGCGTCGCCGTGACGAACTCGAGCAGCAGCAGGAACGCCGCCGACGCGCAGCCGCACACCACGCCGACCAGCGCGCCCAACGTCACCTGCAGACTCACTTGCTTCATGAACGTCTCCTGAACCGCTCTCGAGAAAGAGCGTCGCCCAGGAGTCATTGGCTGTCTGAGAAGTTCAGACGCGTCGAGGGCGGACTCCACCGCCATTCATGTGCGGCGAACTCTGCGTTCACCGTTGGGACGCGTCAACTTTGTGCGCGCCGGTGTGATGAAGCTCACCTTGCGCCGTGCCCGCCGAACGCGCTTTACCTCCGCCCGCATCTCTACATGAGCCCGGCACCGATTCTTCGTATCCGCTACCCGCATCGCCGTGCACTTCTCGCAGCAGCCCGAGCCGAAGGTTCGGTGCTGTCGCTGTTCGTTCTTGGACAGCCGCAGCACTCCATCGGTTCGACGCTGGAACTCGAGATTTCACTCGACGATTCGCCGCTGCGCTTCAGCGTGGCCGGCACCGTACGCGCGCGTTTCGAGAGCCAGCTCGCGCGGCAGGAACCCGGGCTCGCGGTGGTCTTTCAAGGTGACGCCAAGAAACCGGTCGCCGAGATGGTGGCCATCTGCGCCGGGCGCGCGCTCGAAGACGGCACCGCGCTCGACTCGCGCGAACAGGTGAACGTCTCGTGCCTGCTGGAGTTCCCGCGCAACACGCTCCGCGGCGTGATTCGTGATTTCTCGAACACCGGCGCGTTCATCGGCATCGCGGAGCAACTCGACACCACGCCCGGCGTCGAGGTGACCGTGAAGCTCGATCTGCTCTTCGGCCGCTGGGGCGGGCACCCGCTCAAGGCGCGCGTGGTGTGGAGCGGCCGCAAATACGGCGTTCACGGCTTCGGCGTGCGCTTCGTCGACGCGCCGAACGTGGTTCGAGAACGCCTCAAGAAGCACCTGACGCGTTAGCCCGTTAAGACGCGGGCCATGACCAGACCCACCCTCACGTACTTCGACATTCCCACCAGCCGCGGCGAAGAGTGCCGCCTCGCGTTCTTCATCGCCGGCGTCGACTTCACCGATGAGCGCCTGAGCCGCGCGCAATGGGAGGAGCGCAAGGCGTCGGCGCCGTTCGGCGCGCTGCCGATTTTGACCGTCGAAGGCAAACCGCCGCTCGCGCAGTCGAACGCGATCCTGCGGATGATCGGCGGGCAGCACGGGTTGCTCCCCGCCGAGGCGTGGGAATCGGCGCGCCACGAAGCGGTGATGTGCGCGGTCGAGGAGATGCGCGCGAAGCTGGGCCCGACGGGCCGCATCAAAGACCCGGCTGAGAAACAGGCCGCGCGCGAAGCGCTGGCGAACAGCTTCTTCCCCGAATGGTGCGGGCAGATTGAAAAGCAGATCATCGGCCCGTTCGTCGGAGGCGCGTCGATCAGCGTCGCCGACCTGAAGCTCTTCGTCGCCATGGGCCCGTTGCTCGCGGGGAAGATCGACCACATTCCGCCGTCGACGTTCGCCTCGTTCCCGAAGCTGCTGGCGCTGGTCGCCGCGGTGAAGGCCAACCCGCGCGTCGCCGAGTGGTACGCCCGCGCCTGAACGGTCGCTACACTGCCGCGCATGCGAATCACGGTGCTGGCCATGGTGGTGGCGATGTCGAGCTGTGCCGACCCGGAGTTCGACGGCAACCCCGGGCTCTGTCTGCTCGCTCAGCGTGAGTGGATCTCGCTGGGCTCCGTGAGTTCGAAGTCGAGGGCCTCGCATCTGGTGTCGGGAGACAACGCGTTCGGCCGCTCCGGCACTTTCAGCGTCTTCGACGCGCAGCTCACGGTGAAAGAGAACCTCGTCGGTGATGCGCCGACGAAGATCTACGTCGCCGAAGACCTCGTCGCCGATGGGCAACCGGCGTTGATGTTCATGTTCCGCCTCAACGACCGGCCGTACCTCTCGGCGCGGGCCATCGCGTACCTTGAGAATGGCGAGTTCAGCATTCCCACCAGCGGGATCCCCAGCAGTCTGGAGGTGGTGGCCGAAGGCGAGGTCGCCGCGCGCATCGCCGCCTACCGCGCGGGTGACCCGGTCGACGGCGGCGACGACTGCCACGAAGCACTCCTGAGCGATCCGGAGCAGTAAGCCGGGCCCAAAGGTGCTACGGCGCGCGCAGCCATGAAGCTCAAGCAGAAGCCCGAGGACTTTTCAGTCAAGGAGTCGTACCGCTTTGACGAGACTGAGAACGGGCCGTTCCGCGTCTACTTGATGGACAAGCAGAAGCTGTCGACCTTCGACGCGATCGCGCGCATCCAGAATCGCTTCGGGTTGCCGCCGCGGTCGATCAGCTACTGCGGTCTCAAAGACAAGCAGGGCCGCACCGAGCAGCTCATCGCGGTGCGCGGCGTCGACGTCGACATGCAAGACGAAGATCTGCGCCTCAAGTTCCTCGGGCGCACTGACAAGCCGCTCTCGGCGCGCAACATCACGTCGAACCGCTTCGCCGTCACCGTGCGTCAGCTCGAGAACCGCGACCTCAACCTGGTGACGCTCGCCGCCACCGAAGTCGAACGTCTCGGCGTGGTGAACTACTTCGACTCGCAGCGCTTCGGTTCGCTCAAGCACGGCCAGGGCTTCATCGCCAAGGACCTGCTGCGCGGAGACTTCGAAGCCGCGCTCCACAACTACCTCGCGCGGCCCTCGCCGCTCGATCGCACCGACGACGCCAAGGTGAAGCAGTTCTGGGCCTCGAACTGGGGCGACTGGACCGCGAAGGTGCCGTTCGAAGCCGGCCGCAAGTACTTCCGCGTGATCCGCGCGCTGCGCGACGAGCCCGAAGACTTCGTGAACGCGTTCCTGCAGATCGACTCCGATTACCGGGCGATGCAGCTCTTCACGTACCAGTCGTATCTGTGGAATGAGGGGGCCCGCCGGCTGCTGCAGATGCTGCTCCCGCGCGAGCAGATCTTCCCCATGCCGTACCAGGCCGGCACGCTGCTGCATCACACCGGCGGCTCGCAGGAGGTCCTGCAGTACCTCAGCAAGGCCACCTTCCCGCTGCTCGCGCCTGACACGACCTTCACCGACCCGAAGGTCGAGGAGGCCGTGAAGTGGGTGCTGACCCGCGAGAAGCTGAAGCTCGAAGATCTGCGCATCAAGGAAGCGCCGAAGCTCCTCTTCTTCAAGCACGAGGAGCGCCCGCTCATCGTGCACCCGCAGAAGCTGGTCATCGGCAAGCCGCGCCCCGACGACTTCAACCGCGGCTTCATCAAGGTGAACATCGCCTTCACGCTGCCGCCGGGTTCGTACGCGACGCTGGTCGTCAAGCGCCTCTTCCACTTCGGCGTCGAGAAGGAGCGCCTCGAAGACATCGCTCCGCGCGAGCCGCGTGAAGAGGGAGTGCTCGAGGTCGAGGGCCCGAAGCAGGAGCGCGGCCGCGACCCCGAACGAGGCCGTCACCGCGACCGCGTTCAGACCCCCGCGATGGATGGGACGCAGCGCTCACGCGCGAAGATCGACCACAAGACGGGTGAGCCGAAGAAGCGCGCGCCCGCGGTCGAGAGCCAGCAGAAGGCGCAGGGCTTCCTCGCCCGGCAGAAGGAGCGGAAGAATCTGAAGCAGAGCCGTCGCATGGAAAATTCGAAGCGTCGGTAATTACTGGTAAATTTTCTCGCAATGGGAGGGCGGGCGGTTCGTACAGATGAGCGTGCAAGCTTCATCTGCCCTCCCTTCGCTGTCGTCTTTCTCCCTGGGCCTCATGGCGAGCGAACCGGCACACCCCTGGGTCGAAGACGTTCGCCGCGCGCGCCGCGGTGACAGCAACGCGTTCGCCGCGCTGGTGCGCTCGATGCAGCGCCAGGTGTACGGCCTGTGTCTGCGCCTGCTCCGCACCGAAGCGGAGGCCGCCGAGGTCGCGCAGGAGACCTTTCTTCGCGCGTACCAGAACCTCGATCGCTACGACGATGCGCGCCCGTTCGACCTGTGGGTGCTGACCATCGCGCGCAACCAGTGCCTCGACCTGCTGCGCCGGCGCACCAAGCACAAGACCGAAGACGTCGAGGAGCACGCGCAGGTGCTGCCCTCGGGTGAACCGACCCTGGAAGAAGGCGCGATCGCGCGGCAGGAACGCAAGTCGCTCGAAGACGCGATGGCCACGCTCTCGGTGGACGACCGCGAGGTGCTGGCGCTCTATTACGTGCACAAACGCACCACGAAGGAGATCGCCGAAGTGATGGATGTCGCCCCCGGTACGATCATGGCGCGGCTGTTTCGCGCTCGAGAAAAACTGCGCGCCAAGATGTCGGCTGCTGACGGTGAAGCCACCGGGTCGGCGACCAGAAACACGGTGAAGTCATGAGTGATATCGACCCTGATGACCTGAACGCGTTGCTGCTGGAGCTCGCGCCCAACGACGCCGATCGCGCGCGCCTCCTCGAGGAGCACCGGCAGTTGGAGAAGGACCTGTTGCGGCTGGCCGACCCGCTGCCGCCTCCTGATTTTCTTTCGAAGGTGATGACCCGTGTCGCGACCGAGCCCAAACCGGTGTCGCGCGCCGACGTGATCTCGGCGGTGGCCATCATCGGCGTGACGCTCTCGCTGGCTGTACTCGCGATCCTGGCAAGTGGTGGGGCCACCGGAGGCTTCGGTCTCCAGCTGGCCTCACTGGTGGTGACGCTGCGTGAAGGCGCGGTCGCGTTCGGGTCGGGGCTCGCTGCCGTGTGGTCGACGGCCGCCCTGCCCCTCGTCGCGGTGCTCTCCGTCACGCTGGCTGCGGCGCTCGCCGCGTTTCGCCGTTTCGTGCAGCCCCGCGCTGCGAAGGTGGTGTCGTGATGCTCTCCTCTACCCTCCTCATGCTCCTCGCCGCTCACCCGGTGACGGTGGAGGCCTCCGGCTCGCTCAAGCAGGTGATTTCCGAAGTCGCGAACGCCGGCGAGATGAACGTCGTCGTCATCGGCGACATGAGCGAGCCCGCGCAGGTGCGCCTCAACAATGTGTCGCCTGAGATCGCGCTGAAGACGCTGACCAGGGCGTACAACCTCGAGCTCACGCGCGAAGGCGACGTGTGGATCATCAACAAGCACGCAGCCGAAACGGCGAATGCGCCGAACGTCGTCGCGCCGGTGATGCCCGCGCTCCCGGTGATGCCGGCGATGCCGCCCATGCCCGCGCTGCCCCCGACGCCGGGCTCGGGTGCGAATGCCGACGAGCTCCGTGCCAAGGCCGAAGGCCTGCGCGCTGAAGCGGAGACCGCGCGCCAGAAGCTCGAATCGCTGCGCAACGCCTCTGAAGAAGCGCGTGAGCTCGCCGAGGCGAACTACGAAGCCGCGCAGGAGGCCGCTGACGACGCGCAAGAGCAGATCGACGACCTCAACGACGCGCAGGAAGAAGCGAACGACGCCAAGGCCGAGCTCGAAGAGGCCCGCGAGGAACTGCAGCGTCACCGCGTCACCACCGGAGTTCCGCTCACCATCGCCAAGGGAGAGCGCGTGGAGAACGCGGTGGCCTACGGCGGCCCGGTGACCGTCGAAGAAGGCGCGCATGTCGAAGGCGATGCGGTGGCGTTCGGCGGCGACGTGATTCTCAAGCGCGGCGCGGTGGTCGAAGGCGACGCGGTGTCGTTCGGCGGCACGGTGGTTCGTGAGCCGGGAGCCATCGTCGAAGGCCAGACGGCCTCGATGGGCAGCTCCACGCTGGGCACGGTGATGGCGCGCAGCGCGGCGAAGGCCAACCGCGCGACGAAGCATGAAGAGGCCGAGCGTGAAGATGACGGCTTCAGCCTGCCCACGTTCCTCGTGCAGTTCGCGACGCTCTTCGGTCTGGGCTTCGTGCTGCTGGTGCTCGCGCCGGGCCGCATGAAGGCGATGGAGAACTCCATCAACGCCGAGTTCACCAAGAACAGCGTGGTGGGCGTGCTGGGCGTCATCGCGCTCCTGCCGCTGACGCTGCTGCTGTGCGTGACGATCGTCGGCATCCCCGTGGCGCTGCTGATGTGGATGTTGCTCGCCCTCGCGGTGCCGGCCGGTGTCGCGCTCGTCGCGAACGTGCTCGGTACGCGGCTGCCGACGGGCCGGGTTCGCAAGACGCAGGCGATTGCGCTCGCGCTCGGTGTGCTGGTGCTGCTGGTGGCCTTCCACATCCCCGTGCTGGGCGTGCTGGCGCTGATGGCGGTGGTGTCGGTGGGCCTGGGCGCGATGATTCGCACCCGCTTCGGTCAGGCTCCGCGCGGTTTGCCGATGGTCGACAACGTCACCGCGGCGATCTGAAGCACGCGGTACTCACTCCCGTCGTGAACCGGAACTTCCGGGTCGCGGCGGGAGTCGTCTTTTTGGTGCCTCTCGAGCTTCACAACGCGGCGCCGAAGACGAAATACGGGTGGAACTTCTGCCCGGCGAAACCCCAGAAACCGAAGTCGAAGAAGATCGGCAGCGGGAAGTCGAAGCCAGGCATTCGCGTGATGGCGCCGTGCAGACCGAAGCGGATGAACGGCGTGTCGTAGATGCCGTACACGCCCGGTTGAGTGGTCCGTCGGGTTGTCAGACAACATCGCGGTGCCGATCGCGAAGAAGACCGCGCCCGTCCACTTCGGTACGAACATCGAGCCGAGGGTGCCTCCGCCGACGATCTCGAGTCGCGCCATCGCCGCCGGAGTCACCAGGAACGTCCGCACGCCCACGGAGCAGCCGCTCGCGCTCGACTCGCATTCAGGCACGATCAGCAGCGGCGCAAAGCTCATGTCACCGAGCAGACTGAGCGCGACGTGCTTCTCGATGCGCATGCGAACGCCGAGGCGTCCGCCGAAGTCGACGCCTTCGTTACCGATGCCTGCGCCGAGATACACGCCCGCGGTCAGCCCGAAGCGCGGCTCTGACTGCCACGGAACTTCAGGAGTGCCCGCGTCGGTTGCGCTTTGAGCGAACGATGCGACTGAAGACACCACCACGACCAACGCCCAACGTCGCCTTCACGATCCAGAACAGATCTCGACGGTGAGGTGGTCGACCGGCACGGCATCCAAGACCAATGCCTTGTATTCCTGCAGCGACTTCGGAGCGCGTGACGCGACGGAGACGACGCACACCATCTGCTTCGGGCCGACGCGCCACAGATGCAGATCGATGACGCGCGTACCTTCGACGGCTTCGAGCGCGGCCTTCACCTGATCGCGATCTTTCGTCGACGGGTCGAGATCGATGAGCTGACGGCTGGTTTCCTTCAACAGCCCGGCGCCCCACTTGAGAATCACCAGCGCGCCGATGATGGCGACCACGGGGTCGAACCAGTTCCACGACAGGAAATGGCCGCAGAGAATCGCGACGATGGCCAGCACCGACGTCAGCGCGTCAGCCACGACGTGCAGATACGCCGCGCGCAGGTTGTGATCGTGATGGTGATGTTCACCCGGGCCGTGATCATGATCATGGTGATCGTGCCCGGTGTCTCCGAGCAGCCACCCCGAGACGAGATTCACGACCAGCCCCAGCACCGCCACCGGGAACGCTTCG
>JBEHYH010000231.1:0-9751 GCA_048498275.1 Myxococcota bacterium | reverse complement strand
GCTTCCACATCGTGGGCTACGGCTGCACCACCTGCATCGGCAACTCCGGCCCGCTGCCCGCGCCGGTCACCGACGCCATCGTCACCTCGGGCATCGCGGCGGCCGCCGTCATCTCCGGCAACCGCAACTTCGAGGGCCGCGTGCACCCGCATGTGCGCATGAACTTCCTCGCGAGCCCGCCGCTGGTCGTCGCGTACGCCATCGCCGGTCATACGAATTGGGACGCCAACAACGAGCCCATCGCGCACGACAAGAACGGCAAGGCCATCTTCTTGAAGGACATCTGGCCGACGTCCGAAGAGATCTCCGCGGCGCTCAAGTCAGTGCACCCGGAGCAGTTCAAGAAGCGCTACGCCGACGTGCTCAAGGGCGACAAGCAGTGGCAGATCTTGAAGGTGAAGGAAGGCGCGACCTTCGAGTGGGACCCCAAGTCGACCTATGTGCGCAAGCCGCCCTTCTTCGACAACATGCCGAAGGAGCCCGCGCCCATCACCGACATCAAGGACGCGCGCGTGCTCGCGGTGCTCGGCGATGGCATCACCACCGACCACATCTCGCCGGCCGGTGACATCGACAAGAAGGGCCCCGCGGCGAAGTACCTCACCGAGCAGGGCGTGAAGCCCGAAGACTTCAACAGCTTCGGTTCACGCCGCGGCAACCACGAGGTGATGATGCGCGGCACGTTCGCCAACATCCGCCTCAAGAACCTGATGGTGCCGGGTGTCGAGGGCGGCGTGACGAAGTTCCAGCCGTCGGGTGAGCAGATGTTCATCTACGACGCGGCGATGAAGTACCAGGCCGAGAAGACCCCGCTCGTGATTCTGGGCGGTGACCTCTACGGCAACGGCTCCTCGCGTGACTGGGCGGCGAAGGGCACCATGCTGCTCGGCGTGAAGGCGGTCATCACCAAGGGCTTCGAGCGCATCCATCGTTCGAACCTCATCGGCATGGGCGTGCTGCCGCTGCAGTTCAAGGCGGGCGAAGACGCTGCCAGCCTCGGCCTCAACGGCACGGAGACGTTCAGCATCGGCGGGATCGCCGACGGGCTCGCGCCGGGCAAGGAACTCACGGTCACCGCGAAGAGCGCGGATGGCTCGGTGAAGACCTTCACCGCGAAGTGCCGCATCGATACGCCGAACGAGCTCGACTACTACAAGCACGGCGGCATCCTTCAGTACGTGCTCCGCTCGCTCGCGAAGAGCTGAAGACGCGCACGATGTGATTTGAACGAGGGCGCCTTCTTCAAAGGAGGGCGCCCTTCTTCTTTTTTTTGGGAGCAGCGATGAAACGCGTGGCGGTCGTGTTGTTGGTGGTGCTGCTCTTGTTGCATGCAGTGTGTCTCGGCTGGTTCATCGTCGAAGCGCGCACCCGCATCGCGCACAAGCGAGAGGTCGCGGCGCTCGAAATTCCCCGCGTGCTGGCGTTGCTCGACGCGCGAATCGGCAACGCTTTCGACAACCCGGTGTTCGCGAAGCCCGAAGGCGACGACGCGGGTGAGCTGTTGAACGCGCGCATCGATTTCACGGGGCATCCGGCAGCCACCACACTGCTGCCCGAGCATTGCGTCGAAACCTTCAGGAAGTACTTCGGAAAAACGGAAGAAGTGCCCATCGAGCAACTCGACGGCTGCGATTCGTCGGTGCTCCACGAACTGCAACGCTTCGGGCGATGGACACTGACGACGGGCCCTCGAGCGACGCTGGCAGCAGGTCCGCGCGGCGACGATGCGCTGCCGAATTTCCTCGTGCTCCAGAGCCTCGCGAAAGTTCACCTCCTCAAGGGTCACGCGAGCGGCCACTTCGCGGAGGCCGCGGCGGACGTGCGGCATCTCGCGCAGCTGCTCTTCACGCAGGAATACCTCTACTCCGCGATGTTCGGCATCGCGCTCCTCAGCATCACGCAGCATCTTGCGGAGTCGCTCGGTGAGCCCGACGAATTCCCCCTCTCGAAGGTGCAGCTCGCCGACCTGCGAGTTCGTTTGTTCACCTCGGAGTTCAGCATCAGCACGCTCGCGCCGCCCGCCACTGCGCAAAATACCTCGACTGCTCCACGCTTCGTTCGCTGCGTGGTGCTGACCGAGCAGGCCTTCATGTCAGTCATCAAGGAACTCCCGGCCGACGCAGAGTGCTCGTTCGAAGACGCGCGATTCGAGCTCGCGCACCCATGGAAACAGAATGAACAGGCGCACCTCGAGTTGCTGAGCGGCCCCGCGCAGCTCGGCGGTCGTCTCGCGCGCGTGCTGTTTGCTTCACAATTCGTCGACCTCGAGGCGCAGCTGCTCGAGGCGGAGGAGCTCCCCGCCGACGGCGAATGGGAGACCGGCCGGTCTGAACTCACCGCGCATCTGCTCTCGAAGCACTGAACAGCGCCGCGTGCAGCGTGACCGGAACGCTGTCAGCAGAAGCGCGACACTGTCGCTACCTGATGGTGACGCCGCTCGATGTTGAACGCGTTCGAGCACGTTGCAGACTCGTAGCGCTCGCTCCGAGGCGCTGTCGGGGTTTGAGACTTCTGACAGAAAGAGCGCGCTTCATTTTCTCTTTGGGAGGGGTCGATGAGTGAGCAGTCGTTCCGCATCACGTTGCTGGCGCCGGGCATCGCAGCCGACGAGCGCGCATGGAAACAACAACTCGCGAGCGCCGGTATCGAATGGGCCGAAGGCGCGCTGCGCTTCGAAGGTCTGAACTTCGAAGTCGAAGCGGAGTTCATCGAGAACGACGGCGGGTTTGGTGACGCGTTCTCGTTCGGCACGGTGTCGCCGGACAAAGTGAAGGAGCTCGCCGCCGTCCCCGGGGCGTTGATCATCTACGGCACGTCAGACTTCCGCGAAGGCCGCGCGGCGTACGTGGCGCTCGCGCGCGCGCTCAAGCAGGCGGGTACGTTGGCGCTGCGTCTCGAACAATCACGCGCTGGCTGGCTCATCGAAGACTGGCTCTCGATGATGAGCAGCGCGGAGCCCAGCGAGCACTACCGCGCGTGCGTGGTGGTGCTCGACGACGAAGACGGCAGCCAGTCGTGCGGCATGCATGTGTTCTCGCTGCCTGACGCCTCGGCCGACGACAACCACCTCGTGCAGGCGTTGAACCTCTTCCAACTCGAAGAAGAACCCGTGCTGCTCTCGGGGCACACCTTCCGCCCTGATGAAGCGACGCCGCGGCGCGAGCTCGTGCGCTGGCCCGACCTCGGCTACCCGCGCGCGCACCCCTGCAACAACCCGTTCGGCGTCTGGAGGCTCGGCGCGCCCGACAGGAAGACGCTCGAAGCCGTCGACCCGGTGCCGGTGTTCATGCCCGCGCTGATCGCGTTGCTCACCGCCCTCGAAGACGACAAGGGCCGCGCGCTCACCGAAGAAGAAGTGCTCAAGGTGCGCGACACGGGCTCGTGCATCTCGATGGAAGGCAAGGACGTCATCAAGTTCGAGCGCACGCGCGGCTACGCCGACCTCGAACCTGCGCTCGTCTGGCCGCAGTGGCAGGCGCTGCAGTCACGCGAAGAGTGAACTGATCAGCTCCGGGTGCTCGACGTACGGCGTCTGATCAGGGCGCCCTTCCGCCCAGTACCAGCGCGACTGGGCGAGGTTCTGCTTCGCGTAGAGCACCAGCGAGCTGCGCGTGCCGTAGTTGAACGCGGGGATGTCGACGCACACGCCCGCGGGCACGCCGGTCGACATCAACTGCTGCAACGCGCGCGGAGTGGGTTCACCATTCACGCGCTCCAGCTTCGGCCACGCGGCGCGCACGATGTCTTCGCGGCCTTGATCATCACCGCCCAGGCTGCGCTCGGTCACCACGTGCAGGCCCTTGCCCAACTCGCGGTGATGAATCTGCACGTCATCGCTCCACGTCACGAACGCGCTCTCGCCATCGGCGTAGAGCAGGTGAAACGTGTTGTAGCGATCGACCTTCAGCGACTGCAGTGACTCGAACAGCGCCCGCGGTGACTTCGCGCGCAGCGCCTCGACCACCAACTGCCCGCGCGACTCGCGCCCCGCGTGCTTCTGCGATGGGTAACGGTTGGTCACGCCGACGAACATCCCCGTCCTGGTCAGCCCCAGCCACGTGCCGCCGGCCTCCATGTCGCGTGGTGCAACAAAGTCTTCGCGCTCCCACTGCGTAGGCGGTGACGCAGGTCTTTCGCGCAGTTCATCTCTGTTCGCTGACACTAGTAGGGGTGTCGACGACTGCTGCCCAACACTGACGATCAAGGTACACATGCACGTATCTATGCGTGACAAGCAACGTGAAGAGACTCGGAGACGGCTGTACCACGCGGCGCTCGAGATTTTCTGCCGTGACGGTGTCGCCAACTGCCGGATCGAAGACATCGCCCAGATTGCACAAGTCAGCCGGGCGGCCTTCTACTTCCACTTCCCCTCGAAAGACGACGTGCTCCTCGAGCTCCTTCAAGCGTCAGAGGTGCCGACGTTTGATGCGGTTGAAGCGCTGCCCGAAACGGCCACGCTCGAAGAGGTCTTCGAGACGACCATCACCAACATGGCCGCGTTCTGGACCGAAGGCGACCGCCGCAAGCTGCTCGTGGAGATGGTGAGCGTTTCGTTACGTCGCACCGAAGTGCTGAACGATCGCGACGCCGTCATCGTGCGCGCGGCCGTCGGCAAGCGCTTCGTGCGCGCCGCAGAACGGGGCGAACTGAGCAACAACATCCCCTCCGGCGTGCTCTGCGATTTCTACCTGCTCAACTGCTTCGCCGCGATGGCGAGCTGGAGCACGCAGCCCATCATGCCGCTGGTCGACATGCTCCGCGGCGTGACGATGCTCTTCATGCACGGCGCGGGCCCCGCCAAGTGAGCGTCTTCAACGCGACGCTCTACGCGGGCAAGCACGTCTTCGTGACGGGCGGTTCGTCGGGCATCAATCAGCGCATCGCGCACGCGTTCGGTGAACACGGCGCGAAGGTGACCATCAACGGCCGCAAGCAGGACAAGCTCGACGCCGCGGTGAACGCGCTCAAGGCGACGGGCATCACCGCGCAGGGTTTCTCTGCTGACGTGCGCGACTTCGCGTCGGTCGACGCGATGCTCGAGAACGCGGTGAAGACCTTCGGGCCCATCGACGTGCTGGTGTGCGGAGCGGCGGGCAATTTCCCCGCGCCGGTCGCGATGATGTCGACCAATGGCTTCAAAGCCGTCGTCGACATCGATCTCGTCGGTACCTTCAACGCCTGCCGCGCGTCGTTCGAGCGCCTCGCGAAGCCGGGCGCGTCGATCATCGCGATCTCGGCTCCGCAGGCGCAGGTCGCGTACCCGATGCAGGCGCACGTCTGCGCGGCGAAGGCCGGCGTCGACATGCTGGTGAAGACCCTGGCGATGGAGTGGGGACCGGCTGGCGTTCGCGTGATGTCGATCTGGCCGGGTCCCATCGAGGGAACGGAGGGCATGGATCGCCTCGCAGGTGACGCCGCGTCGAAGGCGAGCATCGAGCAGAAGTTGCCGCTGCAGCGCTTCGGTACGAAAGACGAAGTCGCGCAGCTCGCGCTCTTCCTCGCGTCACCGGCGGCCAGCTACGTCACCGGCAGCGTGCATTCGGTCGATGGCGGCATGGCGCTGCTCGGCGGCAATCTGCTGAGTTTGTAAGTGCACTGGCTCGACCGGCTCTCGCTGCGCGTGTTGCAGCGAATGCAGATCTTCGAAGGCGGCTGGGGAGACGTCGAGCAGTTCAGGGCGCGCGCGGCTGAAGGCAATTCAGTGCGCGCGTCTTCGCGTCTGGAGTTCACGTGGAGCGCGCCGCAGCGGCTCCGTGGGCTCACGATTCAAGATGGTGTGGCGGCGTCTCCGTCAGCCGAGCTGCTGCCGTCGAACATCGCGACCGTGCACGTGCGGCGCGTGCTGACGCCGCGGCCTGCGAAGCGTCGAGTCGTCGTTCCGCCCTCGTGGGGCGATGGCGGGTACGGCCCGCGCATGTGGCTCGTCGGTGCGCTCGTCGCGCAGGGCCTCGAACCCTGGTTGCTCGAAGGCGCGTACCTCGGAGCGCGCGCTGCGCCGATGCCGAAGGTCGAAGACTTTCTGCGCATGGGCTTCGCGCACATCGAAGAGGTCCGAGCGCTGCTGCAAACGCATCACGATGAAGGCGTGCCGACGGCCGTCGCCGGCTACAGCATGGCCGGTCAACTCGGGAGCCACGCGGTCGCGACGTTGCCATTCGAGGTGCCGGTGGTCGCGATGGCGGCTCCGACGTCGGCCGACGTGGTGTTCATCGAAGGGCCGCTCTCGAAGCAGGTGAAGTGGGAAGCGTTGGGCGACGACGCGCGCGAGAAGATGCGTGAGGTGCTGCAGCACGCGAACCTGCTGAAGCTCGAAGTGCCTCGCTCCACGAAGCGTGCGGTCGCGTTCAATTCAGGTGATGGCATCGTCGCGCCGTTGGCCACGCAGCAGCTCGCGAAGCACTGGGGCGTGGAGCCGATGAAGCTCTCGACCGGTCACACCGGCGCGTACGTGTTCGAACGCCGCGCATTGCAGCGATTCATCGCCGAAACCCTGCGCTGAGCTGCATCCACTGCACTCACGGGTGAGGGCCGAACTTCAAATGAACACACCCACTCCTCCGCGAAACACGCGCAGTGCATCGCGGAGCGTGCGCGGCGCTGCATTGCCTCCCGGCACCAACTCGAGGCGAGTGAAGCACTGCACCCAGGCAGGCGAAGCAGTGTGACCTCGAAGCCGGGCAAAGCAGCTAAGTCGCCGGGCAATGCACCGAAGTCGCCGGGCAGCGCGCCTACGGGTTCACGAGGTGAATGAAAGTCGTGCGGCCTTACCCCGACGCGAGTGACTCAGAGTTCGAACGCGTCGAGGAACTTTTCGCCCGACTTCTCGAACTCACGAAGCACCTGCACCGCCGGAGCTTCACGGCGCTTCGCGATTTCATCGAGCGGAGCGAGCAGCGCAGCATCAGAGCCCGAAAGACGATTGAGACCGCCGCGCGCGATGGCGAGGAACTCCGGAGCGAAATCAGCGAGCGTCTTCCCGCCCACCGCTGCTCCGAGGCCGTCTTTCTGCGCGGCGTGGTGCAGCGCGCGGAACTCATTCGGAGCGAGCTTCGGCAACAACTTCGTCGCGGCTTCGAGCGCCTGCGAGTCGTAGAGAACTCCACGCATCACCGCACCCAGCGCGCTCGTCATCTCAGGACCATTCGAGTCCGCCGCGCGAATCTCGATGATCTTCTTCAGCCGCACCTCGGGGAACATCGTCGACAGGTGGTCGGCCCAGTCAGACTGCGTCGCCGGAGCGCCCTCGAACCCGCGCTTCATGAACTCGCGGAACGTCAGCTTCGGCGTCACATATTTCCCCGCGCGACGCAGGAAGAGCATCGGCGCATCGAGCGCCCATTCGACATACGCGCGATACGAGAACGAACCGTCGAGCATCGCTTCGGGGTACCCGCAGCGCGCGTTGTCGACGTCGTTCCACACGCGAGAACGGAAGCTCTGAAACCCGCTTGGGCGCCCCGCGACGATCGGCGAGTTCGCGTACAGCGCGACGAGCAGCGGCGACACGCGCACCGACGCGTTCACCTTCGCCACGCAGTCGGCTTCATCACGCCAATCGAGCGACACCTGCCCGGTCGCGGTCATCAACATCATGTGCAGCGCATGCGAACCGCGCGCACCCAGCGTCTCCCGCATCGCGCCGTAGCGGCTCTTCGGCATCCACGGCATCTGGTCGAGCGTGAAGTACGGGCGATAGCCGAGGCCGACCGCGCGAAGCCCGAGGTTGCTCAACACCTGCTTGAGCTCGCCCGTGTGCTTCATGTTCTCGGCGTGCGCTTCACCCGCGGTCTCGAAGGGAGAACCCGCGAGCTCGAACTGCCCACCCGGCTCGAGCGTCAGCGTCTCGGTGCCTCGCTGCATCGCGATGACCGGCAGGCCCGGCGCTTCACGGAACTCAGAAAACCCGAACGCGCGGAACCCTTCGAGCGTCGCTCCGATGCCAGCCGCACCGTCGTACGCCACCGGCCCCGACCCGTTCTTCGGAAACAGCAGCCGTTCATGCTCGAGCCCCAGCAACAACGGGCCGTCTTTTCGACCGGCTGAAGCGAGCAATTGTACGAGCTCATCGACGTTCCCAATGGGGTGCTGCTGCGTCTGCTGAACGTCGAGCGACATGAGGGACGCCGCATATAACGTGCCTTTCAGGTTGAGCCATTGATTCGAGACTTCCTCCACGGCCTTTCCCTGCCCTTCGGGGCGCTGCGGCTCATCTTCAAGACGCCGAGATTGATGGCGTTGTCGCTGCTGTGCGCGACCCTCGCGTCCATCGCGCTCGTCTTCTCAGCCTGGGCCGCCTGGTCGGGAGCGGGATTCATCGCCGACAAGCTCATCTCCGGTGACTCGGGCTGGGCGAACGCGGGAAGCGCTGCGTTGCACTTCCTCCTCGCGATTCCGCTCTTCGCGGCGGGGGCACTCACCTTCCCCAACCTCATCCTCGCTCCCGTTCAAGACCCGCTGTCGGAAGCGACCGAGCGCGCGCTGGGAGAAACCACCGCATCACCGAGCGGCTTCATTCGCGGCACGCTCATCTCTCTGCGTCACACGTTCGTGCGGCTCGTGCTGATGCTGCTCGGGTTCGCGGTGCTCTTCCCGCTCAACTTCGTGCCCGGCATCGGCAGCGTCTTGTGGTTCATCATCTCCACCACCTGGAGCGCATTCTGGCTCTCGGCCGAATACCTCTCTGGCCCGATGGCGCGGCATCACCAGCGCTTCCGCGATGTCCTCAGCCGCCTGACAAAACGCCCCGGCATCACGTTCGGTTTCGGCTCCGCGCTCTGGGTGCTGCTCTGGCTGCCGGTGGTGAACTTCTTCCTCATGCCCATCGCCGTGGTCGCGGGCACGCTGCTCTACCGGGAAGCCCCCTCGAACGCGCTGGGAACGAAGTAACACGCCGCGTGTTCGACGTATCTACAGCGGGCCACGTGCCCTACGATTGTTAGACAAAGAAGGCCGTCACTCTCTCCTGTGAAAGAAGGACTCATGTACACCTTGCGTCGCGTTGCCGTGATCGCTGCCCTCGCCATCGCGTGGGCGTTCTCGGGCAACGACCGGGCTCCCCTGACCCTCACGATGTCTGAAGCCGCGGCCGCGCCGGTCGCCAACGACTCGTCAGGCAAGGAGCCCTACGACCTTTCAGCGCTGCGCGTGCTCTCGAAGGTCACGCACTACGTGAAAGAGAACTACGTCGACCCCAAGCGCGTGCACCCCAAAGAGATGCTCGTCGCGTCGCTCGAGGCCGTCGAGAAGTCGGTGCCTGAAGTGATGGTCGATGGCACCGCCGAGACCGGCAAGGTGCGCGTCAACGTCAACGGCAAGCTCAAGGAGTTCGACATCTCGCACGTCGACTCCATCTGGAAGATGTCGTGGACGTTGAAGGACATCTTCGAGTTCATCACGCCGAACATGCGCCCGGTCGAAGACGCGCGGGAGGTCGAATACGCGGCGGTCAACGGCATGCTGCAGACCCTCGACCCGCACTCGGTCTTCATGCGCCCGGAGCTGTATGGAGAAATGAAGCTGTCGACCAAGGGCGAGTTCGGCGGCCTCGGCTTCGTGATTCAGATGCGTGAAGGCGTGCTGACCGTCGTGAAGGTGTTGCCGAAGACGCCCGCGTTCCGCGCCGGCATCAAGAAGGACGATCAGATTCTGAAAATCGGTGAGGAATCGACGGTCAACATGGACCTCCAGCAGGCCGTCGGGAAGCTGCGTGGGCCGGTCGATTCGAAGCGAAAGCCGGCGGCATGGTCCA
>JBEHYH010000230.1:0-9760 GCA_048498275.1 Myxococcota bacterium | reverse complement strand
ATGGGAGTGAAGGCGTGGTGCACGCAACACCAGACGGTGCGTTCATCTTCCGCGAATAGTTCGCGCAGCCCGAACGCGGAGTCGCAGACGTGAGGTTCGTGGCTAGAGTGCCTGCCCTCATGCGTCTTTTCGCGGTCGTGTTGGTTGCCCTCGTCGCCGGTTGCGCGACGGTGCCTCTCCCTGTTTCCAAAGTCGCGCCGGTTGATGAAGCGAAGCAACGGCAGGCGGCCGAAGCCTTCTACCGGGCGGAGACGCCCAGGCAGTTGCGTGAAGCCGCCGCGGAGACCGAAGCCGCCGGGCCGGGCACCGCGCTCTCGCATGAGGTCGCCGCGCGGCTGGCGCAGCTCGAGGGCCGCGATGCCGAGGTCGTCGCGCACCTCATCGGCGCGCTCAGTGATTTGAATGACGACGCGGCGCTGCTGCATCTGCATCAACTGTCGTTGATGGAATTCACGTGGGCCGAGCGCGCGAAGGCGGAGTCGCTCTACGCCGCGCTCATCGAGAAGCACCCCGACGCGTTCGTGCGCGCGGCCGCCGCGTCGCAGTTGGCGATGATGCGGAGTTCAGCGGGCGATTTTCAGGCGCGTGATGCGTTGATCAACTCAATCCCCGGGCAGTTGACGCTCGCGTGGGCCGGCACGTGGGACAACGACCAGGGCAAGGGCTTCGACCTCGAGCTCGGGCCTGAAGCGCGGTCGGGCCTCAACGAGAAATACGATGGCCGCGCGGGCCCGGTGACGTGGCGCACCGACGTTCCGAAGGACCCGCGTGGGCGCTACGACCTGCTGCAGTTGATGACGCCGACGCGCTGGGCCGCGGCGTTCGCGCAGGGGCAGTTCACGTCAGACGGTTCACCGCAGTCGCTGCGCATCACCACGTCTGATCCACTGCGCGTGTGGGTCGATGGCAAGCAGGTGTTCTCCGCCGCGCTGCTGGAGCGCTCGGTGTTCGACCACGTGGTGATCCCCTTCAAGGTGCCCGCGGGTCAGCACACGGTGCTCATCAAATCGGCGCATCGTGAAGGCAGTTGGTTCCTGTCGGCGCGCGTGACGCCGTTCGAAGAAATGCCGTTCGCTCCGACGCTGGAGACGATTCTCATGTGGCGCATCGAGAAGCTCTCGGGCGCGCGCGCGTTGGACCATCTCGTCGCCTGGGCGCATCTCGGCGCCGGCGGTGTGACGACGGTGCGCACGGCCGACGCGGTGCTGGGCCGCCTGCCGAAGTCGCTGACGCTGCGCTCGTGGCTGGTCGACGCGCTCTGGTTCAATCAAGAACGCGGGCGCACCGCCGACCTCCTCGCCTCGTTGGACACCGAGTTCGGCGAGGAGCTGCCGTTCATTCGCCTGCGTCAGGCGCGCTTTCATCAGCAGCAGGGGTTGAAACAGAAGGCGCGCGACCGGTTGCGCGAGCTGCAGAAGAACAAGCCGCAGCTTCGCGAGACGTGGGACCTGTTGGCCGATGTCTTCCGCACCGAGGGGTGGATCGATGACGAGGTGCGCACGCTGCGCGGCCGCAAGGAGCGCTTCGGTTCGACGCCCGATGAAGATCTCGAGCTGAGCCGCGCGATCTACCGGCAGGGACACCGCGATGAATCGCTGAAGCTGCTCGATGAAGTCTTGAGCAGGCTGCCGTACTTCACCGACGCCTTGCGCCGCGCGACGGAGGTGGCGACCGACGCGCACGAGTATTCGAAGGCCGAAAAGTACGCGCGCAGACGGCTCGAAGCGTGGCCGGTCGACCTGAGCGCCTGGCAGCAGTTGCCCGAACTTCAGCGGCGTCAGGGTGACTTCAAGGGCGCCGATGCGTCGCTGCTGCAGGCCTCGAAGTTGTGCCCCGATTGCTCGACGCCGTGGGCGCGCCGTGGCGAGCTGGCGTACGAGCAGGGCGACACCGCGCAGGCGCTCACCTTGTGGAGGCGCTCGCTGGTGCTCAACCCCGAGAACGACGCGCTCGCCAATCGCGTCGAATATCTCGCTCCCGAGGCCGCCGGCCCGTGGATGGCCGACATCCCCTCGGAGGTGAAGCTCGAGGAGCTCGTGAAGAACCGCGGCACCGTGAAGCAGCAGAGCGGCGCCGATGTCGCGTACCTTCTCGACCACCAGGTGACGCTCCTCAACAACGACGGCAGCACCATCAACGTGGTGACGTTGGTCGCGCACGCGTTCAATTCGCAGGGCCGTGACCGCATCATTCGCCAGTCGGTCGGCGGCGGGCGGTTGAAGGTGATGTACGCGTACGCGGTCGACGAGAAGGGCGCGCGCAGCGAAGCGTCGAGTGAACGCAACCGGCAGATCTTCTTCCGCGGCATGCAGCCGGGTTCGACGCTGGTGCTGCAGTACCGCCTCGACACGCCGCCGCGCGGCTACCTCTCGCGCTACTACAACGAGAGCTGGAGCCTGCAGGGCGTGGGCGACCAGCGTGAAGAATCGACGCTGGTGCTCTGGGCGCCGCTCGCGACCAGGCTGCACGAGTTCAAGGTCGGCGACTTCGCGCAGACCGAAGAGCGCCGCGGCGAGTTCCTCCGGTTCGCGTGGAGCAACAAGGACGCGCCGCCGGTGACCTCGGAGCCCGCGATGCCGACGGTCGAGGAGATCGCCGACAACCTCAAGCTCTCGTCGGTGCCCGACTGGAAGACGTGGCTCTCGTGGGAACAGGCGCTCCTCGAGGGCGTCTTCCGCGACAGCCCGGAGCTCGAAGCGGTCGCGCAGAAGCTGGGCGAGGGCAACCCCGACGCGAACGAGAAGCTCGCGCGCATCCACACCTGGGTGATGGAGGAGATCCGCTACCAGCAGGACTACGAGACCTTCATCGCCGGCGTGAAACCGCACCCCGCGTCGATGACGCTCGAGCGCAAGTACGGCGACTGCAAGGACAAGGCGGTGTTGTTCATCGAGCTCGCGCGCAAGCTCGGGTTGGACGCGCACTTCGCGCTGGTGCGCACGCGCGACGTCGGCCCGGTGAAGCGCGACGTGCCTATGCAGCAGTTCAACCACGCGATCGTCTACGTGCCTGATCAGCCCGGTGTGAAGGGCCGCTTCTTCGACCCGACCGCGGAGCTGCTCGACGTGTCGGCGGTGCGCACCGACGACGTGGGCACGCTCTCGCTGGTGTTCGACCCGAAGACCAACGTGCACACGTGGCGCGAAATCCCCTTCCAGGCTCCCGAGGAGAACCGGGAGTCGACGCTGGTGAAGCTCACGCTCGACGACAAGGGCGGCGCCGCGGGTTCGGTGACCATCGAAGGCACCGGGCGCTCGGGTTCGCTGCTGCGCCGCACGGCGCGCAACGAGCAGATCTTCGGCCAGGTCGCGCAGCGCGTGGCGTCGACGTACCTCCCGAACTCCACGGCGAGCGACGCGAAGGCGATTGAGGTCGAGTCACTGCGTACGCCGGCGGTCATCGGCATGAACGTGACCACGGGCACCTTCGCCCGGCAGGAAGGTGAGTCGCTGCGCGTGAAGTTGCCGAGTGACGCCAACCCGCGGAATCTGTTCTCGCTCGCGAAGCGTCAGTACCCGCTGCTGCTGGGCACGCCGCAGCAGTTGTCGATGACGGTGGAGCTCACGGTGCCCGAAGGCCTCGAGATCTCGCGCGTGCCCGCGAGCGGCGCGGTGAAGCTGCCGTGCCTCACGCTGGAGCGCGAGGTGAAGCGCGCGGGCAACGTCATCACCAGCAAGCAGATGTACCGCACGCTGTGTGAGCGCATCTCGCCGGCCGAGTACGTGGCCTACCGCGCGAAGCTCGACGACATGGTGCGGTTGCTCGACGACGAGCTGGTGGTGAGCGCCGGCAAGAAGAAGCCGGTGCCCGCGCCGAAGAAGAAATGAACATGGTGAAACTCCCCTCAGCCGATTTCGGGAGAGGGTCGCAGCGCGGGGTGGGGGCCGTCACCAGCTCTCGAGCAGCCCATCTTCCGGAACGCCGTGAGTACACGTTGAGCTCATCGCTCTACGAAGCGACGTGGGAGCTCCACAGAGACGAGATGTGTGAGCTCTCGTTGTTTCGAGATCATCAGGCCACTCGTCGTTCAGTTGGCGAACGTGCTCAACGCGCCGGTGCCGTGCGATGAGGACTGCAGCGTGTCCGTCGAACTCAGCCGCGAGACGACGCGGCAGCAGCTCATCGACGCGTTTCTGAATCAGCGACCGGGGAACTCGCGGACAATCGCCTTGCCGACGCTTCCGCTCTCGATGGTGTCGACGACCTCGTCTTCGGCCTCGACCACGAAATCGACCGCGTGCTTCTTCGAGAACTTCGAGAGCGCATCGATCAGCTGCTTCGCCTCCGCAGCATCCGCCACTTCCGTCGCGACGGTCGGCGACTCTTCACCGGGCTGCTCGTCGAACTCCGGAGGCCCGTGCGCCCAACTGTGCCCGTCGCTCAGTTCATCGACGAGCCCACGCAGCGCGGCGACTTCATCTTCAGAATGGTCAGAACAGAAATACGCGAGCAGATGACGAGACACGAGGCCGCATCTACCAGCTCTCAGGCGAAGTCGAGGCGGCC
The DNA here is from genome assembly GCA_048498275.1 of Myxococcota bacterium. Classification (GTDB taxonomy): domain Bacteria; phylum Myxococcota; class Myxococcia; order Myxococcales; family Myxococcaceae; genus Archangium_A. The sequence goes on along the minus strand of JBEHYH010000230.1, from coordinate 5,254 downwards.
AGAACCGGCCGGCGACCACGAGTTGACCAGCAACTGCTGAATCGTGTGTTCCACGAAGCCGTTCTCGATGGCGCCGATGCGTTCATCGCCGGCTTCGAAATCGAAATCGACCGCGTGCATCCTCGAGAAGTTCGACAGCGCGTCGATGAAGCACAGCGGCTCCGTCAGTTGGTCAGCGGTCAGCTCGAACGAGATACCGACCAGCGCGTCGTCGTGTTCCACGAACTCCGGAGGGTGATTCACCCACGCGCGCTCCGCACCGAGCTGCTTCACCACGCCGAACAGCGCCGACACCTCGGTCTCTGAGTAGTCGGAGGAGAAGTACGCGAGCAGATGGGGTTTCGACATGACGGGCTCCAGGTTCACGGCGCTTCGGAGGCGAACAACCAATTCTCGTAGACCTCGCGCTGAATCGTCGCGTCGACGTGCGCGCCGATGAGCCCATCGACGAACCCGGTGTCGATGACCGGAGGCGCCGAATACGCCGCCGCTTCGAAGTCGGTCGGGCCGAACGCGAAGCCGATGATGTTGAAGAACTCACCGTCTTCGATGAACCGCGCGTCAGCCGCGGCGATGGTCGACGCCTCTTCGAGGAACCGCGCGTCTTCAATCTGATCAACGAACTCGGGGGGCAGCAGTGATGACATCGTGAGCTCCTGGTCCTGGTGTTTCTTCAGCGGCCGGGGAAACGGGCGGTGGGCAACGGGCGGGTGGTTCCCTGGCTCCACTTCAGCGAGAACAGTGCGCCGCCGTTTTCCATCATCACCAGGTGCGCATCGAGCGTCGAACCCAGCAACTGCAGGCTGCGCGTCAACATGCCGATGATGAACTGCGGCGAGTCGTGCATGAGGTCGTTCATCCACAACGAGCCTTCGCGCGTGCCCGTCACGGTGAAACGCGAGTCTGAGAAGTTGTTGCCGGTGCGCAGGTTGCGCGTGGTGCGCTCCAGCACCTTCTGCGCGCCGAGTGAACGGAGCAGCGTCTTCAACGGCCCGCCCAGCACGGTGCGATGAAAGTACGCGTCGGCGCAGTGCGCGCCCTGCATGTGCGCCGCGTCTTCATCGCTCGCGTGCGACAGCGCGACCTCACGCTGAATGCGCAGGCATTCACGCCACGTGTCGTAGGTGTACGCGGGCAACGCCGGCCTCGAGAGGTCGAAGCCCGCCTTCGCGTAGCGAGGCGCGAGCTCCGGGTAGGCATCCGGGGGGATGGCGTGGAGGAACATGGCCTCCATCGTGTGGCCGAAGAACACGCGTACATCAGTCATGGGAAAGCGTCCGGGGGGAAGGAGGCTGGTCATTGCGGAACGACCCCATTGCGAGGAGCGCGCCAGCGGCTAACCGTCAGGAATTCGAGCGCCACCCACATCGAGTTACATCGAGAGGAGGTTGCATTTCCCCTCGTGCATTTCTGATCAGCTTTGCAGATGTGGAAGCCGGTCGCGGGTGTTGTCGAAGACCCGTGTCGTGGGCTCCCTCAACGCGACGGTTGCTCGCACCGCGAGCGGGTCGCGATATGGGGGCGGCGTGAGTCGCGTCAAGAACAAGCCTCCGAAGTGGTTGGTCGCCGCGCGCACGTCGGGAGCGACCGGTGGCGACTGGCTGTCGCGCGCGCTCTCTCGCGCCGGGGTGTTGCCGCTGGCTCAGGCTGAAGAGGCCATCGCCCACGGCCGGGTGACGGTCGACTCGAAGGTGATGAAGGAGCCGCTGGCTCCGGTGACGGTCGGCAAGACGCGCGTCACGGTCGACGAGCGCGTGGTGTCGCTCGCGTGGCGCACGCGGGTGTTGATGATGCACAAGCCGGCGGGCGTGGTGACGCACGGCTCACGCGAGAAGGGCATGCACACCGTCTACGACGTACTGGTGAGCGCGATGCCGCACGAGCTGCAGCGCTTCGGTTGGCACTCGGTGGGCCGGCTCGACGTCGACACCACCGGCCTGTTGCTGTTTTCGAACGATGAAAAATTCGTCGGGCACGCGACCTCGCCCGACACGAAGTTGCCCAAGCGCTACGTGGCGCGCGTGGGCGGCGAAGTGACGCCCGAGAAGCTGGAGCGCCTCCGCAACGGCGTGCGCATCGACGACGGCAGGGACACCGCGCCCGCGAAGGCGAAGGCGCGCGGTGATGATTCCGTGGAGCTGACGCTCACCGAAGGTCGCTTTCATCAGGTGAAGCGCATGCTGAACGCGGTGAACCTCGCGACGCTGAAGCTGCATCGCGAAGCGGTGGGCACGCTGGAGGTCGACATCGCCGAAGGCACGGTGCGCGAGCTCACCGACGACGAAATTCAGGACAAGCTCAACTTCGCGCTTCAGAACCCGCGGTAGCCGAGCACCAGAATCGCCAGCAGCGAATACAGCGCGTACGGCACCATGCCCGCGGCGGCCGCGTAGTCCTTCGCGAGGCGTTGCCCGAAGAACAGGCCGAGAATGGTGACGCCCGCGAGCACCGCTCCGAGGAAGGCGACGTTCGGGCGATGCGTCAGCACCACCGTCACCGACCCCGCGGCGCTCAGCACGCCGGTCAGCACCTCGAGAATGGTGATGCTCACGAACATCGGCCCGGTGAGCGCCTTGAGCGGCGTCTTCGCGAAGTACCCGGTGATGTATTCACGGTTGCCCTTCCAATCCAAAACCTTGTCGAGACCCGACTGGAGGAAGAGCACGCCGAGAAACGCCGACACCAACGACTGCGCGATCCACAACGTGGTCGAGTTCATTGCGCGTTGGTTACTTCAGCTTCACGCGAAGTGGTACGCCGACAACCGCTTGTTCGCGAACGTGCCGTTGTAGGCGACGGTGCCGCGGTCAGCGCCGGCGGCTCCTGCGATGACCATCAATGGAATCAGGTGCTCTTCGCGCGGGTGTGCGGCGCGGGCCATCGGCGCCATCGACCAGCGCGCCAGCAATTCATCGCGTTCTGTCTGCGGAGCCGTCGCCGCTTCGCGCAGCCACGCATCGAAGCGCTCGGCGGCCTCTTCACCGGCGGGCCCGAAGAACGCGCGCAGGTTGTGAAAGGTCATGCCGCTCCCGATGATGAACACGCCTTCTTCACGCAGCGGCGCGAGCGCGCGGCCCATCGCGAGATGTTCAGCGGGGTCGAGGCCACGCTTCAGCGACAACTGCACCGTCGGAATCTCCGCGCCCGGGTACGTGAGCATCAGCGGTACGAACGTGCCGTGGTCGAACCCGCGCTCGGCATTTTCCGCGGTCTGAAAGCCCGCGCCTTCGAGCAGCGCGCGCACACGGCCGGCCAGCTTCTTGTCGCCCTTCGCGGGCCACTTGAGCTGGTACGTCGACGGCGGGAAGCCTCCGTAGTCGTAGAGCATCGGCGGCGCGTCGGAGGTCATCACCGTCGGCACCGCCTCTTCCCAGTGCGCGGAGATGACCAGCAACGCCTTCGGCGCGGTCTTCGGCAGCGACTTCACCGACTCGAGGTACCTGCGCAGCCCGGCGATGCCCCGGGCGTCACCGAAGTCGCCTTCCATGAACGGCCACGGCCCGCCGCCATGCGGCAGGAACGCGACGGGCATCTTTTCCTTGCGGGTCGTCATGGCGGCGGCTCCTCCAGCGATGGTTTCACGGCGGGTCAGGTCATTCATGTTCTCTGTATGCGCATGATGGAGCGTTGCCGGAAGGGGGAGCACTGCACCAATGCGTTCCACCCGTGGAACAAACGTGTATTGAGCCGCGCATGACGGGCCAGGAATTCTATGACTCCTCGTGGCACCACCCGGCCATGGCGTGGGCGCTGTGCACTGCCGCGGTCGCCTTCATCGCGTTGACCGTCAAAGACCGCGCGACGAAGGGCGTGCTGCTGTTTCTGACCGCGAGCACGGAGTTGGACGCGTGGCTGACCGGCGGGCTCTCGCCGCTCGATTCGAATTCGATGCTGGCGCGCAACATCGCCATCGCGTTCGTCATCTGGGGCGACGCGCGCATGTTCGTGCTGCTCGAGAAGTGGCGGGGCGAAGGTTCCTGGGCGCGCGCGTGGGCCCGGGCGATACCGCTGAGCTTCGTGGTGCCGGTCGTTCAGGCCATCACGCTGCAGGTGTTCCCGCAGCTCTTCCCGACGAAGCGGCACATCTTCCTCATCTACGAAGCGGAGTTCGTGGTGCTCGCATGCGCGCTGCTCGCGACGCGGTACGCGCGCACGTGGAAGGCGACGTCGATTCTCGGGTTCTTCCTCGTGCAGTACGCGCTGTGGGTGTTGAGCGACGTGTTGATTCTGAACGGCGCGGCGTGGGCGTACTGGCTGCGGCTGGTGCCGAACGCGCTCTATTACGGGCTGTTCCTCCTCTTCGCGGCGCGGCAGGAAAACAGATCATGATCACCAATCGGCTCCGCGTGGCGTTCATCGCGCTCTTCATCGCGTGCGCGCATGCGCCCGCGACCGGCGACAATTCTGCGACGCTCGAAGTCGGCGTGAAGACCTTCACGCTCGGCGAGCTCAAGGCGCAGGTGCCCACCGTCGAAATCCGCGGCTTCGACCCGTACTACCAGCGCGAGAAGACCTTCCAGACGCTCCCGCTCGAAGCGGTGCTCAAGCTCGCGTACCCCGACACCAACTTCGCGAACGAAGAGTTCCTGCTCCGCGCGACCGATGGCTACACGGTGCCCGTCAACGGAGGCCGGCTGCTCGACGGCGCGTACCTCGCGTACGCCGACGCCAACGGCGCGTGGGAGCCCATCGGCGCGAAGCAGGCGAACCCCGGCCCCTGGTACGTGGTGTGGAAAGACAAGACCGACCTCACGACGCACCCGCGGCCGTGGGCGCTGGCGAGCATCCGCATCGAGAAGTTCGAGGCGGTGTTCCCGAAGCTCGTGCCTCCCGGTGACGACGCGGTCGTGCGCAAGGGCTTCGCCATCTTCAAGGACCACTGCGTGAAGTGCCACGCGCTCAATCAGCAGGGCGGGCGTGTGGGGCCGGAGCTCAACATTCCGAAGAACGTCACCGAGTACCGCGACGAGAAGTTCCTCCGCGCGTGGATCCGAAATCCAGGCGAGTTCAGAATTTCGGTGATGCCTCCGTCGCCTGACTTGAGTGACGAAGAGCTCACCGCGTTACTGAGATACCTCGACGCGATGAAGGCCACCAAGTCGCGCTAAGTCGGCGCGAATGGACCTCGAACTCGCTGGAAAAGTCGCCGTCGTCACCGGAGCCGGCAAGGGCATCGGGCTCGCCATCGTTCGGGCGCTCGCCGCCGAAGGCGCGTTGGTCGTCGCCGCCGCGCGCAAGGTCGCCAGCCTCGAGG
>JBEHYH010000229.1:0-9773 GCA_048498275.1 Myxococcota bacterium | reverse complement strand
GTATAATGCGTGCGGCCCTCACCCCAACCTCTCCCACGAGTGGGAGAGGGGAATGCCGGGTGGTCAGCGGCGGCGACGGCGGACCAACGAGAGCAGCGAAAGCACCGCGAAGAGCTCAGCCGCGCCCGCCGAATTGCAGCCGCACCCGCGCGAGGCGGCAGGCGAAAGCTCTGCATGGTCGAGCGTCGGCAAGAACACCGTGACGCGCGTCATGCCTCCGTCGGCCGGCGGCACGCCCGCATCGGTGACGACACCGGCATCGGTCTTCACACCGGCGTCAGTCGTCGGCCAGGTGATGCCTCCGTCGCTCTTCACGCCCGCATCAGTGCTCGTGCCGGCGTCATGCACAGGCACACCCGAGTCGACGACCGGAGTGCCCGAATCAGGCTGGCCCGCATCGACCACCATCGGCGTGCCCGCGTCGAACACGAACCCACCATCAGGGACCACGCCGAGCACGTCGAGCCGGTCAGCGTGGTACCCGAAGCGATTCGTGCTGCTGTCACTCACGAAGCGGATGACGACGGTGTCGCCGGGCACCGCGACGGTGGTGAGGCCGTTCGTCTGCTGGCCGGTGATGACCTGAAAGAGGTCGCCCTGACCGTTGAGGAGGTAGATGTTGTCGCAGGAGTTCGAGAGGCATTGATTGCTCGTCTCGAGGTCGATGCGGGTGAAGTGCACGCGCAGGCCATCGGCACCCGGCACGTTCAACGTCCGTGATTCGTCGGCGTCGTTGACATAGTTGGCACCCGAGCGCGTCGGGTCGACCGAGATCGCCAGTGAACCGGCGACGCCACCATCGGCCGGCGTCGAGAGCGTGCGCAGCAACCCCTGCCGAATGAACGCACGGCGAATGATGTCGGCGTGCGCGCCCGCATTGAGGTTGCCGTCGGTGGTGATGACGGACTGCGCGGCCGTGAAGAAGCTCGCGCTGTTCGTCAGCAGGAAGTGCGACTCGAGCACCAGCGAATCCATCTCGTCGGGGCCGAGCTGCCCGCGGAGGTTCCACAGCGCGGCGCTCCACATCTCACCGTCGGCGTGCACCTCGCCCACCTCGGCTTCAGGGTAGTGCTTGGGGCCGTCGACGCGGCGCAGACAGGTGAGGCCGCTGGGCTCCGGGTCGGCGTACGACGTCGCGTCCCACTCTCCCACGCACGCCGCGCTGGTGAGCTGCGGGTGGCCCGCGTCGGCCGGCAGCACCGTCGCCATCGCCGCCGAGATGTAGTCGCCGAAGCCTTCACCGATGGAGCGCTCGTCGATGCCGCCCCAGCCGGGCACCTGATTGTCCTGAATCGAGTGGCCGTACTCGTGGAGCACGATGTCGCCGTCTTCCGCGTCGTCCACTCCGCCGGTGCCGAAGTTCACGGTCTTGTCTGACGGCGAATAGAACGAGTTGTCGTCGGTCTGCGCGTCGACGATGGCGACCTGCGCGCGGTTGTTCACGTTGGTGAACCCCAGCGCCTGAATGCGGCTCTGGGCGCGCGTGAGGTGGAAATAGGTGTTCGCCTGTTTGAAGCCCGACTGCGTGCGGTCGTAGAGGAACTGCATCGTCGCCGACTGCGCGCGGGAGCTCGCGGTCTTGGTGCGCACGTCGGCGTACGCACCGCGCAACGGGCCGGACCCATCGAGCAGCGGCAGCTCCATCAAGAAGCGCGCGTTGTCGAGGTCGGGCGTGGTGGTGTTGTTGTTGTCGAGCATCGTCAAGTCACCGGAGCTCGCGATGGCGTTCATGTCGTAGACGTAGCCGATGCCGGTGTCGTGCATCACGCCGTCGCGGCGCTCGAGCTCGTTCAACGAGACCGCGTCGACGAGCAGGCTCCACGCGTGCGGAGGCGACTGCGTGTCGGCCGTCATCAACCACGCGACGCGCGCGGTGCCCTGCGCATCGACGTGAATCACCTTCTCGAAGCTCGACACATCAGCGCTCAGCAGTTCCTTCGCGCGCGCGCCGGCGGCCGGCTGCGTCACCGCATCAACCACGGTCGCTGAAGCCGCTTCATCTTTCAGCGCGAAGTTCACCGAACGAACGTCATTGCCGCGCACGAGCACGACGACCTCGCCGTCCCACACGCGCAGCGATTCCTGGCCGATGGTCTCGTACTGCTGAAAGCGGAGGTACGTGCCCGCGAGGCCCTGCCGCGTCGTGAAGAGCGTGAACGTGCGGCCCTGCGCCGCCGCCTTCTCATTCAGGAACGCGCGCGCGATTTCTTCGGGCGAACCGTTCGCTGAAAACAGCGCTCCACTGGAAATACCGGCGGGCGTTTTCGATGAAGCTTCGGGCAACGCCGAACACCCGCCCACCACCAACATGACGAGGAACGAAGAGGGGCGCATTGGCACGGCCTTGTAGTATGGCCAGCCGGTCTTCTGCCAAAGGTGCCACGTGGGTTTTTTCAGCGATCTCTTCAAAAAGAAGGAAAAGCCGGCGCGAGTTGCCCCGCCCGCGAACATGTCGTGGCGGGTGACGACCGTGACGCCCGAGACGCCCTCGTCGGTGAGTTTCGAAGTCGACGGAACGCTCAACTTCAAAGCCGGTCAATTCGTGCTGTTGCGGCCGAACGCGCAGCTCCCGTGGCGCGCGTATTCGTTCAGCCGCGCGCCGGGCCGCCCGCTGCGCCTCACCGTGAAGCGCGTCGAAGGTGGTGCGGTTTCGACCCACGTGACGCAGCAGTTGAAGGCCGGCGACACGCTCGAGGTGAAGGGCCCGTACGGCCAGTTCGTGGTGCCTGAAGGCGCGAAGCAACTGCTCTTCATCGCCGGCGGTTCAGGCATCACGCCGTTTCTTTCGATTCTGCAGGAGCACGAGTCGCGCGGCTGGCCGGTGCCGGTGCTGCTGCTCGACTTCAATCGCACGCAGACCGAACAGATTCTGCGCGCGGAGCTCGATGCGTTGATCAGCTCGTCGGGCGGGAAGTTGGAAGTGGTGCATGTGCTCGATGACGCGGCCGACGGTCACAAGGGCCCGTGCAGTCAGGAGCTGCTGGGCAAGCTGCTCGAAGGTCGCGCGACTCCCGACCTCGTGGGCATGTGCGGCCCGCAGCCGATGATGGACCTCGCGCGTCAGACGGTGCTCGGCAAGTACGGCCCGGTGACGATCCTCGAGGAGAAGTTCTCGATGGCGCACGAGGGCAACGGCTCTGGCGCGTCGTTCACCGTGGAGTTCGTGCAGGGCGGCAAGTCGCAGTCGTTCGAAGTGAAGGACGGCGAACACGTGCTGGCCGCGGCGCGCAAGCAGGGCGTGAATCTCTCGGCCGGCTGCGAGATGGGCGCGTGCGGCGTGTGCCGCGTGCGCTTGCTCGATGGGCAGATTCAGGTGCCCGATGACGCGTGTCTTTCCGACAGCGAGAAGGCCGACGGCTACGCGCTGGTGTGCGTCGGTCAGGCGAAGAGCAACTGCCGCATCGAGCCCGCGCCCTGATTCACTCGTCGGGCGGCTTCGGCGCTTTCGCGACGCGGCGTTTCCGCGGCGTCGCATCGATGGCGAACGGCTCCGCGTAGACGCCAGGCCGGTCGGTCTCTTCGGCGAGCTTCATCGAGAGCTTGAGAATCGAGAGCGCCTTGCGCAGCGGGTATTCCTGCGTGTCGCGCGCCAACGTGCGCTCGGCCATGACCGCATCGTTCGCCCGCTACAGCGCTCGCACGGCCGTCTTCACGCGCGCGTCATCACACGGCACTCAGGTCGCCAGCCGGCCCCGCGTCTCTTGGCGGATCGTTACTCAAGCGGACACGTCATCCATCACTGAAGACACGAGTGTGTACGCTCTGAACTGCTGTCCAACTCCGGGGGATTCAAAACATGGCAACGAAGTACATCGTCGCAATTCGTCGAAGTCATACTGGAGCGATCGCACTGCTGAAGCTCTCGGACTGGAACATTGAGACGCGAGAGCAAGTCATCGCGAACATCGAGGCGCTGAAAGACGTCTATTACACGCGAAATGCTCAACAGCAGACCGCACGCGTCGAAGTCGTAACGATTCGGGGGAAGAAATTTCTGAAGACGGTCGCCGACAACACTGAGGCCGACAATCTCGGAAACCTGCCTGAATTTTGATGAGCGACGACGGCGCGCCTGTCACCGACGACGGCTGATCATCTTGAGCTTCTCGGCGCGTGTGAGTTGCTTCACTCGGTACTCACGCGACAGCGCGGCGGAGCGGTCTTTCACGCGCACGCTCCACACGACCTTCACCGGCAGGCGGCTGCGCGTGTAGCGCGCGCCTTTACCCGCGTTGTGCGTCGCGACGCGCTTCTTCAGGTCATTCGTGCAACCCGTGTAGAGCGAGCCGTCTGCGCACTCGAGCATGTACACGCGCCAGCTCACGGGGCGCGCTGTACCACGCGCTGCGTTGACGACGAACGTTGTGCAGTCGAGTGCCACGACGCAAAGTGCGCGCCCTATGAAACTCACCGGCGAGCGCGTCATTGCTGACCTGAAGGAGCTTCGACAACTCACCTCCGATGACCGCGGTGGCGCGCAGCGTGTCGCGTGGGGCCCGGTGTGGCGCAAGGCGCGCGAGTGGTTTCAGCAGAAGCTCGAGTTCGAATTCGGCATTCGCACCACGACCGACTCCGCCGCGAACCTGTGGGCCACGTTCCCCGGCAAATCGAAGAAGAGCATCGTCATCGGCAGTCACCTCGATTCGGTGCCGTCGGGCGGCTGGCTCGATGGGTGTCTCGGAGTCGTCGCCGGTCTCGAGGTGTTCCGCCGCGCGAAGGCGCTCGGCAGCCCGGTCACCATTCACCTCGTCGACTGGGCCGATGAAGAGGGCGCGCGGTTCGGCCGCAGCCTCGTCGGCTCCGCGGCGTCGGCGGGCTCGTTGGATCCACAGAAGGAGCTCGCGCACCTCGTCGACCGCAACGGCGTGAAGCTGCCCGACGCGCTGCGAGACAACGGCGTCACGCTCGACGGCCTCAAGAAGGCGCACCAATATTTCAAGTCGCTCAACGCGAGCGCGTATCTCGAGCTGCACATCGAACAGGGGCCGGTGCTCGACGAGATGAAGAAGCCGGTCGGTGTGGTGCTGGGCACGATGGGCGTCGAGCGTCACTCGCTCAAGTTCATCGGCCAGGCCGCGCATTCCGGAGCGGCGCCGCTGCACCTGCGCAAGGACGCCTTCCTCGCGGCCGCCGAGTTCGCCATCGCGACGCGCGACATCTCGGTGAAGTACTCCGGCAAGACGCCGAAGAGCCGCGTGGTGGCGACGTGCGGCGTGGTGAAGGTCGAGCCGAACTTCGTGACCGCCGTGCCGGGGAGCACGGAGATCTCCATCGACATGCGCGCGCTCGACGCGAAGGTGCTCGCGAAGATGCTGAAGGAATCGAAGGCCGCCGCCGCGAAGGCCGCGAAGAAGCACAAGGTGAAGCTGGAATGGACGCACCTGTGGGACATCAACCCGCGCCTCTTCGACAAGACGCTGATGGGCTTCGTGCGCGAGTCGGTGAAGGAAATCACCGGTTCGACGCCTGAACTGCCGTCGGGCCCGCTCCACGACGCCGCCGAGATGCAGCCGATTCTGCCGACCGCGATGGTGTTCGCGCAGAGCTCGCCGGGCATTTCACACACGCGCATCGAAGACACGCCGGAGCCCGCGCTCGACAAGTCGATTCGCGTGTTCTTGCGCACGGTGGAACGCACGGCCGCGCATCTGACGAAGTGATCAGCGATCGTCGTGGCGTTGAGCGCGTCGTCTTCGATGACGCGGGTATCGAGTTGACGCAGTTCCTCGCGGGCTCACTCACGCTCGCGTGGAGCGACCTCGAGTTCGTCTCGCTGACTCCGGCGCTCGAGAAAATCGGTGAGGCCCGGGTATTGAAGCCGAATCAGTTCGACACCGGAGGTCACGGCGCGCAGCTCGAGTTCGTGGTCAGAGACCGACGCCGCATCTCGCGGTGCTGAGTAACCAGTGGAAGCGCGCGAGCTGGAGCTCACGGTTGCGGGCGATGCTCGACGCAGACGACAGACCTCTGCCTGATCAATCGCTGCTCTCGATCGAGCTGCGCTGGAGATCAGGTCTCGACGCACCTCGTGATGCGCACTGTCGCTTCGACCTCGTCGTGCACTTCTGAGCGCTTCTTCAGCGGCGCGGCGTCAACCGGCCCGCGACGTCGTAGCCGCCCGTCGCGCACGCCTCGACGCGCGTCACCTGCATGTTCGAACGCTCGTCGCCGACGCGCACCGAGAGCTCGGCGCCGACCGGCGGCTCCATGCCGGCGTGAAACTTGAGCCCGTGCGCCGAGACGTTCTGCGCCGCGCCGGAGAACTCCACGCCGCTCTCGAAATCGACGGCATCCACCTGCGCCGTCGTGTGTTGCCGCTCGTCCATTCGCTTGATCATGTGACGAACGCTACGGGGCTGTGGCGCGTGGTCAAAAAATGCGGCGCGTCACGGGTAGGCTGCCCCGGTGATCAGCACGCCGCGCGTCACCTCACGTGGAGCCAGGTGCCTTCTTCAGCCCCGTTCGCCTGCCAGTCGATGCGCCCGGTGCCACGCGGTACGCGTTCCTGCGTCGCGGTGAAGTAGAGCGTCGGTGTCTTCGCGGTGGTGCCGATGGACAGGTAGCCCTGCGTGCCCGCGTCGAGCGTCAGCTCGAAGAAGCCTGACGCGTTGGTGGTGGTGAGCACCGCGGGCGTCTGCACGCCTCCGTCGTGAATGAGCGGGTTGGTCAGGAACCAGCCGACCTGCGCGTTGACGCGCGGAGCGCCTTCGCAATCTTCCTTCGAGCACGTCTCGCGCACCTGGCCATAGAGGCCCTGCTTGATGGTGACCTGCGATTCGACGTCGGCCACGCAGGCCGTGAAGAACAATGCCGCAAACAGAACGCGCTTCATGGCGCGTCACTCTACTTGAGGAGTGCGCGATCGCGACGACCGCGCTAGGTGCGAGGCATGGCCGAGAACTTCATTTTCACGATGCAGGACCTCCGCAAGGTCAAAGGCGGCAAGGAGATCCTCAAGGGCATCTGGTTGTCGTTTTTCCCGGGCGCGAAGATCGGCGTCATCGGGCCCAACGGCTCCGGTAAGTCGACGCTGCTGCGCATCATGGCCGGGTGGGACAAGGAGTTCATGGGCGAAGCGCGCCCTGACCCGAAGGCCAAGGTCGGCTTCCTGCCGCAGGAGCCGCAGCTCGATGAGACGCTCGATGTGAAGGGCAACGTCGAGCTCGCGGTGAAGCCGTTCAAGGACGTGCTCGACCGCTTCAACAAGGTCTCCGAAGAGCTCGGGAGCCCCGACGCCGACTTCGACAAGCTCCTCGAAGAACAGGCGAAGCTGCAGGACGTCATCGACGCCAACGACTTGTGGAACCTCGACAGCCGCCTCGACGTCGCGATGGACGCGCTCCGTCTGCCGCCGGGCGATGCCGATGTGAAGAAGCTCTCCGGCGGTGAAAAGCGCCGCGTCGCGCTCTGCAGAATTCTCCTCGAGAAGCCCGACCTGCTGCTGCTCGACGAACCCACCAACCACCTCGACGCCGAGTCGGTGCAGTGGTTGCAAACGCACTTGAAGGAATACCCGGGCACCATCGTGGCCGTCACCCACGACCGCTACTTCCTCGACGAGGCCTGCCAGTGGATTCTCGAGCTCGACCGCGGCGAAGGCGTGCCGTGGAAGGGCAACTATTCGAGCTGGCTCGAGCAGAAGAAGAAGCGCCTCGAGCAGGAAGAAAAGGCGAGCACCTATCGCCAGAAGTTCCTCGACCGCGAGCTGCAGTGGGTCTCGTCGAGCCAGAAGGCGCGCCAGGCCAAGAGCAAGTCGCGCCTCGAGCGCTACGAGCAGATGCGCGAAGACTTCGAGCGCAACAAGAAGAACGAATCGACGGGTGAAATCTACATCCCGCCGGGGCCGAAGCTCGGAGGCCGCGTCATCGAGGTGAAGAACCTCCGCAAGGCGTTTGGCGATCGGCTGCTCATCGATGACCTGAGCTTCAAGCTGCCGCCCAACGGCATCGTCGGCATCATCGGCCCCAACGGCGCCGGTAAGACCACGCTCTTCAAGATGATGCTCGGCCTCGAGAAGCCCGACGCGGGCGAGTTCGTGGTCGGCGACAGCGTGAAGGTCGCGTACGTCGACCAGTCGCGTGACGCGCTCGCCGGCGACAAGTCGGTCTGGGAAGAGGTGAGCGGCGGGCTCGATCAGATCGACCTGGGCGGCCGCATCGTCGCCAGCCGCGCGTACCTGTCGTGGTTCAACTTCAAGGGCGGCGACCAGCAGAAGCGCGTGAAGGACCTGTCGGGTGGTGAGCGCAACCGCGTGCACCTCGCGAAGACGCTCAAGGAGGGCGGCAACCTCATCCTCCTCGACGAGCCGACCAACGACCTCGACGTCGAGACCATGCGCTCGCTCGAAGAGGCGCTCGAGAACTTCGCCGGCTGCGCGGTCATCATCAGCCACGACCGCTGGTTCCTCGACCGCGTGGCGACGCACATCCTCGCGTTCGAGGGCGATTCGAAGGTCGAGTGGTTCGAAGGCAACTTCCAGGACTACGAGGCTGACAAGAAGAAGCGCCTCGGCGCCGACGCGCTCATGCCCCGCCGCATCAAGTACAAGCCGCTGATCCGCAAATGAGAGAGCTCCTCGCGCGCCCCATCACCGCTGAAGCGTTCGCGCCGTTCGGCCGCGCGTTCTCGGCGACGTCATTGGCTGGCGGCATCAGCGCCAACCAGGGGAGCGCGGTGCGGTTCGACCACTGCGCGCCGCTCCTCTCGACGCGCGCGCACGCGGCGCCGAACCTCGTGGTGTTCCGCGCGGAGCCGCGCACGCTGCCGTTCGAGGCGAAGCTGCTCGAGCGTCACGCGTGCAGCACGCAGGTCTTCATCCCCATGGTGATCAGCCGCTATCTGGTGTGCGTCGCTCCGACGCTGCCTGACGGTGGGTTCTCGATGGAGCAACTGCAGGCCTTCATCTGCGGGCCCGGGCAGGCCATCGCGTACGCGCCGGGCACCTGGCATCACCCGATGGTCGCGCTCGACACGCCAGGCGAATTTTCGATGCTCGTCTGGGAAGATGGCACGCCCCTCGACTGCGAGGTGCGACAATTCCCTTCTTCAGTGACGGTGCATTCGTTGCAGACCTGAGGTCTGCAAGAAGTGCGGAGTGCAGGCTCCCTGAAGGGCCAGCCTCATCGGGAATCAAAGACTTACGTCGAGCACGAGCCTTGCTGATCCGCGCGCTGCCATGCGTGCATCGAGAGGCTTCACCTTGTTGGAAGCGATGATTGCGGTCGCCATCATCGGAATCGTCACGGCCATGTCGGCGTCGACGGTTTCGGGCATCGGGGCTCGCAACGCCAAGCAGAACGCCGTCAACGACATCTATTCGACGCTCCAGATGGCGCGCGCGAAGGCGCAGAACGGCTCCGACGTGTACGTCATCTTCTACCCGACGATGCTCAAGTCGACGGGCGCGCTCACCGGCGGCAGCGGCGCGCTCTTCGTCTACGAAGACGGCAACGGCGACTTCCGCACCAGCACCGCGAACTGCGATGGCACGACGGGCTGCGGGTGGGCGAACTTCGCGCCGCCGAACAACATCAAGGCCGGCCCTTTCTCGGGCACCAACCCCGACAAGCTGCTCGCGAAGATCTACCTGGAGGACTACCCGAAGAAGAACGTGCAGTTCCTGGCGGGCACGCACACGTGGGCCGCGCCGTTCTCGCCCATCGACACCGCCGCCAACGCCAACGGCTGCAGCTTCTGCACGACGGGCAACAAGGGCGCGATTCTCTTCACCGACAATCAGGTCGTCTTCCTCGACAACACGGGCAAGCCGACCG
>JBEHYH010000228.1:0-9812 GCA_048498275.1 Myxococcota bacterium | reverse complement strand
ACACGAACCCCGGCGTCGTCGCCGCGCTCTGCGATGAGGTCGCAGCGCATGGCTGAAGCCGAGGTCCTCGTCGTCGGCGGAGGGCTCGCCGGCCTCGCCGCCGCGCTCGAAGCGCAGCGGCTCGGGCGCTCGGTGATGGTGCTCGAACGCGCGTCGCGTCTCGGTGGCAAGGCGGGTTCGACGGACACTCCCGGCGGCGCGTTCCCCGATGGGCCGGTGAGCTTCAATGGGCGCTTTCCCATCTTCTGGCGCTTCATCGAGCTGCTCGGTGCGCAGCACGAAGTCGCCAAGCTGAACCCCATCGCGGGCCATCGCTACCTCGTTCGCGGTGGAAAGCTGCGCGCGCTCAAACCGAATCCACTCAGTGTTCTGACGACGAGCGCGCTCACGTGGAGCGATCGCTTTGCAGCGCTTCGTGAATACCGCTCGAAGTCGACGTTCGTTGCGCCCGAAGATGAATCGCTGCGCGCGCTGCTGGAGCGCCGCTTCGGCAAGCCGATGGTCGATGCGGTGTTCGAGGCGATGTTCACCGGCATCTTCGCGGGCGACTTGAACGAGCTGTCGGTGCGCTCGTGCATGCCGTCGCTGCAGAACGCTGAAGCAAAATACGGTGGCGTGATTCGCGCGATGCTCGGTTCGCCGAAGCAGCAGGGCGGCAAGCCCGGCGTCTACGCGTTCACGCGCGGCTTCGGAGTCATCGGCGAGTACGCCGCGAAGAAGCTGCCGCATGCGTGCGAGGTCGAGGTGGATCGCATCGACGGCTTCACGGTTCACGCGAGAGACGGGCGCACGTTCACCGGCAAGAAGCTGGTGATCGCGTGCGAGGCCTTCGAAGCGTCGCGGTTGCTGTCGAAGGTGGCTCCAGACACCGCGAAGGAATTGAGCGCCTTCGACTACGCTCCGCTGTCTCTCGTGCAGTGGACCGAACGAAATGCCGGTGAAGCGAAGTTGCCGCGCGGCTTCGGCTACCTCGCCGCGTCGCAGGAAAAATTGTTCGCGCTGGGCTCGCTCTTCATCGGCGATCTGCTCGGTGACGGCCCGCGGCGGTTTTCGACCTTCGTGGGTGGCGGTCTGAATCGTGAGCGCGCGGGGCTGCCCGACGAAGAACTCGCCAGGGGTGTCGCCGGAGATCTCGCGAAGCTCACGGGCGGCACGTTCGGTGAGGTGCAGCGCGTCGTTCGATGGCCGCGCGCGGTGTTTCAGCCGAAGGTCGGCCACATGGAGTCGTTGAAGCGCGCGAAGGCGGCGCTCGGCGCGCTCCCGATTTCGCTCGCGGGCAGCTACTGCGGCGGAGCGGCGATGAAAGACGCGCTCGCCGCCGGCTTCGAGGCGGTCGCATGATCGCCATCGTCGGAGCGTCATGGCGCACCGCCACCACGATGCAACGCGCGCAGCTCGCGGAAGCAGCGGGTGACGCGCTCACGTCGCTCCGCGAATCGGGTTATGTGACGGGCGCCGCGTGCATCTCGACGTGTTCGCGCACCGAATGGATTCTCACCGCCGACCAACCGGAGTGGGCCGGGAATCTCCTTCGTTCGGCGCTCGCCGCGCGCATGCCGGAGCTCGATCAACGCGCGCTCTCGGTTCGCGCCGGAGGCTCGGCGGTCAATCATCTGCTCCGCGTGGTCGTCGGGCTCGATTCAGTGGCTGAAGGTGAATCAGCGGTCGGCCGCCAGGTGCTGCGCGCGTTCGAACATTCACGCACGTCGGGGTTGTCTGATCGCCGGCTGCGTCACGTGTGGAAGCACGTCGAGCGGCTGATTCATCTGCGCCGCGACACCGTGCCTTCCTCGCGTTCGCTCGGCGTGCAGACGCTGGTGCGAGAGGAACTGCAGGAGCGCGACGTGCGCACCGTCGCGATTCTCGGGCGCGGCGATTTCGGGCAGGCGATGGAGCGCTGTCTGCGCGGCACGAATCGCTGGGAGGTCACCACGTGGTCTCGTCAGTCGATGGAGGAGTTGATGAAGCGCCCGGTCGACGCGCTCATCATCTGCACGGGTGGTCCCGCGCCGTGGCTCACGTTGTCGCCGAAGAAGCCCGCGCTGTGCATCGACGCCGGCGCGCCTCCGCAGATTTTGTCTGCCGAAGGCTGGGAGCTTCTCGGCCTCGATGAATTGCTCTCGCGGCCCGAGCGCCAACTGCCCGACGATGAACGCGAGCGCCTCGAGCAGCTCGTGAGCGAAGCCTCGGCGGGGCTGGTCGAAGCGCTGCAGACCCCGGCGCCCTCGAAGGCGCTCGCGGCCATCGACGCCGAACGCGCGCAGTTTCTGAATCAAGAATTGCCGTCGCTGCTGACGGGGCTTTCAGCGAAAGAGGCGCGTCGCGTTCGTCAGGCGGTCAGCGCGTTCACGCACAAACTCATTCAACGCACGCGGGAGTCGACTTCGTGAAGTTCACCGTAGGCACTCGCGGTTCAGCACTGGCGCTCTGGCAGACGCGGCACGTGTCGTCGCTGCTCGCCGCGCAGTCGGTCGAAGTCGAAGAGCGGATCATCACCACGCAGGGCGACGTGAGTCAGGCGGCGCGCCTGCAGGGGAAGCTCGAGAAGGGCTTCTTCACCAAGGAGCTCGAAGCCGCGCTGCACGCGAAGGAGATCGATTGGGCGGTGCACTCGCTCAAAGATCTGCCGACGCGCATGCCGGAAGGGCTCGTGCTCGGCGCGGTGTTGCAGCGCGCTCCCGCGGCTGACCTGCTGCTCGTTCGCCATGACGCGGTCGATGAATCGAAGGCGCTG
Organism: Myxococcota bacterium; assembly: GCA_048498275.1. Taxonomy (GTDB): domain Bacteria; phylum Myxococcota; class Myxococcia; order Myxococcales; family Myxococcaceae; genus Archangium_A. Next base: position 7,078 of record JBEHYH010000228.1, on the reverse strand, counting down.
CGGGTGAAAGACGGCGCGCGCATCGGCAGCTCGTCGCTGCGGCGTGAATCGCTGCTCAGACACTTCGCGCCGGGCGTGAATGCGCAGTCGCTGCGCGGCAACGTTCCCACGCGCGTGCAGAAGCTCGCCGATCGTCTGTACGACGCGATCGTGCTGGCGGAAGCCGGCGTCACGCGGCTGCAGCTCGACCTGTCGGCGTTCACGGTGTTGCGACTGAACCCGCGCCGCTGGCCCTGCGCGCCGGGGCAGGGCGCGGTCGCCGTTCAATGCCGCGCTGATGACGAACGCGTGCTGCCGGTGCTCTCGAAGCTCGATCACACGACGACCGCGCGCTCCACGGGCCTCGAGCGCGACTTTCTGCGCGTGCTCGAGGGCGGTTGCACCACCCCGTTCGGCTGCTTCATCGAAGGTTCGTCGGTGACGCTCGGCCTCGCGAGTGACGCGGGCTGGCGGTCGATGCACGTTCAACTTCCCACTTCGGTCGACGCCGCGTGGCTCAACGCGCGGCTCGGCGAACTCAACACGGCACCTCTGGAGAATGGTCATGACTGGCTCGTCGAGCGCCTCTGAAGAACTCTTCGCGAAGGCGAAGCAATTGATCCCCGGGGGCGTGTCGAGCCCCGTGCGCGCGTTCGGCTCCGTCGGAGGCACGCCCCGGTACATGTCGCGCGGTGAAGGCGCGATGTTGTTCGACGAAGACGGCCGCAGCTACGTCGACTTCTGCATGGCGTGGGGCCCGTTGATCCTCGGGCACGCGAACCCGCGCGTGGTCGAAGCGGTGACGAAGGCGGCGAGAGACGGCCTCGCGTTCGGCACGTGCCATCGCTTCGAACCGGCGCTGGCTGAGCTCGTGCTCGAAGCGTTCGCTCCGGCGAATCGGGTGCGCTTCGTGGTGAGTGGCACTGAAGCGGTGATGACCGCGATTCGTCTGGCGCGCGCGCACACCGGCCGCACGCTGCTGCTCAAGTTCTCCGGCTGCTACCACGGGCATGCAGACTCGATGCTGGTGAAGGCCGGCAGCGGCGTCGTCACGCTCGGCCTCGCGGAAAGCGAAGGCGTCACCGTCGCGAAGGACACCATCGTCGCGCCGCTCGGTGACCTCGCCGCGCTCGAGGAGGTCTTCAAGGTTCACGGTGACAAGATCGCCGGCGCGCTCATCGAGCCGTTGCCCGCGAACAACGGGCTCCTCATTCAGTCGCAGGCGTTCCTCGAGAAGCTGCGCGCGCTCACTTCGAAGCACGGCGTGGTGTTGATCTTCGACGAGGTCATCAACGGCTTCCGCTTCGGCTTTCACGGCTTCGGCAAGAAGGTCGGCATCACGGCTGATCTCACCACGCTCGGCAAAATCGTCGGAGGCGGTCTGCCCGTCGGTGCGATCGTCGGGCGCGATGAGATTCTCGACCGGCTCGCGCCCCTCGGAAAGACGTACCAGGCCGGCACGATGGCGGGGAACCCCGTCGCGCTCGCGTCGGGCATCGCGACGCTGACCGAGCTGCGCACCGGCGAGCCGTACAAGAAGCTGGAGCAGCTCGGCGCGGCGCTCGATGCGGCCGTCGCGAAGAAGACCGGCCGCGCGTTTCAGCTCGTACGCGTCGGCAGTCTCTTCTGGCCGTACTACGACAAGGACGCGGTCGCGCCGACGCAGGCCGAACAGATCTCGGGCGACGCGGTGACGCAGTTCAAGTCGCGTTACGCAGGCTGGCTCGACGCGGGCATCTATCTGCCGCCGTCGGCGTACGAAGTCGGTTTCCTTTCTTCCGCGCACACGGTCGAACACGTGGAGCGCCTGGCCGCTGCGCTTTAAGAGACAGCCATGATCCGCCCTCGACGCTGGCTTCAACGAAACCTCGACGTCATCGCGTTCGGTGCGGCGCTGATGATGCTCGGCTCGTTGATGGCGTGGTGGTCGGTGCTGGTGCGTCGCAACATCCTCACCAGCGACGCGCTGCTGCGCGAACAGATCACCGCGAACTTCGCCGGCGAAGAGCTCGCTCATCGCGTCGCCGAGCTCGACACGCACACCAGCCGCATGTTGTTCATGATCTTCGGCGAGACCGCGACGGCGTGTCTGCTGATGCTGGTGCTCACCGGCGTGCTGTTCGCGGTCGCGCGCTATCGCCGCCGGGAGACGCAGCGCTTGAGCGCGATGCTGCAGCTCTCCGCGCATCAATTGAAGACGCCGCTCGCCGGCGTGCGCGCGTTGCTGCAGAGCCTCGGCAACGGGGCGATCCCCGAAGAGCTGCGCGGCAGGTTCATCGGGCAGGGCCTCTCGGAGTGCGACCGCCTCGAACATCTCGTCGAGACCACGCTCGCGTATCAACGCGCGGTCGCCTGGTCGTCGGCGCGCAAGGAAGACATCACCGCGTCGCGGCTCGTCACCGAGATCGTCGAACACCGCCGCGCGACCTTCGCTGAAGAGACGGTCGACTGGCGCCCGGGAACCGCGGTCACGGTGAACTGCGACAAAGACGCGGTGCGCGTGGTGCTCGAGAACCTGCTCGACAACGCGCGCAAGTACGGCGGCGGCAAGGTCGAGCTCAGTGACTCGACGCGCGGCGCCCGCTGGCGGCTCGAGGTGAGAGACATGGGCAAGGGCTTCGAGTCACGCGACGCGGAGCGTCTGTTCGAGCCGTTCGAGCGCGTGCAGGGCACCGGTGTCGACCACGGCAGCGGGCTCGGTCTCTACATCTCGCGTCAGCTCGCGCGGCAGATGCGCGGCGAGCTCACGGCGGTGAGCGCGGGGCCGGGGCAGGGGAGTGTATTTGCGCTCGAGCTCCCGTTGGCCAAAGAGGTGACCCATGGCTGACACGCTGCTGGTCATCGAAGACGAAGCGCTGGTGCGCGACCTCGTGGTGCTGAACCTCAAGCACGCGGGGTACGAGGTCACTTCGCAGGCGAACTTCAAAGACGGCGCGAAGGCGATTCGTGAAGGTGGCATCTCGCTCGCGATCGTCGACGTGATGCTGCCCGGCGGCGAGGGGTTTCAGCTCGTGCGCGAGGCGCGCGACGCCGGCGTGAAGTGCCCGATTCTGATGCTCACCGCGCGCAGCGAGGTGCAGGCGCGCGTGCGCGGGCTCGACGGCGGCGCCGACGACTACCTGACCAAACCGTTCGACGTCGCCGAGCTGCTGGCGCGCATCCGCTCCTTGCTGCGCCGCGCGTCGGGCGTCGTCGCGTCACCGGGGAAGTCGGTGACCGTCGGCGCCTTCAGCGTGCGGCTCGACACCGGCCGCGCGGCGAGCAACGAAGGCGAAGTCACGCTCAGCGACAAGGAGCTCAAGCTGGTGGAGCTCTTCTCGCGCAACGTCGACAAGGTGCTCTCGCGCGCCGACATCCTCGAAGAGGTCTGGGGGATGGACGCGTTCCCCACCGACCGCACCATCGACAACTTCATCCTGAGGCTTCGAAGATTGTTCGAGCCCAATGCGGAGAGCCCGGTGCACTTCGTCACCGTGCGTGGCCGCGGGTACCTGTTCAGACCATGACCGAGAAACGCGGAATTCTGCTGGTGAACGTGGGCACGCCTGATTCGCCCGCCGTGCCCGATGTGCGCCGCTACCTCGCGGAGTTCCTCGGCGACCCCAGGGTGCTCAACATTCCGGCGCCGCTGCGCTGGCTGCTGCTCAACGCGGTGATTCTGCCGTTCCGCCCGAAGCGCAGCGCGCACGCCTACCAACGCATCTGGACCGAACAGGGCTCGCCGCTGCTCGTGTATTCGCGCGCGCAGACGGAAGCGGTTCAGCGCGCCTTGCCCGACGTGATGGTGCGGCTCGGCATGCGCTACGGCTCTCCGTCACTCGAAGATGCGCTGCGCGACTTCGAAGAGGCCGGCGTCTCCCAGGTCACCGTGGTGCCGATGTTCCCGCAGTACGCGGAGGCCACGGTGGAGAGCGTCGTGGGGCGGTGGAAGGAGCTCACCGGAACGAAGACGCTCGCGACGGAGTTCTACGAACCGTTTCACAAACTCGAAGGCTTCATCGGCGCCAGCGCCACCATCATTCGAGACACGATGAAGTCGATCGACGCGGATCATCTGCTCTTCAGCTTTCACGGAATTCCCGTGAGCGGCCACACGTGCGCGAGCGAGCTCTGCGAGCCGAAGTGCTACCGCGGCGAATGCGTTTCGACGATGCAGTTGCTCGCGTCAGCCGCCGGTGTTTCCAACTTCACGCTCGCCTTCCAGTCGCGCCTCAAGGGCCAGAAGTGGATTCGCCCGTTCACCGAAGACGTGCTCGTGGAGCTCGCGCAGAAGGGCGTGAAGCGGCTCGCGGTCGCGTGCCCGTCGTTCGTCGCCGATTGTCTCGAGACGCTCGAAGAGATCGGCATGCGCGCCGAAGAGACCTTCAAGGAGGCCGGAGGCGAGAAGCTCGCGCTCGTGCCCGCGGTGAACGCGCACCCGCTGTTCATTGAATCCCTCGCGCGCTCGATCGTTCAAGCGCGACCTTGATGATGCGAACGCTCGCCTGCGGATTGCTGCTGATGAGCTGTGCACATGTCGAAGTGCCGCGCGCTCCGGTGCTCGCGGCGTTCGAATGCACGCGACCCGTCACCGGCAAACGCACGAATGGCGTCGAACGCATTCGCTTCGAGCCCGCGGGTGATCGCGCGACGTTGACGCTCGAGTTCACGTCTCCGCAGCAGGGGTGCGGCTATTTGGCGCGGTGGCGATTCCCCGAGGGGCTCCCGCCGTGGGGCGCGGCGCCGGAAGAACGTCGCGGTCTGCGTTCATGTGTCGCGTCACCGCTCTCTGCCTTCGCGGTGTCGTGCCAGTTGTTCGAGCACCGGCTCGATTCATCATCGTACGCGCTGCGTTCCGAACTTCAGGTGCGCGCGTCGGGGCCGAGCGCTGACCGCACCATCGGCTTCTCGATTCTCTGGCCGTCGGATGCGCTTGAGACGGCGCCCGCGGCGGGTTGCGACGCGGAGCTCATCGAGAACGCGCGCGTCACGCGGCTCGAGCCGGTGCAGTTCAGCTTCGACGAAGCCGACTGCCACGAAGTGCGCTGATCACTCGTCGTCGCGGACGACGTGCTGATCTTTCTTGAGCCGCTCGCTCTCGGCCTTCTTCGACGTCGCGCGTTTGTCTTCTGAATAGAAACCGTCGCGCGCCATGTCGGGGTCGTCTTCCTGCAGGTCGGCGGTCACGACGGCCTTCGTCCCGAACTTCGAGGCGATCGCGTCGAGCGCCTGGTTCAACTTGTCGTTGCGCTTGGGCGCCGTCTCTTCAGCGAACAGCCCGAGCTGCGGAGCGCCGCCGTTGAGCTCCTGACCGCTGACTCCGGTGAGTCGAATCTTCCGCGACAGGTCGGCCTTCCGCAGCAGCTCGAGCGCCCGGCGATACAGCGTCTGCCCATCGTCGGTCGCCGCGTCGAGCGTCACGCGCCGGGTGATCTGCGTGAAGTCTTCGTACTTCACCGTCAACTGCACGCAGCGCGCCTTGAGCCCCGACTTGCGCAGCCGCCGGCCGACGCGCAGCGCCTGTGAATGCAGATGCGGCTTCAACGCTTCTTCGCCGAAGAGATCTTCTTCGAACGTGTCTTGCGCGCCGACGCTCTTGGCTTCGCGATCAGAGACGACTTCGCGCGGGTCGATGCCGCGCGCGAGCTCCCAGAAGTGCTGCGCCGAGGTGCCGAGCCGCTGCGCGAGCCAGGGCAGCTCTTTCTCGGCGACATCGCCGATGGTGTGCAACCCGTGCCGCTTCAGGACTTCTTCCGTCTTCTCCCCGACGCCCCACAGTCGCGAGATCGGCAGCGGCTTCAAGAACTCGCGCGCCGTGCCATCGGGCACCACGTGTTGTCCGTGAGGCTTCGCGAAGTCACTGGCGATCTTCGCCACGAACTTCACCTCGGCGATGCCGGCAGAGGCGGGCAGTTCGACCTCCCGTTGAATCTCTTCGCGGATTCGCCGGGCGAGCTCCGCGGCGCTGCCGAACAGACTGCGTGACGCGCTCACGTCGAGGAACGCTTCATCGAGTGACAGTGGTTCGATCTGCGGCGTGTAGCGCTCGAAGATCCTGAACACCGCTTCGCTGGCATCGACGTACGCCGCGAAGCGCGGAGGCACGACGATGGCCTTCGGCGCCATCTTCAACGCGCGCGCCATGGGGATGGCGGAGCGCACTCCGAACGGGCGCACCTCGTACGACGCCGCGAGCACGACGCCGCGTTGGGGGTGCCCGCCGACGATCACCGGCTTCCCACGGAGCGCCGGGTCATCGCGCTGCTCGACCGACGCGTAGAACGCGTCCATGTCGATGTGGATGATCGACCTCATGGGCGCGGCGGGAGCCCCATCGTCGCGCGCACCTCGAGGAACTCCGGTGTCCACTGTGAGGCCACGTCGCGGACCGTGAGCGAACTCGAAATCAACGGCGACGGCGAGCGCGCCAGCACGTCGACCATCACCAGCACGCCCTTGCCCGCGCGTGGAATCACATCGAGATGTTCGACGACGTGAAGGCCCGCCTCCGCGGCGGCGCGGGGTACACGTTCTTTCTCCAGCGATGACGTGGTGACGATGAAGCGCCCGTCTTCAGACAGCAGTCGCGACGCCGCGAGCGCGTATTCCTCCACGCCGCCACGCACCTCGAAGCGGCACGGCGCCGCGTGCGGCTTCTCGCTCTCAGGCCCGGTGCCGATCGGAAAATAGGGAGGCGTGCCGGTGATGAGCTTGAAGCGCTCATCGAACGACGCTTCGCGCAGATCACCATCGATGATCCGGCAGCGATCTTCCGCGCCATTCCACGCGATCGATCTCCGGCCCATCGCCGCGCGATCAGCCTGCGCTTCGATGCCCGTCACGTCCGCGTGAGGGAACCTCCACGCCATCATCAACAACACGCTGCCGAGCCCGCACCCGAGATCGAGAAAGCGCCGCGCGCCCCCCACGTGCCGCGCGGCGACGTACGCCGTGATCAGATCATCGAGGCTCCAGCGATGCCCGCGCTGCTTCTGGAACAGCCGCCATTCGCCGGTGAGGAAGCAGAGATCTTCGTCTTCAGCGGGAGCTAGATCGGCGCGGCCACCGGCTCCACGCGGAGGCGAAGAACATTTATAATTCTGGTACTGATTTGCTGAAC
>JBEHYH010000227.1:0-9833 GCA_048498275.1 Myxococcota bacterium | reverse complement strand
GCTAACGGCAATACATAGGCGCATTGCGATCCGCTTAGATACACGTCGTTGGCGTTGCCGTCGAAGCCGGTCTGCACGCGCACGCCACCCGCGACACACGCGGCGCCGGCGCTGACGTCATCGACGCGCAGCAGGTGCGCGCGGCCGTTGCAGACGTACTGCGTGTCATCGACCTCGCCTGGCTGCAGCGCGTAGTCGTTGTTGTCATCGAGCCCGAACGAGAGCCGCTGGCCACCGCTCTCGCAGTGCGTGCCGGGCGGCTCGGGCTTCACGTCGACGAGGCTGGTCTTGCCGTCGACACGCTGGTTGCAGACGAACTCGGAGCTGGTGACCTCCTTGGCGATGAGGCGGCCATCGCCGTCGAGGTCCTGGCCGGAATCGACGCGTACACCGCCATACTCACAACCGGCGCCGGAGGTGATCGGCGTGACGTCTACGAGTGCGTTGGTGCCCGCACAGCCTGCGAGGAGAACGACGACCAACAGCCCCTGAATGCCGAGGTGGGTGCGCATGCCCCTACAGACGCAACCGCCGCGCGGCATTCTGTAGAGAAGTTTGAAGGCACCCGGGTCGAGGTGACTCAGCGAAAGCCGATGAGCCCGAAGAGCGGCTCAAACTCGATGGAGCCGCGCATCAGGTCGATGACGTCGCGCTCGTCGCAGTGCTCGAACCGGGCCGCCTGATACGGCGCGTGTCTGCCGACCAGCATCGGTTTACCGACGGTTCGTGGGGGCTGCTCCAGCGTGTAGAGCGCGCAGTCGTTGCCGGGGAACGTCTCGGTGGCCGAGGTGCGGCCCGTCTCGACGACGATCACCGGGTGTTCATGGAGCAGCCCGATGACATGGCGCTCCGACCAGGTCTTGTTCGGGTTGCCGGGGAGCTCGAAGCGTTCAGCGTCGCCCGTTGATTCGCCCGCGGCGGTGAGTCGCGTCACCTCGACGGGAATCGAGCTCGAGACACCGGATTCTGCGGGGCGAAGTTCGACGCAGAGCAACTGGCCGTCGTGCTTCGCGAAGAGCTGGCCGTTGCACGCGAACGGCGTCGGCTCGCTGTCTTTGCGGAGCTCCATCAGACGGGCGTTTCCGAAATAGACGACGCGTTTGCCACCGTCGATCGCGCGCGCTTCGGCGTCGTCAGACACCTTCACCCAGTGGCCGTTCAGCAGCCGCTCGCTTTGGTACGAGGGTTTGGGCCCGCCGGATTCCGCGATGATCGTCCACTCCGCGTCTTTCTTCGACACACGAAACCAGTCGGTCACATACGTGGTGTGCACGCAGCCGGAGAAGAGCAGCGTAAAGATGAACGCGCGGTTCATTGCGCGACCGTAGTCACAAAGTGTGGCTCCCGAACTGTGGACACATTGTGTGACCTTGCAGATCGCCCGCTGTAGAACCGGCGGCCATGTCGCTCGACTCCCAGCTCCGCGAACAGGTCGAAAAGGCCACCGGCCGCTCGTTCGCCTCCGCTCCCGTGATCCCGCTCGCCGGTCAGGCTTCGGCGCGCGCGTACTACCGCGTCGGTGCGCCGCCCGATTCTCACGTGGTGATGGTGATGCCCGTGGAGTCGCTCAAGAAGAGCGAAGAAGCGAGCTCCGGGCCCGCGCCGACCGAGCTCCCGTTCATCAACGTGCACCGCTACCTCGACAAGTTGAACGTGCGGGTGCCGCGCATCCTCCGCTTCGACGAGCCCGCGGGGATGATGGTGATCGAAGATCTCACCGACAAGACGTTCGAAGCTGCGCTCAATGGCGGCGACAAGACGAAGCTCTACACGCAGGCGGTGCAATTGCTCGCGGGGCTGCGCGCGCGCACCGAGAAGACGCCCGACGCGAGCTGTCTCGCGTTCACGCGCGCGTTCGATGAAAAGCTCTACGACTGGGAGCTCCACCACTTTCGCGAATGGGGCATGGAGATCTGGAGCGGCCAGAAGCCGACCGACGCCGAGCGCAGTGAGCTCGACGCGATCTTCATGCGCATCGCGAGGCAGCTCGCCGCCGCGCCGCGTGGCTTCACGCATCGCGACTACCAGAGCCGCAACATCATGGTGAAAGACGGCGAGCTCGTCGTCATCGACTTTCAGGACGCGCTGCAGGGCCCGCGTCAGTACGACCTCGTCGCGTTGCTGCGCGACTCGTACGTGGAGTTGGATCGAGCGTTCGTCGACGCGATGCTCGACGCGTACATCGTCGAATTCGAAAAACAGAGCGGCGAGAAGATCGACGTGAAACCGTTCAAGGCGTTCTTCGATCTGCTCACCGTGCAGCGCAAGCTGAAAGACGCGGGGCGCTTCGAGTTCATCAATCGCGTGAAGGGCAACCCCGGGTTCCTCGTCTCGATCCCCGCGTCGCTCGGCTACGTGAAGACCGCGTTGGATCTGCAGCCCGACCTTTCAGACCTGCGCCGCATCATCGCGAAATACGAGCCGCGGCTCGCATGAAGGCGATGGTGCTCTGCGCGGGGCTCGGTACGCGCCTTCGTCCGCTCACGAATGTCTGGCCGAAGCCGGCGATGCCGCTGCTCGGCGGGCCGTTGTTCCGGTACTCGCTGTCGACGCTGCGTCGCGCGGGCATCACGAACGTCGGCATCAACACGCATCATCTGCCCGAAGTGATGGAGCGCATCGCGCGCGCCGAAGCAGGCGAGCTCACGGTGTCGCACGAGAATGGTGAGATTCAGGGCACCGGCGGCGGCATTCGCGGGCTGAAGAATTTCCTGCGCGATGAAGACTTCGTGGTGCTCAACGGAGACGTTCTCTTCTCCGTCGATTTGAAGCCGGTCATCGAAGCGCATCGCGCGAGCGGCGCGGCGGCGACGATGCTGCTGCTCCCGATGCCGGAGGGGGAGAAGTACAACGCCGTCGAGCTCGACGCGGCGAATCGCGTGAAGCGCATCGCGGGCAAAGGGCCGGGCGGCGAGAAGTTGTCGAACTGGCACTTCACCGGCGTGCACGTGATGACTCCGGCGGTGTTCGACTTCATGTCGGCGAGCGGCGCGGAGGACATCAATCGCGATGTCTACGTGCGCATGATGGAGAAGAGTCTGGTCATCAACGGGCACGTGCTGCGTGAAGAGCGCGCGTACTGGTCAGACCTGGGCACTCCGCAGCGCTACGCGGCGACGGTGAAAGACGTGCTCTTTGGTCAGGTGCCGCTCACGCCGTTTGGCGATTCGGGTCCGCTGAGTGGAGCAGAGAAGGGCACCGGGAATTTCTGGCAGCACCCGACCGCGCAACTCGATGCCGATGTGAAAGTCGCGGGCCCGGCGTATTTCGGAGCGGACTGTGTGCTCGAAGCCGGCGTGCGAATCGGTTCAGCGGTTTCCATCGGTCGCGGCGCGAAAGTCGGGGCGGGGGCGCGCCTGAATCGCGTCTCCGTGCTCGATGGCGCCGAAGTTCCCGCGGGCGCCGAGTTGAACGACGTGCTCATCGGCCCTGGCGGGCTGAGCGCGAGCAGCGTTTGACGAGACTCCTCGCCGCTACGCTGCTGCGCGACCGACGCCTGTGCTGGAGCGCACGTGGGTTCATGTTCCGCAACTCACAGAGCGTGATGCTCCAACTGCGGACGCCATCAACCAGCAACTGAAGCTCAAGTTCGCCGAGATGGCATCGTGCGAACCGTACGCCGCAGAGAGCGCGAACGTCGACGGAGAGATCACGCTTCGCTCGCCGCACCTCATCGGTGCCGTCGCGCATGTCGACGTCACCTGCATGCACGCGCTGCACCCGGTCATCGAGAACGTTTCGTTCTTCTTCGATGCGGTGACCGGCGAACTCCTGCCGACGATTCTCAAGCCCGATGCTGCGCCCGAGCTCGATCGGCGTTTCCGCGCCAAGGCTCCGCCATCGGAGTGGAAGGTGAGAACCACGCATTGAGTCTTCTTCTCGGGCCCCGTGATGAAGGCCTGCTGGTGACGACTTTCGTCGGCTGGGCGAATCGCCCCTGTGCTCAGACCGCGTTGCTTACGTGGAAAGAACTCGAAGGGCTCCTCGCATACCCGCCCTGAAAAGATTCTCTGCACTTTGGGAAATGTGTGGGTGTCCTGCACGACATGAACGCTCTTGTCCTCGCGCTGCTTGCCGCAGTTCCCGCTGGTGAAGATCAACCCGTCACCACTCCGCTGACCGGCCCCGCGTCGGCTCGTTTCGCGCTCCCGGTTTCCATCACGTTCGACCCCGGCATCACGGGCGACACCACGCTGGTCAAAGCCGACGGCAGCACGCGCGCCGGCACCACGACCGACGCCGTCGCGGCCATCGCCCGCTCGGCGCCCGCCGTCGCGCGCCGTCACTTCGAAGACGCGAAGTGGAACGACGCCGCCAACCCGCGGTCGATCGTCGTGAAGAGCGTCACCATCAGTTGGCGTGAAGGCCCGTCGTACGAAGTGCACGTCGAGGTCGAGCGTCGCGAAGGCGACAAGCGTCTCGGCGTCGCGCAGGGCTCCGGCTACGGCATGGCGCAGCGAAACAACGCGCAGCGCACCGGCGCCGCGTACGCGAACATGTTCGGCGCGAAGCCGAAGAACGGGCTCACCGAAGCGAACCCCGCGACCGACGGCGAGGTCATTCGCACCGCCGCGCTCCAGGCGCTCGACGGCGCGCTGTACCAGTTGTCGGCGGTGTGGGCCGGCGAGCAGATGATGCAGAAGGCGCGCGAAGACGCCGAAGCCGCGATGAAGAAGGCGCAAGACGCGCAGAAGAAGCCGGCGGCGAAAGCGAAGAAGTGAGTCAGCGCCGGTCGCGGCAATTGACCTCGACCATGAACCCATCGCGACGGCAGTAGATCATCGTGCCGCGCCCGTTCACCTGAACATCGGAGACGTCCTCGGCTCCGTCACGCAGCTCGCGATGCAGCCGCTCGACGGTCGCGACCTCGCCCACCAGAAAGCCGAAGTGGAAGTCTGACGGGTACGCCTCGTCAGACTTCTTCTTTTGCAGCACCAGCACGAACCCGTCTTCGCCGTTCAGGATCGCGATGGCCGGCGACGCGCGTGAGCTGACCAGCGCGAAACCGAAATACCGCTCGAAGAACAGCACCGTCGACTGAACGTCTTCAACCTGCAGATCCAGATGATTGAGCTTCACGTGTGTCCTCGCAGGCGCACGAATGCGCCGTGCCGAGGCAACTCATCCGCAAAAGCAGGGCGGAGGTTGAAGGCTCTTCACCGTGAAGAGTGACCGGGGCTCACCTGGAACCGGCCTGCCGTTTTTCGACGGGCCGGGTCTTACGCTCAGCGCTGGAACTGGGCCAGCACGCAGGTGACGTTGTCGTTGCCGCCGTTGGCGTTCGCCGCGTCGATCAACTGCGCGCACGCCTTGTCGAGATCGGGCTGACCCTGGAGGATCGATTCGATCTGCTTGTCGGGCACCATGCCTGACAGCCCGTCTGAACACAGGAGGAAGATGTCCTTGTCCTTCGGCTCGACCTTGTTGATGTCGACGATGACGGTGTCCTTCATGCCCAGCGCGCGAACGATGACGTTCTTGTGCGGGAAGGCTTCGATCTCTTCAGGCGTGAGCTTCTTGGCCTTGAGGTAGTCGTTGAGCAGCGAATGATCTTCGGTGATCTGCCGCAGCGTGCCTTCGCGGAAGAAGTACACGCGGCTGTCACCGACGTGCCCGACCACCACTTCGTTGTCCTTCGCGAAGTAGATGGTGACGATCGTGGTGCCCATGCCCTTGTACTTCGTCTCGGCCGCGGCCTTCTCGAAGATGCGCATGTTCGCGAGCTTCACGCCGGTCGCCAGGCGGTTCTCGTCGTAGTTCTTCTGTTTATCCATCTTGTACGGCCAGGTGATCTCCCCGTCCTGGCTCGTCATGCGGAAGAACTCAGCGACCTCATCGACGGCAATCTTCGATGCGATCTCGCCGGAGGAATGGCCGCCCATGCCGTCGGCGACGACGAACAGGCGTTCTTCAGGCAACAACAGGAGGTTGTCCTCGTTGTGGTTGCGCTTCATCCCCACGTGGGTCTGGCCGGATACAGCGATTTTCATGGGCGTCGCGAGGCTCACAAAGAAGTGCCGACTGAAGCAAAACCGCTGCGTTGGCTCAAGAAACCTTTAACAACTGACGAATTCCAGCGTGTCACCGGGCTTCGTCCCGGTTGCGTCGGCGGTGCCGGCCGGCAGCTCCAACACCGACTTCGCGTTGAAGTACACCTTGCTCATTCGCCACGGCGCCATCGCGTGCATCACGTCGACCACCTGCTGCGACGCGTCGAGAAACAGCACATCGATGGGGATCTTCATGAAGAACGAATGCACGCTGTTGCACGGCGCGATGTGCAGACCCTCGCCCGGAGGCAGATGCGCCACGCCCATCAGGCCCTTGAAGCGCGAGAGAAACGAATCAGCGCGCGTGGCGTTCGCTGCCAGCAACGTGTTGCGGTTCAAGTTGGTTACGCGGTAGCGCAAGGCCCGTGCAGCCTACTTCGCAACTGACTCCACAGGAGCCTCCTTTCACGCTGGTGCTGGTGTCTCCTCAGATTCCCCCGAACACCGGCAACGTCGCGCGGCTGTGCGCGGTGACCGGTTGCAAGCTGGTGCTGGTCGAGCCCCTCGGGTTCTCGATCGCCGACAAGGAGCTCAAGCGCGCCGGCCTCGATTACTGGGACAAGGTGTTCTTGAAGCTCCATTCGTCGTGGAACGCGTACGTGGAGGCGACTCCCGGGGCACGGCGTTGGTTGTTCACCGCCCGCGCCGGCACGGGCATGTGGGACACGAAGTTCGTCGCGGGCGACCACCTCGTCTTCGGCGCGGAGCCCACGGGCCTGCCGAAGGAAGTGCTCGAAGGCGGCTTTGGCGAGGTGACGACGATCCCCATGCTCGATGAGCGGCGCTCGCTCAACCTGTCCACCGCGGTCGGCATCGCGGCGTACGAAGCGTTGAGACAAACTCGCGGGTGATGACCGCCTTCCTGCTGGTGAGCGTGTTGTCGGCGGCGCCGGTGCTGACGGTGCCCGCGCTCCCCTCGAAGCTGGTCGACAGCGAGATTCCCTGCAGGCTGGGCAGGCAGACGTTCACGCTGAAGCTCACGAGCGAATTCGGCCCGACGGGTTCGTCGTCCGTCGAGAACGTCACGCAGTCGGTGCGGCTCGATGACTGGTTCGAGTGGGAGAGGACGCGCTTCGAAGATGAACCCCTCGCCGAACGCGTTCGCTTCGAATGCGACGGCCAGCGAATGCGCGTGCTCTTCGACAGCGGGCGTTTCATCGATTGGGTTGCGGACACCCGGACGCATTCACTCGTGCCCACCGCGGCGCTCGGCGAGGAACTCGAGGGGCTGTGGGCAGCGAAGAGCGCCGAGACCAGCGCGCGTGTCGCTGAGTTGTCATGGTTTTTCGCTCCGCTGTCGGGCGCCCCGGAGCAGACGCGCATCGGTCTGCTCGCCGCGCGCGAAGCGTTGAATCGCGATGATCTCGCGCGTGCAGAAAAGCTCTTGAGCGACGCGCCCGACGTGCCGTGGAAGGCAGAGTTGAGCGCTGCGCTCGCGGCGCGCCGCGAACATGCGCCGTACCGTTTCGTCGACGGCGCGAAGATCGGCTCCGCGTGGTGGAACTCGGGGTTGCTCGAGCCCGGCGAGGTTCGCGAGTACTTCTGGCAGGGCGCGCGGTTCTGCGTGGTGCAGCGAGACGGTTCGAAGACCATGCGCTGCTTCGATCCACAGACGAAGAAGTGGAGCGAACGAAGCCCCGCGATCGAAGCGCCGTTCATCGCCCACATTGCGAACTCGGCTCGCTTCGAGGCCTGCAATCGCGCAAAGAACCGCTGTGTCAGTTGCTACAGCTTCTTCGACGCGCTGCCCGACGGGTCATGGCTCGGGGTCGACGGCGGTCGTCTGTGGCTCGCGCGAGAGCCGCTCGACGGTGCGCGCCTCGAGACGTTGTCGGAAGAGCGAGCGGGTGTGCTCCAGTCGCGTGGCTTCGGCGGGGCGCTCTTCGGAGGCGCCCGGTTCGTGCTCAAAACCACGCCAGCGCTCGACGACTTCGTTGCGATGCCGGTCGCGAAACCCGGCAATACCTGGCACCCGTTGCCCGCGGCTCCACGCGGTTGGGAGTGGAGGAACATTCTCGTTTCACCTGACCAGCAGCTCGTGGCTGCTTTCGCTTTGCCCCGGGGTGCGTCTGCGGCCGACAGACAGGGCGAATGGTGGCTCTTCCGCATCGCCGAAAACAGGTGATCTCCCGGCTTCGGGGTAGGCTCACGCCCTGAAATGGGAAACCCGCAGGTCGTCGAAGCGCTCTACCGCGCGTGGACCGAGAAGCAGTCTGGCTGGCTGACCTGCATCGCGCAGGGCCGCGAGACCAAGATTCCGCTCCGCGAAGGCAGCGTCGTGGGTTCTGCGCTGAGCAGCGGCTTCGGCTGGCAGGGCGCCGTGCCCGCACTCGTTCAACGCGGCACGCTCAAGCTCGCGCAGTTCGATGCGCTCTGGGCCCGTGGTGAAGCCGACGCGAAACACGCGGACACGCTCGATGAACTGGGCGTGGCTCCAGCCGAAGCCGAAGCCGCGCGCGTGCTGGCGACGATTCGGGAGACCGCGCGCAACGCCGATTCGGTGAGCTTCCAGCCCGGTGACGTCAGCGGTGGCACGCTGGTGAGCGGCGCGCAGGTGGTTCGTGAAGCGTGGTCGACCATCGCCGGGAGCGCTCCGGAGGCGGCCTATTTCAAGGTGAGCGACCTCTCGGGGCTGGCGAAGTTCGAGCCGTCGGAAGAAGACGCGAAGTGGTTGGCGGGGTTCGCGGAGTGGAAGCAGCCGCACGACGCGACGCCGAGTCAGCTCGCGTTGCTCGAGGTGCTCGCGCGGAGCGGCGAATTCGAATCGGTGCCGGCCGAGGAGATGCGCCGCCGCGAGCAACAGGCGCGGGAGGCGCGCGAAGAGGCTGAACGGCTCGAACGCGAGCGCATCGAGGCCGAGCGCCGGGAGCAGGAACGGCTCGAACAGGAACGCATCGCCGCGGAGAAAGCAGAAGCTGAACGCCTCGCGGAGATCGCGCGCCTTGAAGCGGAGCGGATCGCGTTCGAGCGCGCGGAGGCGGAACGGCTCGAGCAGGAACGTCTGGCCGAGCTCGCGCGCCTCGAAGCCGAGCGGATCGAGCAGGAGCGCATCGCCGCCGAGCGGGCAGAAGCAGAACGCCTCGAACAGGAGCGCATCGCCGAAGCGGCGCGGCTCGAAGCGGAGCGGATTGCAGCCGAGCGCGCGGAGGCAGAGCGCCGGGCGGAGGAGGCGCGCATCGCCGCGGAGCGTGCGGAGGAAGCGCGCATCGCCGCGGAGCGTGCGGAAGCCGAGCGCGTAGAGCAGGAGCGTCTCGCGGAGATGGCTCGCCTCGAAGCCGAGCGCCTCGAGCAGGAACGTCTCGCCGCGGAACGCGCGGAAGCCGAACGTCTCGCGGAAGTTGCGCGTCTCGAAGCTGAGCGTGCGGAGCAGGAACGTCTCGCTGCTGAACGTGCAGAAGCCGAACGCCTTGCGGAAGTCGCGCGTCTCGAAGCTGAGCGTGCGGAGCAGGAACGACTCGCTGCCGAACGTGCAGAAGCCGAACGTCTCGCGGAAGTTGCGCGCCTCGAAGCCGAGCGTGCGGAGCAGGAACGTCTCGCTGCGGAACGTGCCGAGCAGGAGCGTCTCGCTGCGGAACGCGCAGAAGCCGAACGGCTCGCTGAAGCTGAGCGTGCGGAGCAGGAACGGTTGGCTGCTGAACGCGCTGAAGCCGAACGCCTCGCGGAAGCTGCGCGTCTCGAAGCTGAACGCGCGGAGCAGGAACGTCTCGCGGCAGAACGTGCCGAAGCTGAACGTGCGGAGCAGGAACGGCTGGCTGCTGAACGCGCTGAAGCCGAACGCCTCGC
>JBEHYH010000226.1:0-9886 GCA_048498275.1 Myxococcota bacterium | reverse complement strand
CGGCTGGGCCAAGGGCTTCATCGGCTACCAGCAGGTGGGCGCCATACGGCGTTTCTGTTCGCGATGTGGAAAATCTCTGGCGGCGTGGCGCGGCGGCTGGCGAGCCCACTCGATGAGCTCGCCGGCGTGGTGCGCCGCATCGGCAAGGGCGACCTCAAAGCGCGCGTCGAGTTGATGCACATCATGCACGACGAGATCGGCATGGTCGGCGGAGCGGTCAACGACATGGCCGCGCGCATCGAGAAGCAGATGGCTGATCAACGTGAACTGCTCGCGACGGTCTCGCACGAGCTGCGCACGCCGCTGGCCCGCCTGCGCATCATCTCTGAGATCGCGCGCGACACCGGTGCGAGCGCGAAGACCTTCGATGATCTCGATCGCGAGATCGTCGAGCTCGACGCGCTCGCCGGTGAACTGCTCGCGAACTCGCGGCTCGAATTCGGTCAGCTCGTGAAGCGCGAGCTGTCGGTGCGCGACGTCGGTTCACGCGCCGTCGAACGCGCGGGGCTGGCGGCGACCACGCTGGTGGTGAGCGGTGAAGGTGACGCCACGCAGGCCGACCCCACGTTGTTGCAGCGCGCGCTCGCCAACCTCTTCGACAACGCGAAGAAGCACGCCGGCGGAGCGGACGCGCTCGAGATCTTCGTCGGCGAAAAAGAAGTGCGCTTCGAGGTGCTCGACAAGGGCCCCGGCATCGCGGGCGACGGCAACGGGCTCTTCACCAAGTTCAATCGCGGGCAAGACGGCGAGGGCGCTGATGGGCTCGGCCTCGGGCTCGCGCTGGTGCGCCGGATTGCCGAGAGTCACGGGGGCACGGCGTGGGCGAAGAACCGCGACGGTGGCGGTGCGCGTGTCGGGTTCTCCATCGCCCGCGCCTGACTCACTTCGACGACAAGATGTTCGCGACGCACATCTCGTCAGCCGTCGCTTCGCCCCAGTTCACGTCACTCGTGCCGGCGGTGTTGTCGAACGTGCACTTCACGCGCAGTTGATCTCCGGGTTCGAAGCGCACCGGCTCCGCGAGCTGGTATTCGTTCTGCCAGTGAAAGTCCCACGAGGGGATGTTGAGCACCTGCACGCGCTTGTCGGGTTTCACGAGCCACACCTCGCCGACGCGCCCGAGTGAATGCATGTGGAACATCACCGCTTCGATGTTGAAGCCATTCGTCGTGTCGAGGGGAGAGCCGAGCAGCGAGAAGAACGAACGCGGGTCATCGGCCCACGTGAACGACACTTCTTTCCCCTTCGGGATGTTCATGCCGCCCGCGACCCACGCGGCATCGAGCGCCGGTTGGTACGCGAACTCACGCTCCACCGAATCGGCGACCGAGAACTGCATCGAGGTCTGATCGGCCGCCGGGTTCGGAGTCGTCGCGAGGTTGTAGTGGACCTGCATGACGATCATCGTGCCCGGTTCGACGCGAATGCCGCCGCCGCGAGGGAACGTCGTGCCCGAGTACCCGGGGATCCACGCGGTCAGTTGATTCACCGCGAACTGCTGCGAGCGATCTCCGAACGGGCCGCCGAAGCAGTCGTAGCCGGGCGTCGCGTCTTCCGCGTCCCACTGCGGGGGGTACTGCGCGGCATCGGGCGGCACGAGGTACAGCGCGATGTGGTGCACCTGCGTCGGAGTTCCCGGCAGCGCGTTCACGCCGGTCACGAACTGCGTCGCGGTGCCCGGCCAGGTGAGCACGAAGCAGCGGTAGTCATCGGGGTGCTTCGTCGGCTGGTACACCTCCGGCATCTGCAACGTGACGTCGACGCGCTGAATGCCGCCGCCGACCGCCGCGATCGCCGCGCCCGGTTTCTTCGCGTCACCTTCGACCGGGTTCTGCGCCCAGTTCACGATGGCGGCCTTCTGCGCGTCGGTGAGCGACGGGTTTCGCAGATACGAAACCTCGGTCGGCGCCGCCTTCCACGGAGGCATGCGACCGCTCGACACCGCATCGGCGATGACCGCCGCGTGCGCTTTCGCGTCGGCATAGGTAACGAGCGAGAACGGCGCGACGCCGCCTTCGACGTGGCAGTTGGTGCAGCGGCCATCGAGAATCGGTTTCACGTCTTGCGAGTAGGTCGGGCCGGCCGACTGGCACGCGGCGAACGCGAGGAGAAAAGTCGCACTGAGAAAACGCATGTCGCCGCAAGGTACAGACATGCCCGCCGAATTCACGGCTCCATGCGTCGCATTCGCCTGAATCCGAGGCGGCGAGTAGAACGGCCCCGATGAAGTTGTTCGACGCCATCGGCGATTTCTTGAAGACGCTCTTCGTGCCGCCGGAGGTCACGGAGAAGAAGAAGAAGCCGGGCGCGCAGACCCACGGCGGCTTCAGCGATGGTTTTCAGAAAGCGCCCAACGCACGCGTGAACCTCACGGGCGTCACGCCCGCGCTCATCGTGGTGCCTGAAGACAAACCCGAGGCCGCGCCCCAACCTGACAATGAGTTCCTCGCGTCGGTCGATGATCTCGCGCTCCTTGCGGAGGCGCCGACTGAAGCGGTCGCCGTGGAGAATGTGAATGCTCCGGTTGCGACCGTGAGCGCCGAAGCTCACGAAGCGACGAGCGACGAGCCGATGGCGCCGGCGAATGAATCGATCCGTTCGTTGATGGAGACCGCGCTCGAAGTGCCGTCGCATGAAGCGACGAGCGACGAGGCAACCGCGCCGGCGGATGAATCGACGCGTTCACTGATTGAGATGATGAACGCGGTGATGGTCGTGCCCACCGCACCGGCGAATGAAGCAACCTCGAGTGACACCTCGACGAGTTCATTGATGGAGACGATGAACGCAGTGCGCGAAGCGCCGGTCGCGCTGGGCGAAACCGCGAGCGGTGCGCCGACAACGCCGACGAGCGAATCGACGCGTCTACGGATTGAGACCATGAGCGAAGCGCCGGTGGTGCCTCGCGCGAGCGAACCCGACGAATCGAAGCGTGACGCGCTCAGCGAGGCGGCGACCGCTCCATTGAGCGAGAATACGTGACGAACCTCGCGCGCATCGAGGTGCCGGAGCCGATGTCGTCCAGGTGACGGACGTTCGGCGCGCCGCAGAAGCGAAGAATCAGCTCAGAACCTTGAGCGGCTGACCGTCGCGCTTGCGCAGACCGGTCGACTCCGGGCCATCGGTCTCGAGGCCGAGCGCCATTTCCAACAGATCGAGCAGTTGCGCGCGCGAATCGACATCGTCGGGCGCCATCACCACCAGCTCCACCGGGAGCCGTTCTTCAGGCTTCACCGGCTCCGGTTCGAGCGCCTTGCCGTCGGGGCCGAGGTCTTCGACGAGCAGGTCTCCATCGCGATGAATCGAGTAGCGGCGGTACATGGGCCCATCACCTTTCACACGTCGAAGCGGTAGCCAAGCCCGCGCACTGTCCGAAAGTGTTTCGGCTCCTCGGGGTCTGGTTCGAACTTCGCGCGGAGCTGACTGACGAAGTTGTCGACGGTGCGCGCGGTGCCTTCGTAGCCGTAGCCCCACGCGCCCGAGAGCAGCTCGTCGCGGTTGTACGTCTTGCCGGGGTTGCGAACGAAGAGCTCGAGCAGCTTGAACTCCTGCGCGGTGAGCTCGATGAGCTGCCCCGCGCGTGAAACGGTCTTCGCGTTCAGGTCGACGACGGTGTCTGAAAACTTCACCGACGCTTCGTCACGCACGCGCCGCCGCAGCACCGCGCGAATGCGCGCGAGCAGCTCCTGCAGCCCGAATGGCTTCACCACGTAATCGTCGGCGCCGAGGTTGAGCCCCATCACCCGATCGGTCTCGACGCCCTTGGCCGACAGCACGATGACCGGCACGGGGTTGCCGCGACGCTTGAGCTCCTCGAGCACCTCGAAGCCGTTCATCTGCGGCAGCATGATGTCGAGCACGAGGAGATCAGGGCGCTCGTCCAACACCTTCTGCAGGCCGGTGCGGCCGTCTTGCGCCTGAATCACCTCGTAGCCTTCGAAGCGCAGGCTCATCGACAGGCCGGTCAGAATCGACAGGTCGTCTTCGACCACGAGAATTCGGAGTTTCGATTCGCTCATCTTTCTTTTCCTCGCCCGCGCGGGACCGCTTCGCGGGCGCTCGTTGTCCTCGTCGTCGGCATGAAGCCGCAGCCGGTTCCGCTCACTCGGTGGCCGCCGGCAGATGAATGCGGAAGGTAGAGCCCTCGCCCGGCGTGCTGTCGACCGAAATCCACCCGTCGTGCGCCTGAACGATTCGTTGTGCGATCGATAACCCGAGACCGGAACCTTCGGTGTCGCGCGAGAGCAGCGAGTCGACCCGGTAGAAGCGGTCGAAGATTCGTTTCTGTTCAGAACGCGGAATGCCGACGCCGTGGTCCTGCACCTCGAGCACCACGAAATCACCGTCGAGCACCGCGCGCAGCTCGATGCGTTTGTCGTCGCCCTTCGAATATTTGTACGCGTTCTGCAGCAGGTTCAGCAGCGCGCCGGCGAGCGCGGAGCGATCGACCTCGATCGACGGCAGGTTCGGCGTCACGGTGACCTTGAGGTTCGGCGTCGAACCGATGCGCTGCGCGGCGAACGCGGCGACCGAGGTGTCGACCAGCTCCTGCGGAATCATGCGTGTCTTGTCGTACGTCTTCTTGCCGCTCTCGATGCGCGACCAGTCGAGCACCGATTCGATCATTCCCGACAGCCGCGCGGTCTCTTTCGAGAGCAGGTCGAGCACGGTCTGCATTTCGGCCGGGTCTTTCACGCGGCCCAGCGCGAGCATCTCGATGAACATGCGAATCGACGTCAGCGGCGTGCGCAGCTCATGTGAAACGAGCGACACGAAGTCGGTCTTGAGCCGTGAAATCTGCGCCTCGCGATACAGCGTGCGGGCCGTGTAGATGACCCCCAGCGCGAGCGTCACGTAGAAGAGCCCGAGCAGCACCGAGTACACCACGCGATTGCGGGTCGATGCCGCGGCGACGGGGTCTTCGCCGGTCGCCTGCACCACGAGTCGGAAGTCCTGCAGCGGGGAGGGCATCAGCGCGCTCGACAATTCCGGAGGGCCGAGCGCGGCTTCACGCGCCTCCGTCACGTTCGAGAGCAGGCGCGCGAACACGCCTTCGGGCGGCGCTTCTTTCTTCACCGGCACCAGCACGAACAGCGCTTCTTCACCGGGCGGCGTCGCGCGCGCGCCCACGTCTTTCACCAGCGCGGCGATTGCCGAGGTGTCGAGCTGCGCGCCGACGACGTGGTCGCCTTCGTGCATCGCGGCGAGCAACAACGTGCCCTGCGGAGACGTCACCGAGAAGATGAGCGGCTTGTCGGGAATCTCCGCGAGCTCGGGGCCGAGCGCCTTCACCGCGTTCACCACGCGCGCATCGGTGGACACGACCTCGCCGCCTTTCGATTCGAACCCGATGCCCGTGAGGGTGCGCCCGCCGCTCTCCAGCACCAGCGGTTCGCGCGTCACCACCCCCGCATCGTTCAACGTCGAGAGCAGCTCCGTCTGCGCCTGAGACAGCCGGCCGGCCCACTGCGCTTCGAGCCGCTTCTCGACCACCGCGCGCTCGTTGACGATGGCCACGACTCCGAAGCCCGAGAGGCCCGCCGAGGGCAACACCACCAGCAAGATGAGCAACGTGAAGGTGCGCCGAAACGAGAGGAACTCTGGCGTGCGCGGCGCGGCCATGCGCAGCTTCTTACACACCGCGTCGTTTGTTTCCCGCTCGGCGCTGGTCAACCCTGCGCTTCTCGCGGAGTCTCCCCCGGCACAGGGCGTGCAGAGCGGCCCGGCACTTCGGACTGGTTCCGAGGGTTGGCAAAGGCGGAGGGCGGCTGCCGTGTGACACCCCTGACAGGGGCGTGCATGTCAGACCGGCGGAGGGCAGTATCGCGAGTCGGCTGCAACGCACATGCAGTTCAAAAAGCAGGGGAACTTCACATGAAATTCAAGACCTCGATCGTGGTGGGCGCGGTGGTTGCGGCGTCGATGTTCTCGTCGTGCAAACCCACCACCGGCGGAGCGCGTTCTTCAGGCTCGCTCGCGTTGTCGTCTGACGACAGCCGCATCTACGCCGTCGACACCGACAACGGCGTGCTCGCCATCATCAACCGTGACTCCCGCGCGGTGACGACCGTGAAGGTCGGCGAACAGCCCTCGCGCGTGGTGGTCGACGCCAACGACACCGTGTTCGTCGCCAACAAGGGCAGCCGCAGCGTGTCGGTGATTCGCGATGGCGACACCACCGAATCGGCGCGCATCAACGTCGGCATCGAGCCGCGCGGCATGACGCTCACCCGCGACGGCAAGACCCTGCTCGTGGTCTCCGCCACCTCGCTCACCAGCCCCGACGTCGGCACGCTGACCGCCATCGACACCGCGACGCTCGAGAAGAAGTGGGAAGCCGAAGTCGGTGAAGAGCCCGCGGCGGTGACCGCCATCAGCGGCAACCACGCGCTCGTCTCGCTCTCGAAGCAGGGCGAAGTGGTGGAGGTCGATCTCGCCTCCGGCAACACGGTGCGCAGTAACGCCGGCATCTACCAGGCGGCGAACGCCACCAACATCAACTCGGGCGGCGCGTATACCTACGGCGTCACCGCGAACTTCCAGCCGCGCGCGATGAACGATCTGGTCGCGACCTCCGACGGCAAGCGCGTGTTCGCGCCGATCACGTGGACGCGCGTCGACCCCATCTCGCGGCCCCCCAGCGTCTCCGCGCCGTATTACGAAGCGGGCGGCCCGTGCAGCATCGGCGCCGTCGCGTCGGGCGGCATCGTCGCCATCGACACCAACGCGAACGGTGATTTGACTCCGCAGGTCGATGACGTGACCTCGTGCGCGGGCACCGGCCTCAACGCGGGCAAGAAGGGCTACCCGGCGAGCGTGCTCTCGTCGGCGCTCGACACCGACCACACCATTCAGAGCCCGGTCGCCGCCATCATCGACCCCACGGAGCAGTGGGTGGTGGTGCTCTCGCGCACCTCGCGCCGCTTCGCGTTCATGCCGGCCTGGCAGCGTGACGGCGTGAACATCGACTTCGGGAGCAGCGGTTCGTCGCTCGGCGAAGTGCAGGAGATCCAGGGCGCGGGCGCCGACGGCATCGCGTTCTCTTCTGACTACAAGCGCGTCTACGTCTACAGCCAGTTCGACCACCAGCTCGAGGTCTTCGAAGGCACCAGCAACGACGCGAACTCACGCGTGAAGCCTGTGGAGGTCATCAAGGTGACGCAGGACATCCCCTCCATGACGCCGGCGCTGGTCGCGGGCCGTAAGCTGTTCTTCGACGCGCGCGATACGCGCCTCTCGTCCGAGCGCACACAGGTCGCCTGCGACAGTTGCCACACCGAAGGCCGCGAAGACGGTCACGTGTGGGGCTTCCCCGATGGGCCGCGGCAGACGCCGTCGCTCGCCGGCCGTCATCTGCTGACCACCGCGCCGTACCACTGGAGCGGCGAGTTCGAGACCATCGGCGCCTTCAACACGCACACCATCACCGCGCGCATGGGCGGCACCGGCATCAGCGATGACGCCGCGGGCCAGCTCGACGCGTACATCTCGTCGCTCGCGTTGCCTGAAAACCCGCTGCGCGATGGCACCCAGAACTCCGAGCAGCTCGCGCGCGGTCACGCGGCGTTCGAGTCGGCGGGCTGCACCTCGTGCCACGTCGGCGAGGCGCTGACGAACAACGAGAACAAGGACGTCGGCACGTTGAACCTCCGCGGGTTGAACCCCGACAACGGCGTGGTCACGGTGAACGGCTTCAACGTGCCTTCGCTGCTCGGCCTCGGCCGCACCGCGCCGTATCTCCACGACGGCACCGCGCTCACGTTGGACGCGCGCGTCACCGGCTCGAGCGACGTGCACGGCAACCTCGGCGCACTTTCGGGTGACCAGAAGGCTGACCTCGTGGCGTACTTGAAGTCACTGTGAAGCGCACCGCAGCGCAGCTCCTGGTGTTGGCGGCGCTCGCTTCGGGCGCCGCCCTCGCGCAGGCGCCTGAAGATGAATGGAAGCAACTGCCGTCGACGACGACGCCCGAGGGGCCGACGCCGGAGCCCGTGCCGCTGCCGCCGGTGTCGGCGCCTCCGCAGTACGCGCCGCCCAACCCGTATCGACAGCCGGAGCCGCTGGCGCCGCGCCCGCAGGTGATCAACCGCGTGCAGCCGAAGCTGGTGCGCAACGACATCACCGGCTGGGGCGCGAACGCGCTCGGTCACGGCCGTCGCGCGCAGGCCGTGTCCGTCGGGTTTCCGCTCATCGACCTCAAGGCGCTGTTCGGCATCGGCAATCGCGTCGACCTGGGCGTCGGCTACGACACCTATTACTTCCTGATGCACGAGCCGAAGGCGGTGCTGCGCGTCAACCTCATCGACACCGGCGCGGTCGCGTTCGGCGCGCAGTTCGAAGGCGGGTACGCGTTCTTTCTCCAGCGCGCTCCGCAGGAGGTGAAGGGCTCGCGCTACCTCACCGGCAAGCGCAACGTGAACCTCACGCCGTCGCTCAACCTGTCGATTCAGGGCCCGCTGCCGCGCTCGCCGCGCATCTTCTTCAACGTGCACTACATGCTGACGATGGATTTCGAGGGCTACGCGACGGGCCCGTTGAGCGGCCTGCCTCCCGCGGTCATCGTCGGGCACAACGCCGGCATCATGGGCGGCGCTGAGCTGCCGCTCTCGCAATACACCTCGTTCATGTTCTCGCTGGGGCTCGACATTCACGGCCGTGACGTCGACGCGCGCGCGATGCCGACGGTCGCGGTTGGGCTCGTGACCTCGCTCTGACACTCTGCTCTAAACCGGCGCGCTATGAACAAGGCCACGGTTTTAGGCGCGGGCAGCTTCGGCACCGCGATGGCGCAGGTGCTCTCGTCGAACTTCTCGAACGTCACCGTCTGGGGGCGCGACGAAGCGGTGCTCAGGTCGCTCAACGAGCATCACGAGAACAGCAACTACCTGCCGGGGCTCAAGCTCGCTGACGTCATCGTCGGAAACTCGAACCTCGAAGCGGCGCTCGAGGGCTCCTCCATCATCGTGGTCGCCACGCCGTCACAGGCCACGCGCGAAGTGCTGGGCCGCGTGCACGAGGCGCTGCCGGTCGGCGTGCCCATCGTCACCGTCGCCAAGGGCATCGAAGTCGGCACGCTGTGCACGATGACCGAGGTGTTGGAGCAGTCGCTCCCCTCGCGCTGCCACCCGCAGATCGCCGTGCTCTCGGGCCCGTCTTTCGCGAAGGAGATGGTGCAGCGCATGCCGACCGTGGTCACCGTCGCGGCGAAGGTCGAAGACACCGCGAAGGCCGTGCAGCCGATGCTCGCGAGCGACTGGTTCCGCACGTATTCATCGACCGACGTGGTGGGCGTGCAGGTCGGGGGCGCGCTCAAGAACGTCATCGCCATCGCCGCCGGCGTCGCCGACGGTCTCGGCCTCGGGCACAACACGCGCGCGGCCATCATCACGCGCGGTCTCGCGGAGATTTCGCGCATCGCGGTGAAGATGGGCGGCAACCCGCTCACGCTGGCCGGGCTCGCGGGCATGGGCGACCTGGTGCTGACCTGTACCGGTGAACTCTCGCGTAACCGCAAGGTCGGCATCGAGCTGGGGCGCGGCCGTTCGCTCGACGAGATTCTCGCGGAGATGAAGCAGGTCGCTGAAGGCGTAAAGACCGCGAAGAGCGCGAAGGCCCTCTCGGCGAAGGTGGGCATCGAATTGCCGATTTGCGAACAGGTCTACCGGATTGCGTATGAAGGCGCGTCGCCCCGAGTCGCGGTCGCGGCGTTGATGGGTCGGTCACACAAAAGCGAGCTGGTGTAACGGAGTCATCATGCGTCTCTCAGGTCTGGTCCTCTTCGGCGTCGTCGCGGTTCTTCCCGCCTGCAAATGCGGGCCGAACATTCAGCAGCGCGTGCCGCACCTCGAAGTGTTGGACGCGCAGGGCAACGCGCGCGACCTCGTCG
>JBEHYH010000225.1:0-9946 GCA_048498275.1 Myxococcota bacterium | reverse complement strand
TTCACGAGGCGGGGGTGCCTGCGTTTCTGCTGCATCTGCGCGAGCCGAAGCGGGGCGCGGTGCGCGAAGAGCTGCTCCGCGAGCGGCTGGAGCGCGCGATCGGCGTCATCTACCGGCCCGACACCGAGCTGCAGAGCCACTACTTCGACGCGAGTCTGCCGCGGCAGTTCGATGAGTACGTGTGGTTCGACGAGACGCATGCAATCGAACCACTCCCGGTGCTGCGCGCCGGCGAGGTGCTCTGAAGTGCGGCTCCGCAGCGGCTGCTGCGGGAGGCGAAGCGTGACCCCGGCGCGCCGCGTCTGGTCGAGAAAGTACCGCTTGGGTTCAGCGCGCAGCGTGACCTGCTTTCGTCGAATGAACGTCGCGCGGCTCGGCGCAAATTCCGGTGTGGCTCCCGGTTCGGGGCCACAAATCGCGATTGCCGACGGGTTCGACGCGGTTTCGGCGCTGGCGCTGCGCATGCATCACCGCCGCGCATGAACGTGCTCATGGTCATCGCCCCGCAGAACTTTCGTGATGAGGAGCTTCGTGGACCCAAGGCGGCGTTGGAGCGCGCGGGCCACCGCGTCACCATCGCCAGCACGCACGCCGGTACGTGTGTCAGCACCTCGGGGCGCACCATGGAGGCGTCGCTGGCGTTGATCGACGCGCACGCCGAAGACTACGCGGCGGTGGTCTTCGTCGGCGGTGACGGCGCGACGTGTTTCTTCTCCGACCCCGTGGCGCACCGGCTGGCGCGCGCGATCCGCGCTCGTGGCGGCGTGGTGGGAGCGATCTGCATCGCGCCCACCATCCTCGCGCGGGCGGGGCTGTTGAACGGCCTCGAGGCGACGGCGTTCCCCAGCGAGAAAGACGAGCTGCTGCGCGCGGGAGCGCACTTCGTCGCGCAGCCGGTCGCCGCCGCGGGCAAGGTGTTCACCGCGAACGGGCCGGGCTCCGCCGATCTCTTCGGTTGGCGGCTGGCCACCGCGCTTGCGCAGTGACGCAGAACCTGCGTGGCGAACGAGCGCTCGCGCGCGGCTTGCGTCGGCGAAGTGAAACACGCGGCACCATGCGCGCGCGGCTCGTGTGTGCACGCCGCGATGGCACGCACCATGCTTCACCCGATCTCATGAACCTCGAACAACGATGCCAGGGGAAGCTGTTGATGCTGCGCAGTGATGCCACGGCGTACGACGCCGCCCGCGCGATGGATGCGCACCACGTGGGCGCGGTGGTGGTCATCGAGGACGGCGCACTGAGTGGGATCGTGACCGATCGCGATCTCGCGCTGCGCGCCGGGCCGAAGCTGAGTCAGGCCAACCTCCCGCTCAAGGCGGTGATGTCGCCGTCGCCCGCGACCATCGAGATCTTCGCGTCGCCCGAAGAGGCCGCGGCGTTGATGATCGCGCGCGGAGTGCGGCGCCTGGTGGTGGTGAAAGCGGGCGTCCCTCGCGGCATCGTGACCTTCGACGATCTCGTGATGACCGGCACGCCCGGCCCGGAGCTGCTCGCGCAGATCGTGCGCGCGCAGCTCAAGGAGGCATCACGGCTCCGGCGCGGCAGCGCTTCACCGCGTGCCCGTGGCCGTCGCGCCGGAACACAGCACCGCTTCGCGAGCAAGCTCATGAGCATGACCGGGCTCGGGCGCGCTGAGGCGTTGGACGCCTTCGAGGTGTTCGCCTCCAACCTGATACGGCGCCTCACCGCGAACGAGGCGAAGCAGTTCGCCTCTCAGTTGCCGGGCGCGGTGCGCGAGCGGTTGCTGCCGCCCGGTTGGAAGCCCGACAAGCGCGTCTCGCGCGGCGCCATCGAGCGGGAGGTCGCCGACAAGCTGCAGCTCGACGAGGCGCGCGCGACCGAGGTGGTGTGGCAGCTCGGTCAGCACCTCGACGAGCTGGTGAGCCCGGGCGAGGTCGAGGATCTCGCCGCGCAGATGCCCGCGAATCTCAAGCGCCTGTTCCATCGCGCGGCGTGAGCCGCCGGCGAGAGGCCTACCCGTGCTCCGGCGCGGGCGTGGGTGCGAGGTCGAGCACCGCTTCATCGGGGTCATGCCGCGCCGGCTTCGCGAGCAACGTGAACATCGTCGGCACCAGGAAGAGCGAGAGCGCGGTCGACGAGAGCAGACCGCCGACCACGGCGAGCGCCAGCGGGCGATTCGACGCGGCGGCTTCATCGAGGCCCAGCGCGGTCGGCAACAACCCGAGAATGGTCGCGAGGCTGGTCATGGCGATCGGCGTGAAGCGCACGCGCGCCGCGTCGACCATCGCTTCGATGGCGTCCGCTCCGTTCTGCAGCGCGCGGTTGGCGTGATCGACGAGCAGAATGCCGTTCGACACCGCGATGCCGATGACCATCAGCACGCCCATCAACGCGATGATCGACAGGCTCTGCCCTCCGGCGAGCAGCGCCATCACGATGCCCACCAGCGACACGGGGATCGTGAAGAGCATCACGAAGGGCAGCCGCAGCGACTTGAACTGCGTCGCCATGATCATGAACACCACCATCACCGCGAGCCCGAGCGCCATGCCGAGGCCGGAGAACGTGGTGCGCATCAGCTCGACCTGGCCGACGAAGGAGATGTCGCTCCTGCGCGTGCGCGGGTCTGCCTTGAGGCGCTGTTCGAGCTCGGCGGTCGCGCTGCCGATGTCGCGGCCTTCGGTCTGCATGAAGATGTGCGCGACGCGCGTGAGCTGATTGCGCGTCACCAGCACCGGCCCCGTGGAGCGCGTGATCTTCCCATACGAGCCGAGCGTGACGCCGGGCCGCACCGGCACCTCGCCGATGGCTGCCGTGTCCTTGACGATCGCGTCGTCGTAGTAGGTGACCACGTAATACGACTGACCGTTGCCGGGGTCGGTCCACGTCGAGGGGGTGTTGACGTTGCCGAGCGTCGCCTCGAGCGTGATCTGCGCGGCGTCGCGCGCGCTCACTCCGACGAGGCCGGCCGTTTCGCGATCGGTCTCGACGCGGAGCTCGGGGAAGTCGTTCTCGAGCTGCACGTAGACGTCGCGCATACCGGGGATCGTGCGCGCCACCTCGCCGATGTTGCGCGACTCGGTGAGGAGTTGATCGAGATCGGCGCCGCGCACCTCGACGACGATGGGCGCGATGAAGCCGTTGGAGAACACGCTGGCCACGAGGCCGCCCGGGGCTTCGAGGAAGTCGACGCCCGGGTAGCTGTGCGTGAGGATCTCGCGCATGCGATCGGAGAGCTCGCGTTGATCTTCTTCACGCTTCGCCGCCTCGCTGAGCTCCACGCGAATGAAGCCCTGGTGCGTCGCCATGTTCGGGCTGGTCATCGCCGAGCGCGCCTTGCTGGGCGAGCCGACGTTGGTGAGCACCAGCTTCACCGTGCCCGGCGGGAGCTTCTGGCGGAGCGTCTCGGCCATCGCGTCGGTCATTCGCGCGGCGTCGTCGAGCGAGGTGCCCGGCGTGAAGCGCACGTAGACGCGCTCCATCGATTCGTCGACGTCGGGGAAGAAGGTCATCGGCAGGCGTGACGCGCCGAAGATGCTGGCCGCGATGAGCAGCACCGCCGCGCCGAGCACCCAACCGCGGTGGCCGAGCACCTTGCGCAGCGCCGCCGAGTAGCCGCTCGCGATGCGGTCGACGAAGCGCTCCAACTTCAACGCGAGGCCGGTCTTCTCGTGCTGCTCCTTCGGGAGGAAGAAGCGGCACGCGACCGGCGTGACGAGCAGCGAGACCACGTAGCCGGCGATCATGCCCGTCGCGACGGTGAGCGCGAGCGGCACGAAGAGCTTCTTCGCGAGCCCGGCGAGCAGCACGACCGGCAACAACACCGCGGTGGTCGACAGGGTCGCGGCGAGCGCCGCACCGGCGACGGCGGTCGCGCCCTTGAGCGCCGCGCCGACGCGGTTCTCGCCGTGTGAATGCCGGTGAATCGATTCCAGCACCACGACGGAGATGTCGACGAGCGGGCCCATCGCCAGCGTGAGCCCGCCGAGCGTGAAGGCGTTGAGGCTCTGACCGGTCGCGTAGAGCACGAGGAGGATGATCGCGAACGAGATGGGCACGCTGATCACCGCGATGAGCACCGAGCGCGAGCTCTGGAGGAACAACAGGATCACGAGGCCGATCAGCACCAGCGCCTGAATGATCTCCTTCTGCAGCCCTTCGATGGTGCTGCGCACGTACGTCGCCTGGTCGAAGATCGGCTCGACCTTCACGCCGGGCGGCAGGTCTTTGAGGTTGGAGACGATGCGTTTGATCTCGTCGTTGATCTTCACCACGTTGCCGCCGGGCACGCGCAGCACGTTCAGGTACACGCCGACCTCGCCGTTGATGCTCACGGCCTGCGCGTCCTTCGAGCCGCCGTCTTCGACGCGCGCGACGTCGCCGATGCGCACCGCGTGACCATCATGCACCTTCACCAGCGCGTCGCCGATGTCACGCACCGCCTTCGGCACCGCGTTCGTGTAGACGTTCGCGGAGAAGGTCGAGGGGTTGAAGCGGCCGGAAGGCAACAGCGCGTTCGCCTTCTCGACGGCCTTCGCGACGTCTTCGGCCGAGAGGCCGCGCGCCGCGACGAGGCGGGGGTCGACGACGACGTTGATCTGCCGTTCGCGGCCGCCGTTGGGTGACGCGCTCGCGACTCCGGCGATGCCCTCGATGAGCGGCTCGACGTTGTTGGTGGCGTAGTCATAGAGCTGCGCCGAGGTCAGCCCGCCGCCGTGCACCGCGATCTGCATCACCGGCGCGTTCGACGGGTCGTACTGGAGGATGAAGGGCGGAAGAATGCCGAGCGTCTTCGGCACCGAAGACATCGCGAAGGCCACCTGCTGCTGCACCACCGATTGCGCGGCGGTGAGGTCGGTGCCCCACTTGAGCCACACGAAGATGATGCTCAGGCCGCTGCGCGAGATGCTTTCCACGTGATCGACGCCGGGCGTGGCGCTGACCGCCTTCTCGAGCCGCCAGGTGATGGTCTTCTCGACGTCGGTGGGGCCCATGCCCGAGGCCTTGGTGCCGATCACCAGCACCGGCGGCGACAGCTCGGGGAAGGTGTCGACGCTCATGCGGGGAATGACGACGAGCGCGAAGACGACGAGCGCGAGGCACGCCATCAGCACGAAGATCGGGTTTCGCAGGCCGAGGCGCGTCACGGCTCGGCGCCTCCGGCGACCGCGTTCTCGAGCTTCGCGGCCACCTTGTCCTTGTCGGCGAGCAACGAACGGCCCTGCGTCACCACCAGGCTCCCGGGCTTGAGCGACGGGCTGACGAACAGACTGCCGCCGCGCTCGCCGAGCACCTCGAACACCGCCTTCTTCGCCACGCCTTCTTCGACGAGAAAGACCGTCGCGTTCTTGCCGCGCACCTTCGCCGCGAGGAGCGGGATCTCCACCGCCGGCCTGGGGTCACCGACGTCGACGTGAATCTCCGCAGTGGTACCGACGGGAATGGTGCGCTCGTGATTCGGGAGATCGATCTCCACGCGAATGGTGCGCGACGACGGGTCTGCCGACGGCGCGCGGCGGGCGATTTCGCCGGTGATGCGCTGACCGGTGGCCAGCAGGGTGATGGTGACCGGTGTCTTCGGTGGCACCGCGGTGAAGTCGATCTCCGGTACGTCGATCACCAGCCGCACGATCGAGCGATCGACCACCTCGACGATCGACGAGCCGGGCCGGGCGAAGCTGCCGGGGTCGACGAGCCGCGCCGAGACCTCGCCGTCGAACGGCGCGCGCAGCACGCAGTCGCCGACCTCCAGCGCCTTCCCCGCCGACTGCGCAAGCAGCGCGCGGAGCTGCGCCTCGCTCGAATCGGCCTGCGCGCGCTTCTGCTCGTATTCGTTCGCCGCGACGTAGCCGCCGTCGAGCAGCTCACTGAGGCGCGCGTTTTCCCTCGCGATGGCCTTCTGGCGTTCGGCGAGCGCCTCCGCCTGGTGCCCGATGGCTTCACTCGCGGTCGAGGCGTTGCGGCAATCGAGCGTCGCCAGCACGTCGCGCTTCTTCACCACCGCGCCAGGCCGCACCAACACCGTGTCGACGATCGCCGACACGAGCTGCGGCCCGAGCTTCGCCGACATCCACGGCTCCAGCGTGCCGATGTAGCGGCGCTCGGCGCGGTAGGTCGTCTCGTGCGCGGCCGCGACGGTCACGCCCTTGGGCTCCGAGGCCAGCGTCACCTGATTCACGTTGGCTTCCGCGCGCGCCAGCAGCAGCGCGCCGACGAAGATGATGGCCAGCGTGATCGACGAGATCGCCAGCGGCACTCTGGGGAGGTTGATTCTGCGCTTCATGGGATCTCCGCGATGGTGCGCTCGAACGCGATGCGGCTGCGCGCGAGCTGAAAACGGCCGATGGCGAGCTCGACCTCCGCCTGGGTGCGGAGCGCCTGTGCGTCGGCCAGTTCGGTGCTGGTGCCGAGCCCGACCTTGAAGCGGTGATCGGCCTGGTCGTAGTTGTCTTTCGCCGCCGCGGCGCCGCGCTCGAGCGCCTGCAGCGCGTTGGCGGCGACGGTCGCTTCATTCCACGCGGAGAGAATCGCGGCTTCCTGCTGGCGCAACGCGAGCTCCGCTTCGCTGGTGAGGGCGCGTTCGCGCGCGCGCGAGGCTTCGGCGCGCTTGAGCCAGCTCATGTCGAAGAAGGGCCATGAGAAGACGACGCCGAGGTCGTAGTTCGGCACGATCGGCAGCAGGCCGTAGCCGACCGGTTGCGGCCCTGAATTCGGCGGAGCGCCACCCGCGCGCCCGGAGATCGCCGCCGTCGCCGAGAGGTTCGGCAGGTTCTGGGCCTCGAGCCGGCGCGTCTCGGCGCGTTGCTGCTCCACGCGCAGTTGGCTCTCGAGCACCTGCGGCGCGCGCCGCGCGTGCTTCACCGCGGCATCAGGGTCTTCGACGCTCGGCGCCTGGGTGAGACCCGCGGCGTCGAGCTCCGCGTCTTCGACACCCACCGTCGCCGCGAACCACGTACGCGCGATGTGGAGACCACCGCGCGCGCGGGTGAGCGCGGCTTCGTACCGCGCGACGTCGGCCTCGGCGCGTGTCAGCTCGATCGGTGGGCGCAGCCCGCTCTTCACGTTGGCCTGCGCGTAGTCGCGATGCTGCGTGGCGCGATCGAGCGCGGCTTCAGACGCTGACTGCACCGCCGCCGCCGCGAGCACGCTGTAGTAGGCGCTCGCGACCGCGTAGCGGATGTCGAAGGCGGTGCCGCGCGCGCGGTACGACTCGATGTCGCGCAGCACCTTCGCGGCGGCCTCCTCGCTCGACGTGCGGCCGAAGTCCCAGATCTGCTGGCGGACGCCGATGGCGATCGCGGTCGACGCGTAGGGGAGGAACCCGGGCGTAGAGGTGACCGCCGTCGCGCCGACGCGTGGCAGGTCGACCGTCGAGGTGCCCAACACGGACGCGGTGCTGTTGTTGGTGGTGCCCGCGACGATCTGCGCCATCGCGCCGATGCGCGGGAGCCACGCCGTCGTCGGCACCTCGGCGTCTCTGTTGGCGGCGTCGACGCGCGCCGCGGCGGCCAGCAGGCGCGGGTGCCGCGCAGTCGCGAAGGTGAGCGCCTCGTCGAGCGTCATCGCCCGGGGTTTCGGCTCGTCGGCTCTCGCGAGCCGCACGCTGATGAACAGAAGAAGAATGAACGAGCGCACGGTGCGCAGCCGGTGAGCACGTTTCGCGCCAACCCCGCTTCTCTCCGCGCGCCGCTCGCGCCGCCGGGAAATTCTCCGCGGGCGTGGCCGGAGATCGGGAAAATCTCCCGATCGTTCAGGCGACGCTGACCGTCACCGTCGCGCGCGTGCCGTGACCGCGTTCTCGCCGCTCCAGGGTCAGCGTGCCCTGATGATGGCTGACGATCTCCCGGGCGATCGAGAGCCCCAGCCCGTGCCCGCCTTCTTCACGACGCGTGCTGAAGAACGGCTCCGTGGCGCGCGCGGCGACCTGCGCGTCGATGCCTTCGCCTTCGTCTTCGACGACGAAGCGCACCTTGCCGTCGATGGCCCGCACGTCGAGCGTCACCAGCCCGCCGCGCGGCGTCGCGTGACACGCGTTGAGCAGCAGGTTGACCAGCACCTGCGCGAAGAGCGCGGGCTCGCAGGCGATCGATGGCAGCTCGGGCGCCGCGCGCGACTCGAGGCGCACGCCGCTCTGCTCGAAGCGATGGGAGACGAGCGCCACGGCGTCGCCGGCCACCGCGCTCGCGGGCCGCGGGCTCAAGGGCGGTGCTTCTCCACGCACGAGCGCGAGACAGCCCTTGACGATGGCCTCGATGCGCGCCGACTGCTCGAGCACCACGGTCAACGACTTCGCGACGCGCTCGTCGGTGCTGCGTGAAAGCGCGCTCTCGGCGCGGCCGACGATCACCGACAACGGTGTACCGAGCTCGTGCGCGATGCCGGTGCCGATCGCCGCCAGCGAAGCCATCTTGTCGGCGCGGTACAGGAGCAGCTCGCGCTCACGCTCCTGCTCCCCGCGTTGGCGCCGCTGCAGGAAGATGCCGAAGAGCGCGGTGAGCACCGTCACCAGCCCGATGGTGATCGCCAGCCGCCACAGCTCATGCCGTTCGCGATCGCGCACGCGCTCGGCGGTGGTCAACACGACGATGCCCCACGTTCGGCCCTTCGCGTCGACGATGCGTGACAGCCCGGCGATCGCCATGCGTCGCGGCAACCCGAACGAGACCGCTTCGTCGCGCGGCACCTCGAGAGACTCGTCGCCCGCGTCGAACGCGCTCCGCAGCCGCTGGGAGGGAATCATCCGATCGTCGGTGGTGAGGAAGCCCTCCTGCCCGGGCCGCGAGACGAGCACCATCGACTGCGCGGGCCGCTCGATGCGCCGCGCGCCGGCCAGGAGTTCACGCACCGCATGATCCATCGGGTCGACGACGCCGCGTCGCGCGAGCTGATGTTCGAAGTCGACGCCGACCGACTGGGCGAGGAGCTGTTGTTCACGCTTCAGATCATCGAGCGCCGCGCGACGTTCGACGACCGCCGACCAGAACGCCGCGCTGACGACCAGCACCATCGTCACCAGCAGCAGCCAGAAGGGCGCTCGGGAGAAGCGGCGCACGTCAGTCGCCGTCCTGCGTCAGCCATTTGTTGAGCGTCTTCGCGTCGATGCCGAGCTTCTCGCACGCCGCCCCCTTGCGGCCGCCCATGCGCTCGACGGCCCACGCCGCGTACGCGCGCGTCAGCTCACGAACGGGAATGATGGTGTCGCCGAACTGGAGCGCGTTCGTGGACGGCTTCGCGTCGCGCATCGCCGGAGGAAGGTCGGCAGGCGTCGCCTCGGCCGATTGGCCGAGCAGCACCGCGCGCTCGACGGCGTGTTGAAGCTCTCGAACGTTGCCCGGCCACGACCAGGCGAGCAGCAGCGCCATCGTCTCGCGCGACAGCGCGGTCACCGGTGAACGCGGCGTGCGCGCCCGCGCCGCTTCGACGAAGCGCGCGGCCAGCGGGCCGATGTCGTCACGCCGCAACCGCAGCGGCGGCAGCTCGATGGTCACGCCTTCGATGCGGTAGCGCAGGTCGCTGCGGAAACCGCCCTCGCGCAGATCGCGATGGGTCGCGGTGATGATGCGCACGTCGACCTCGCGATCTTTCGCCGCACCGACGGCGCGCACGCGGCCGCTTTCCAGCACGTGCAGCAGCTTCGCCTGCAGCGCCGGCTGCATGTCGCCGATCTCATCGAGGAACAGCGTGCCTCCATCGGCCTCGACGAAGAGCCCATCGCGATTCGACGTGGCGCCGGTGAACGCGCCGCGCACGTGACCGAACAATTCACTCTCGAGCAGGTTCTCCGGCAACGCCGCGCAGTTGATCGGCACGAAGGGCCCGCTCGCCCGCGAGCTCTCGTTGTGGAGCACCCGCGCCACGAGCCCTTTGCCGGTGCCCGTCTCTCCGGTGAGCAGCACGGGCACCATCGAGTCGGCCACGCGCAACGCGAGCGCGCGCACGTCCTTCATCGCGGCGCTCTCCGCGACGAGCGCGCTCGACGCGT
>JBEHYH010000224.1:0-10155 GCA_048498275.1 Myxococcota bacterium | reverse complement strand
GTCTCCGCCTCGTCCCCCGTGAGTTCGAGCCCGGCTTTCCGTTCGCCCGGCGTCATCTTCTCGATGCGCACCATCGCGTCATGGAGCCGGCCGGGACCGCTGAGCCCGCCATCGAACGCCGCGTCGAGCACGCTGCGCGAGTTGAGCAGCGCCTCGCGCGCCGATTCGAGGCTCAGCACCTGCTGGAACTTGAGCGGGCTGACTCCGGCGAGTTTCTGGAACGTGCGTTGGAAATGCGTGGGGCTCAGGCCCGCGCGGCGGGCGAGGGTGTCGAGCGACGCGGAGTCACCCGCGGCGAGGGCGGTGATGCTGTCGGCGATGCGGTCGAAGGTGTTCATGCGCGACAAAGTAGGGATGCGCGTTCATCGCGCCCACCCGGATCTTGCGCATGCTTGCCGCGATGGAGGGAAGGGCTGCGAATCGGTTCGTGCTCGATCCGCGCGTGCTCTCGTGTCGGGCGAACTTCATCAACCCGGCGAACTGGGGCCTGGGTTACCCCGATTGTCGAATGCTTGATTCATCGCGCTCGTGGGCGAAGGCCGGCTCGCGAGTTCTTGAATGAAGCGACGCGTACGTGTTACCCCTCAATGCTCTCCGGCTTCACTACGGAGTCCGCAACGGCTCCGGAGCACTCTCCGGCGGCAAGAGTGGCTCCGGAACGCTCGTCGCTTCAGAGCGAAACGACCGTCGCGCCGTCGCCACCTTCGCTGTTGTCACCCGGGCGGAAGCTGCGCGCGTACGGCGACGTCTTCAGGAACTCCCGGAGCTCGCGCTTGATGGCGCCCGTGCCGTGACCGTGAATGATGATCACGGTGTCGTCGCCATTGCGCGTCGAACGGTCGAGGAACTGCTCGATGTTTCGCATCGCTTCTTCGGCGCGCTGCCCACGCACATCGAGCTGCGCCGCCGCGATCGTCAACGGCGCCGGAGCCACCTGCGCCACCGTCACCGCCTTCTTCTTCGACTCGTTCTTCTTCGTCGCCGGCCCGAGCTCACTCACCGGCACGCGCATCTTCAGCGCGCCCGCGGTGACGACCGCCGTGTCACCGGAGAGGTCGATGATCTCGACCTCCGTATCCATCCCCCGGTGACGCGCGCGCGCGCCGACCTTGAGCTCCAGCGGAGCCAGTTCCTTCGGTGAAACCTTCAGGTCCTGCCGGGTCGAACGTTCGGCGACGGTCTGCTCGTTGATGCGCGCGGTGAGTTCAGCCGCAGCCGCCTGCGCCGCCTTGACGTCTTTCGTGGTCTCGAGCTTCTCGACGAGCGCGCGGATCTGCCCGCGAGCGAACTCCAGCTCCGCGCGCAGGGCCTCGCGGAACTTCACCTCTTCTTCGCGGCGCTTCTTGAGGGCGGCAGCGAGCTCGACTTCAGCCGCTTCACGCGCGGTCTTCGCTTCGCGCGCGTCACGTTCGGCCGCGTCACGCTGTTCGTAGAGCTTGCGGCGCTCTTCTTCGGCGGCCGACATCGCCTGGGTCAGCGCTCCGCCGGCGGTGCTCGCCAGTTGATGCGCGCGCTCGCAGATCGAAGCGCTCAAGCCGACACGCTTCGCGATCTCGATGGCCGACGACGCGCCCGCGAAGCCGAGCTGCAGCCGGTACGTCGGGGCCATCTTCTTTCCATCGAAGCCGACGCGCGCGTTGACGAATCGCTTGTCGAGGTGCGCGAGCGCCTTGAGCTCTTCGAGGTGCGTGGTGACGAGCACCACCGCGCCGCGCTGGAGCAGCTCTTCGAGCACCGCCGTCGCGATCGCGGCGCCCTCTCGCGGGTCGGTGCCGGCGGCGATCTCATCGATCAACACCAGCGCTCCGTGACGCGCGGTCTGCGTGACGTCGCGCAACACCGTCACGTGCGCCGAGAACGTCGAGAGCCCCGCCGACAGGTCCTGCTGGTCGCCGATGGCCGAGTGAATCTGATTGAAGAGTGGGATCTTCGAACCCGGGTCGCACGGGATCGGCAAACCCGCGCGCGTCATCAGCGCACAGAGCCCGACTCCGGTCAGCGTCACCGTCTTGCCGCCCGCGTTCGGGCCCGAGACCACCAGCGCTCGCGCGTCACCGAGCTCGACGTCGTTCGAAATGATGTCGCCGCCGCGCAACACGAGGCGAGGGTGACGCAATGCCTTGAGCACCATCGCGCCGTCGGCCGCTTCAATCGTGGGGATCTCCGCGTGCAGATCGGTCGAGAGCGAAGCCACGGCCTCCAGCTCATCGAGGCGAGAGAGCGCGTCGATGCCGTCGAGCAGTCGGTCGCTCTCGCGCCCGACGAGCTCAGACAATTCGATGAGCACCTTGCGCTCTTCTTCGAGCACCACCGACTGCGCGATGGCGAGCTCGTTGCCGACGCCGATCATCTCCGCGGGCTCGACGAACAGCGTCTGGCCGGTCTGCGAAGCATTGTGAACGATGCCGCCGACTTCACGCTGATGCGACGACTTCACGGGCACCACGTAGCGATCGTTGCGAACCGAGTAGTACCCCTCCTGCAGCGACTCGGCGAACCTGGCGTCGTGCATCAGTTCATCGAGGCGGGTGCGAATGCGCCGGTGAATCGCGCGCGCGCGTTCACGCGCGACACGGAGCTCTTCACTCGCGCGATCGGAGATCTCACCCGACGCTTCGATGCTGCGATCGAGCCGCGTCGCGAGCCGCGTCAGCACCGGCAGGCGCTGCCCCAACGCCCACAGCCCCGGGAGCCGCCCCGCGCGCTCCTCGAGCAATTCATGCGTGCGCTCGAAACTGAACAGCGCCTGCGTCACCTGCTGAAGCTCACGCGGCTCCAGCATGCCGCCCTTCGACGCGCGGTCGATGGAGTTGCGGATGTCGACGATGCCGGTGATCGGCAGCGTCATCGGCTCGGTCTTCAGGGTGCGCGCTTCATCGGCGAGCGCGAGCGCGGCGAGCACGGCTTCACGCGACTCGAGGAACGGGCGGGCGCGGGCGCGGGCCTGGCCGACTTCGGTGCGGCAGCGGCCGGCGAGGGCAGAGAGAACGTCGTCGAAGCCGAGCGACGTGAGTGTGGCGGGGCTGACTTCCATGGCGATGCCGTATGTGTCGTGAGTGTGCAGCGAACGCAAGGTAGGCTGCTCGGGTGATGCTGCTTGTTCTGGTGCTGGCCGCGAGCCCGCTCGAAATCGCTCAAGATTGGGAAACACGCGGCGACGACGGCAAGGCGATCGCCGAACTGACCGACGCCGTCACGAAAGAGCCACGCTGGAGCATCGGCCGCGTCGAGCTGGGCCGGCTCCAGTTGAAGCAGGGCCAGTCGGAGACCGCGCTCGAGAACCTGGACATCGCGCGCACGCTCGCCTGCGACAACCCGCGTGCGCACTACCTGTATGCGTTGGCCGCGAGTGACGTGGGGCATCGGAACGAAGCGCGCCGTTCGCTCGAGGTCGCGCTGGCGTTGCGCGATGACTACGCCGAAGCGCAGGTGCGGCTGGCGAACGCGCTGATGCAGGGCGGTGAGTTTTCTCCGGCGGCCGAGCTGCTCGCGAAATACGTCGCGGCGCATGCTGACGATGGCGGCGCGCGGCTTCAGTACGCCGAGGCGCTCGCGCGTTCGGGTCAGTCGAAGCCGGCGGAAGCGCAGCTCCGGCTTTTGCTCGACAAACCGAACCTGCGCGTTCTGGCGGGCCGGAGGTTGTTGGCGCTGCTCGAAGACGAGGGCCGCAAGGCCGACGCGGACGCGCTGCGGAAGAAGCTGGACCCGCCGAAGAAGCAGCTCCGGGAGCTCAAACCGAGCAGCCGTTGAAACGCGCCGTCGGAAAACCGTGCCTGGTACGGTTTTTCGACGGCGCGTGAAGCGCGATGCCTCGTGCTATCTGCCGCGCATGCGTTTCGGCATCGATGTGCAGGTCGCGCAGGGGTTCTCGGCACTCAAAGGCAAGCGGGTCGGAGCCATCGTCAACCCGACCTCCGTCGACGCGCGCTTTCAGCACCTGGTCGATCTGCTGCACGCGGCTGACGGCGTGACCCTCGCGGCGCTGTTCGGGCCGGAGCACGGCGTTCGCGGCGAAGCGCAGTACATGGTCGCGGTCGACGACGTCGCGCGCGATTCGCGCACCGGCGTCCCCGTCTACAGCCTGTATGGCCACACCTTCGAGTCCCTGACTCCGCGGCAGGAATGGCTCACCGGGCTCGACGCGCTGGTGTTCGACATTCAAGACGTCGGGAGCCGCTACTACACGTACATCTACACGATGGCGCTCGCGATGAAGGCCGCCGCGAAGGCGAAGATCGCGTTCCACGTGTTCGATCGCCCGAACCCGATCGGCCTCACGCGCACCGAGGGCAATCTCGTCGGCGCGAAGTTCCGCAGCTTCGTGGGGCTCTATGAATTACCGACGCGTCACGGGCTCACCACCGGCGAGATCGCGCGCCTTCTCAACGACACAGAGAAGATCGGCGTCGAGCTGTACGTGACGCCGGTCGAGGGGCTCGAGCGCGAGCACGATTGGCGCAACGTCGGGCGCGGGTTCATTCCGCCGTCGCCCAACATGCCGACGCCCGACACCGCGCTGGTGTACCCGGGCATGTGTCTGGGCGAGGGCACCAACGTCTCCGAAGGCCGCGGCACGTGCCGGCCGTTCGAGCAATTCGGCGCGCCCTATTTGAAGAGCTGGCAGGTCGCGGGCGAGCTCAACGCGCTCAAGCTCCCGGGAGTCACCTTTCGCCCGTGTTCGTACACGCCGACCTTCGACAAATGGAAAGGCCAGTCGTGTGAAGGCGCGTTCATTCATGTGACGGATCCGAACACCTTCCTCCCGCTGAAGACCGGCATCGCGGTGTTTCAGGTCTGCCGCGCGCTGGGCGGCGCGAACTTCGCGTGGCGTGAAGACGCGTACGAGTTCGTCGAAGACGTCGCGGCGTTCGACTTGCTGTGCGGCACGGCGCAGGTCCGCGAACGCATGGAAGCCGGCCGGCCGCTCGATGAGCTCATCGAGGGCTTCGACCGTGCGCGTGAGACTTTCGAGCCGCTCCGTCGGCGCTATGCTCTGTACGCGTAAGGCATGGTCAGCATCGGAGTCTTCTCAGACAGCGACGGCGACATCGGCGCCTTCGACGCGGCGCTCAAGCTGCTTGCGTCGAAGGGCGCGCGCCGGTTTCTGTTCGCCGGCGGCCGCTTCGAAGATCTCGACGACTGGGTGAAGTGGAAGCGCGAAGAGGTCAAAGCGCAGAGCGACTACAGCACCGGCGATTTTCTCGAAGACGTGAAGCGCTACCTCATCGGGCTCGATCAGATCGATCGCCCGGCGGCGTTCGGTACGGCGCATGAAGAGGCGCTGAAGATCGAAGAGCTCGCGCGCATGAAAGACAAGGTGCTGCGCGCTCCCGAGAAAGGCTGCCTCGCGTACCAGACGCACTCGGTGCCGAGAAAAGTGGTCGACATGCTGGGCGACGCGCTGTGCTGTCTGGTGCACGACAAGAACGATCTCGACAAGGAAGACATGCTGAACTCGGTGGTGCTCGTGCACGGCAAGGACGCCGAAGCGAAGGTCGTCACCATCGGCCCACGCACCTTTCTTTCGCCCGGGCGGCTCAAGGGCGAGAAACCCACCGTCGGCCTCATCGAGACGCAAGATCGCGGCGCCACGTTCTCGGTGTTCACGCTCAAGGGCGAAGCGGTGATCGACAAGCAGCCCATCGCGCTCGGCAGCGGCAAGACCAAGCTGTCGGTGAAGTGATGGAGGTCTCGCTCCTCGGCGGTTCGTTCAACCCGCCGCACGTCGGGCACTTGATGGCGGCGGTGTACGCGCACGCCACGCTGCGCGCGCAAGAGGTCTGGCTGGTGCCGAGCTTTCATCACCCCTTCGGCAAGCAGTTGGCGCCGTTCGAGGCGCGCGTCGAGATGTGCGAGGCGATGGCGCGAGACACCGGCCCGTGGCTCAAGGTGAGCCGCGCAGAGAGCGAAGTCGGCGGAGAAGGGCGCACCATCGGGCTGCTCGAATGGCTGCTGCCGCGAAACCCGGGCGTGAAGTTCCGGTGGCTCATCGGCTCCGACATTCTCGCTGACCTGCCGAAGTGGAAAGCGTGGGACCGCATTCAGCAACTGGTGCAGGTCACCGTGCTGCATCGCGCGGGGTACCCGGCGCCGGGCGTGCTCGGCCCTCCGATGGCTGAAGTGTCGTCGACCGAAATTCGCGCGCGTCTCGAAGCGGGTGAAGCGCCCGCCGACCTCGTGCCCGCAGCGGTGTTGGACATCGCGAAAGCGCGCGAGCTTTACGGGCTGCACCGGTGAAATCGATCTGGTACGCCTCCGGGCCGTGAATCGCCGCACCATTCGCGTCGTGGGGGCCATGCTGGAGCGCGAGCCGGGCCGCTACCTGATCACCCAACGTTCGAAGAACGCGTCACTGCCGCTGCTCTGGGAATTCCCCGGCGGGCGCGTGAACGATGGCGAGCGTGACGAAGAAGCGCTCAAGCGTGAACTGCACGAGCGGCTCGGGCTCGATGTGATCGTCACCGAGCGCGCGATGGCCACGCGTCACGAGTACGCGGAGTACGTGATCGATTTCCACGTCTTCCGCTGCGCGCTGGTTCGCGCCGATCAAACCGTCAGCCACGAGCGCGTGAACGATCACCGCTGGGCCGCGCTCGACGAGATGAGCGAGTTCAAGTTCCCCAGCGCCGACGCGCGCACGCTGGCCAAACTCCTCGGGCTCGAGAACTGACATGCACCAGTTCCCCAAAGACATCGGGTGGATCGAAGTCATCTGCGGCTCGATGTTCTCCGGCAAGACCGAGGAGCTCATTCGCCGCATCAAGCGCGTGCTCTACGCGAAGCAGAAGGTGCAGGTCTTC
This sequence comes from Myxococcota bacterium, assembly GCA_048498275.1. Classification (GTDB taxonomy): domain Bacteria; phylum Myxococcota; class Myxococcia; order Myxococcales; family Myxococcaceae; genus Archangium_A. The sequence goes on along the minus strand of JBEHYH010000224.1, from coordinate 3,355 downwards.
AAGCCCAACATCGACAATCGCTACGACGAGCTGGCGGTGGTCTCGCACTCGCAGTCGAAGATCATGTCGACGCCGGTGAACGGCCCCGGGCAGATTCTGCAACTGCTCAAGTCAGACACCGAAGTGGTCGGCATCGACGAGGTGCAGTTCCTCGGGCCCGAGGTCGTGGCGGTCTGTGAAGCGCTCGCGTCGAAGGGCATTCGCGTCATCTGCGCGGGGCTCGATCAGGACTATCAGGGCAAGCCGTTCGAGCCGATGCCGCAGTTGCTCGCGATCGCCGAGTACATCACCAAGGAGCTCGCGATCTGCGTGGTGTGCGGCAACCCCGCGAATCGCAGTCAGCGGCTGTCGAACTCCGGTGACCGCGTGCTCGTGGGCGCCGCCGGCGCGTACGAAGCGCGTTGCCGCAAGTGCCACGTGCCGCAGCCGGTCGAAGCCACGCCTCCGCAGAACCTCGAACTCTTCAGCAAATAACCATGCGCGATTCGCTCTACGAAAATCTCCGCTTCACGCTCCCGGAGCTGAAGCACTTCTACGGCCCCAACGTTCATCTCGTGGGTAACCCGTACACGCTCTCGCTGCTCGCGACGCTGGGCGCCAAGGACACGCAGCAGCCATTGGTGAACACGCTGGTGCGCACGCTCTATACGGAGCTGACGTCGCTGGTGGTGAACGTCGAGTTTCCCCGGCGGCAGGCGTCGATCCCCACGCGGATGATTCAGAACACGCCGCGCGGCATCTATCAGGGCGAGATCCTCGACCCTGAAGTGCGGGCGATCTCCGTCAACATCGCGCGCGCCGGCACGCTGCCGAGTCAGGTGACCTACGACCTGCTGAACACCGTCTTGAACCCGCGGCTCGTGCGGCAGGACCACATCACCATGAGCCGTGAGCTCGACGCGGCGGAGCACGTCGTCGGCAGCAACATCGGCGGCTCGAAGATCGGCGGAGACGTCGACAACGCGATCATCCTCTTCCCCGACCCGATGGGCGCGACCGGCAGCTCGTTGTCGACCGCGATCAGCATGTACAAGAAGAAGGTGCCGGGGCAGCACCGCAAGATCGTGTGCGTGAACCTGATCGTCACGCCCGAATTCATCAAGCGGCTGACCACCGATCACCCCGATGCCGTGCTCTATTCGCTGCGGCTCGATCGCGGCATGTCACCGCCGGAGGTGCTCGCGAGCGCTCCCGGCGAGTTCTGGGACAAGGAGCGCGGGCTCGATGACAAGCAGTACATCGTGCCGGGCGCCGGCGGCATGGGCGAAGTCATGAACAACGCTTACGTGTAAGGGGTCGTCATGGCTTTCTACGAAGAGTTCGTCGAGGTGATGCTTTCTGCCGAGCAGCTCCAGAAGCGCGTCGCCGAGCTGGGCGCGCAGATCACGCAAGACTATCGCGGGAAGGATCTCGCGCTGGTCGGCATCATGAAGGGCTCGCTGTTCTTCCTCACCGACCTCGCGCGGCACATCGACCTGCCGGTGACCGTCGAGTTGATGGGCGTTTCCAGCTACCAGGGCGGCACCGAGACGACCGGCGAGGTGCGCGTGACGCACGACGTGAGCAAGCCGGTGCACGGCCGCCACGTGCTGCTGGTCGAAGACATCATCGACACCGGGCTCACCATGCGGTTCCTGCTCGACAACTTCGCGGCGCGCCACCCGGCGTCGGTGAAGGTGGCGACGCTGCTCGAGAAGCCGTCGCGCGCGAAGGTGAAGGTCGGCATCGACTACAAGGGCTTCACCATCGAAGACCGCTTCGTGGTCGGCTACGGCCTCGACTACGGCGAGAAGTACCGCAACCTGCCGTTCGTCGGCGTGATGCGCACCGACTGACTACGGCGAGACTTCGGGAGCCGGGGCGGGCGCGGGCGTTTCCTGCACCGCCTTGTTGAGCGAATCGAAGATCTTCTGGAGCTGCGGCTCGAGCGCCTTGGTCAGGCCATCTCCCGCGGTGAGCGTGGTCGCGCGCAGGGTCGATGAGAGCAGCTTCACCTGCGGTTCGACGGCGAGCAGCATCAACGCCGCCTGTGACTTCGACTTTGAATCTGATTCAGCGGCGATCTTCAGTTGCGCGAGCGCTTCTTCGAGCTGCTTGCGCGCGTCGTCGAGCCGCACCCGCGCGAGGAAGTACGCGACGTCGCTCTGCATCTTCTTGAGTGACGCGCGCTGATCGTCGGTGAGGCCGCTGAGGCGTTCTCCACGGCGAACCAGGGCGAGGCCGCGATCGAGCTCCTTCGCGTCTGACGACTCGAGGCGGGGGCGGGCCTGGGCCTCCAACACCGTGAACATCGCGCGATCGAGCTGATCGCGATCATCGAAGCGGCGATTGGTGACGGCAGAGACCGGCGCCGTCGGATCCAACTCGATGGGCGCGTACGCGTCAGCGAGCGAAGGCTCGGAAGGCAGCCACGGCTCCGCGCCGGTCGGCAGCATCTTGCCCTTCATCACCAGCAACTGCGTGCCGCGCACCTCGAGCGAATACGTACGCGAGTTCACCAACGACAGGGCGTACACGGCGGCGCCGACACACCCGACGACCATGCTGAAGATGAACAGGTTGCGGAACGCGCGAGCCAGTCTCGCGCCGAAGGAGAGCTCAGGAGCCATGGGGTGAGGGTAGTACGCACGAGGCGTCGAGCCCATTGCCCGTCGCGGCGCCTGCTCACGGCGCGCGCATGACCAGAGCGCTCCTGCTGTCGCGAGCGGCGTCATCGCCACGTGCACCGGCATTGCCGACGCAGGCGCCATGACAGACACGTCAGGGCGCTTCATGATCAACCTCGCGGTGTCGCGCGGCGGCATCGCCGGGTACTCCGACGACTGCGGCACCTTCACCTTCCGCGAGGGCGATACGGCGCCTGACCGCGCGCGATGGTGGGCTCAATTCGCGACAGCTCAACGGCGCGGAGGCGGGCTCCGGGGGGGCTCGCGGTGGTCGAGTAACCAGCCGGGAACTTGGCGGGTGATCTCCCGGGGGTAGACTTCACGGCAGTGTCATCGACCTTCAAGCGCCTGGGCCAGAGCGAGCTGCTGCCCCGGTACATTTTCGCGGAGAGCCTCGTCGCGCGAAGGCGTGTGTTGGAGATCGGTGCGGTCGCTTCGACGCTCGGGCAGTCAGCCAGGTTTCTCGCGGCGCGCGGTGCGCGCATCGTCGTCGCCGCCGACGCCGATCTCGCCGCGGTTCAAGAAGCGCAGTCGCGCCACGCCGGGCCGAACCTGCGGTTCCGCGCGACGGTGTTCGATGACTTCGAGGCCGGCAGCTTCGATCTCGTCATCGTGTCTGACCTGGCGTCGTACGTGCGCGCGCCGGAGTTGCTCGCGGAGATCGCCCGGCTGGTCGCGAAGAATGGCTA
>JBEHYH010000223.1:0-10163 GCA_048498275.1 Myxococcota bacterium | reverse complement strand
TGAACGCTGCTGATGGCTCCGCGCGCGATGAGAATGCCCAGCGGCATGCCGAGCAGACTGCCGATGAGCCCGAACACCATCGCCTCGAGCGCGAAGAGGCCGCGAATTCTGCGGCGGGTCGCACCGAGCGCGCGCAGCGTGCCGATCTCGCGGCGGCGCTGCACCACGCTGATCGACACCGTGTTGTAGACGAGGAAGACGCCGACCAGCAGCGCGACTCCGGAGCCGAGGTTGAGCCCGAGTTGAAAGCTGCGCACCATCGTCTGCACCGATTCACCGCGGCGATTGGGCGAATCGACCTCGAGGTTCTCGCCGACCGCCTTCTGCAGCCGCGCCTTCATTTCTTCGAGGCTCAACTTCGGGTCGATGGCGACGTCGACGCGCGTGAGCGTGCGGCCCTTCGAGAACGCCTCCTGCAGCGAACCGAAGAACATCACCGCCACCGCGCCGCCGAAGGCCTTGAGCGGGCCCTTCTCCTTGAGGATCCCGTGAATGATGAACGGCTGCGCGCCATTCGGAGTCATCAGGTCGATCGAGTCACCGGTCTTCAGCCCGCGTTCACGCGCGTAGCGATCGGAGATGAGAATGCGGTCGGTCGAATTGAGGAACTCGAGATCATCGGCGAGCTTGCTGACGTTGGTGTCGACGCCCTCGTACGTGCGAAAGAACCCGTCATCGAGCAGGTCGACGCCGAGAATGTAGAGGTTCTCACCCGGGCGGCCTCTGACCGGCGCGATGACGTCGATGCCGCCTGACGCGTGCAGCACGCCGGGCACGCCGCGCACCGTCTCCAGCAGCTCTTCGGGCATGCCCGCGGTCTCGGCGGCGACGGTGAGATCAGCCTTGCCGGCGACGGTGTCGATGGTCGAACGGAACGCGTCCATCACGCTGCGATTGATGGCGGCGATGCCGACGAGCGTGGCGACGCCGACCGAGACACCGATGAGCGTGAGCAGCGAACGGAGCGGCGCACCGAACACGTGCCGCAGCGAGATCAGCTTCAACAGTGAAAACACGCACGCACCCTGACGGAAGACGTGTCGCCGCGCCAGACAAGTCAGGCGGAGCGTCGGGCGAGCAGTTGGTCGAACTCACCGGAGTCGATCAACGCCTTCAGGTCGCTCGCGCCACCGATGAAGGTGCCGTTCACGAAGACGTGCGGGAACGTCGGCCAACGCACCCAGAGCTTGAGCGCGAGGCGACGGCGCCAGCCCGAAAAGTAGCTCCCGTACTGAAGGTATTTGTACGGCACCTTCTTCGCGTCGAGGAGCTGCCGCGCGAGCTTGCCCGGCTGAAGCCCCGACACGCCGACCACCACGACCGCGTTCTCCGCGACGGCGGCGGCGACCTCCTGCACGAGGTCGCTGTTGAAGGAGGCCTGCGCTGCAGCAACCGTGGGGTGCATCGGCGGTGAGCTGATCATGGCGGCGCCCTTTAGCTGCCTCGGGCGCCGATCGCGCACGGTCGAGTACTTCTTCACATTCAGCCCGCGTCGGGCTGGTACCGCAGCACGTGCCCGCGTGACGCGCCGACGGCCCACACCGGCCCGGTCGCGCCTCCGGAGACGCCGAAGAGATCGACGCGATTGCCGGCATGGAGCGGTGACCATTTCGCGCCGTCCCATTTGAACGTGACGCTGTCTTTGCCCACCGCGTACGCCTCGGTCGGTGAGCGCGCGTAGAGGTCGTAGATGAGCGCGTCGGGGTCTGGCAGCGGGGTTTCAGCCCACGTCTTGCCGTCGAAGTGCACTGGCACCTTCATCACCAGCCAGAGGTCGTTCGGTGACGAACCGCGAATCTGCATGCCGGGCGGGCGCGCGATGAGCTCCCACTTCGTGCCATCGAAGTGCGCGAGCGCGGCGGAGTACTTCTTCTTTCCCACTTCACCTTCGCCCTTCAGCGCCGCCGCGTACACGTGACCGTTCGTCGTGAAGCACCGCTGCAGCTCCCAGCCGGCGAGCTCAGGCACGTGCACGATCGACCATTCTTTCCCATCGAAGCGCGCGTAGCCGTCGATGCCGAGCGTGCCCCACATTTCGCCGGGCCACGCGACGACGCCATAGAAGTCGCGGTACTTGAGTGATTCTTCGGGCACGCGACCGTGGCTCCATGTCTGCCCGTCGAAGTGAAACCACGAGAGCCCGCGCGCGACGCCCCACACATCGTCACGCGCCACCGGCCAGAGGTGTTCAGGGCCTTCACGCGACACCAGCGCCCACTCGCGACCGTCGAAGTGAAAGACGTTGGGCATGTTCACCGCCCAGATGTCGTCGTCGCTCAGTGCGTGAATCTCGTTCGGGTACACGTCTGCGCCGCCGTCGATGCTCACGCGTTGCCACGCCCATTCGGCTGAATCGTCTTTCGGGCGGAACAGGAAGCACGTGAAGCAGCACCCGAGTGACAACAGCCCGAGCGCGAGGAAGGTCTTCTTCACGCGCGGCACTTCATCAGAAACTCTGCGCGAGACGAACGTCGCGCATACATTGACTCCATGGTGTTGGAGCGGCTCGTACAGCCTCTGCAGGAAGCGACGAAGCTGGAGACGCGCCAGTTCACGGTGATGCTCGGCCTGCGCGCGGCGGCCGCCACCTTCATTCCGCTCGTGCTCGGCGCGGCGTGGGGTCACCCTGAATTCCATTGGGCGGGCATCGCGGGCTTCGTCGCGACGACGTCTGACAAGGGTGGCGCCTACGCGACGCGCGCGAAGACGTTTCTCGCGTTGCTGCTCGCGGGCTCGTCGTCGGTGGTCATCGGTTCACTCGTCGGGCCGTCGTTGTGGGCGAGCGTGCTGGCCACCTTCCTCATCGTGCTCGCGGGCGCGATGGCGCGCGTGTTGGGCAACGAAGCCATCAGCGTGGGCACCGTGAGCTCGGTGATGTTCCTCATCGCGCAGGCGCAACCGGCGCAGGGTCTTCAGGCGAGCGTCGAGCGTGGAGCGTTGAATGCGGGCGGTGTCGTCTGGGCTGCATTGCTCGCGTTGGTCGTCTGGCCCATTCGCCAGTTCTCGCCGGCGCGCCGCGCGGTGGGTGGGTGCTTCGACGCGCTCGCGGCTCACGCCGATGCGCTCGCTGCGCAGTTGAACGAGGCGGGCTCCCCGTCGTGGCATGCGCTGCATCAGAAGGACCACACGATGGTGCGCACGGCGATCGAGAACGCGCGCACGCACCTCGCGGCGATTCGCGGGAACACGCGCGGCATGGGCGACAAGATGGCGTGGTTGCTCGGCCTCGTGCAGACGTGTGACGCGACGTTCGGGCGTGTGGTGGCGCTCACCGATGTGCTCGAGAGCATCGGGCCAAAGCAGTTGCCCGAACCGATTCGCCGTGAGCTCGAGCGTCAACTGAAGCTCATCGCTGATTCGTGCCGAGCGCTCGCGCGCTTCGCGACCGATGAGAATGAGAAGGCGCCCGTGCCGCGCTCGGAGGTCTCGACCGGCGCGCTGCACGCGTTGCTCGGTGACGCCGCCGTCGAACCGCTCAAGCGCGCGCAATTGATGCACGCGTGCGAGTTGCTCAAGTCACTCGACGCGGCGCTGGAAACGGTGGCTCCGGTGACGAACCCGACGCAAGACGAGAAGGCGCCGTGGTGGGTGCTGCTGCGTTCATCGGTCGGCGTCGAATCGGTGGAGTTTCGTCACGCGTTGCGCGTCGCCGTGCTCGTCGCGGGCTCGGTCGCGATCGTCGGCGCGTTGCACATCGAGCACGGTTACTGGGCGACCATCACCATGCTCGTGGTGCTGCAGCCGCACGCGCCCGCGACGTTCATGCGTTCGCTCCAGCGTGTCGGCGGCACGGTGCTGGGCTCGCTGCTCGCGATCGCCATCACGTGGCTGATTCCCGACCCGAAAATCCTGCTCCCGGTGTGCGCGGTGATGGCGGCGGTGAGCGTGTCGGTGATCCAGGTGAACTACGCGCTCTACGCGGCGCTGCTGACGCCGACCTTCCTGCTGCTCGCGCAGTTGAACGGGCTCGACCCGAAGCTCGCGGGGGTGCGCGCGACGACCAACGTCGCGGCGGGCGTGGTGGCGCTCATCGCGGCGCGCCTGCTCTGGCCGTCGACCGAGAAGACGCGCATCGGTGACGAGCTCGCGCGCGCCATCGACGCGTTGCGCGTGCTGTTCAAGGTGACCGCGCGAAAGCCGAAGCCGCCTGATGCGGAGCTCGAGAAGGCGCGCCGGCACTTCGGTCTGCTCGTGGGAAACGCCGACGTGTCGCTGCAACGGCTCGTCGCGGAGCGCACGTTGTCTGAATCGGAGCTCGAGCCGCTCATCACGCTTCCTCTCTATCTGCGGCGTTTCTGCTGGTCGGCGATCGCGCTGGTGTCGCTGCCGTCGCAGACGCCGATGCCTGAAGCGCTCGCGCAGGCGTTCGATGGCGCGCTCGAGGAGCTCGCCGACGCGCTTCGTGAACATCGACCTCCGCGTGAGATGAGCAGCATGGGCATCGAGACCGCCGAGATGGAGCCGTTGCTCCGCGGGCAGGTGACGCGATTGATGCAACATCTGCAGGCGCTGCACGACGCGGAGACGCGGCTCGTCTTCCACCACACGGAAACCCCCTCTCCCGATCTCGGGAGAGGGTTGGGGTGAGGCCGCACATGTCGAAGCTGCTTCCGGTTTTCATTGCGCTCGCCATCGGTTGCACGAAGACCTCAAAGCCCGAAGCGGCACTTCCGCGGCCGCCGCGCGTGCTCACCCTCGACGCGACGGCGCCGCGCCAGCGGTTGATGGTCGTGCTCCACGGCGTCGGAGCGAACGCCGAGAACATCTTCCCGCTCGCAAAATCACTCTCCGCGTTCGCGCCCGATGCTGACGTGCTGGTGCCCGACGGGCTCTTCCCGTGGAGCGGCGGTGGCTTGGGCCGCGAGTGGTACAGCCTGCAGAACATCGAAGATCTCCAACGCGCGGAACGTGTCGAGCCCACCGGCGTCGCGCTCTCTGCGTGGCTCGATGAAGAACTCGCGAAGCGGAAGCTCGACGGCTCGAAGCTGATCGTCGTCGGTTTTTCACAAGGCGCGGGGCTCGCGCAGTGGCTCGCGGTTCGCCGCACGCCATCACCGCTCGCGATTTCGCTCTCGGGCCGCTTCGCGGTGCAGGGCGATGCGCGCGCAGACGGAGCACGTGTGCTCATCGTTCACGGCACGAATGATCCGGTCGTTCCCGTTGCGAACGCGGAAGCGTCGCGCGCCGCATTGCTCGCTCGCGGCGTGAACGTCGAAGTCGAGCTCGTCCCCGGGCTTGGTCATTCCGTCGACGCGCGCGTGCTCGAACGGGTGCGGCGCTTTCTGACGCCGTGAGCGTGGACCGCTGTGGTGTAGTGCCCCGTGCGTTTGCACTCGGGGGTTACGTCATGAAGCGTCTGGTACCGGCGTTGTCGTTGTTGGTGTGGTCGTGCATCGATCTCTCGCTGCCGCCGCCTCCAGCGCCGCCAGGCCCGGGGACGATGCAAGGCACGCTCGTCTATTCGGTGCCCGGGAGCTCGCAGCCGTTGCCCGCTGCGAATGCGCGCGTGCGGTTGCTCAATTCGTCGCTCGAGACGACGTCGAATGCCGATGGCTACTTCCGGCTCGAAGGGCTGTCGGAGAGCACCGGCGCGGTGCTGCTCTCGCACGATGTCGATGGCGACGGTGTGCCCGAGCGCTCGAAGCGCATCGACCTCGCCGAGGTGAAGGGCGGCTTTGGAAAGAACGTGAGTCTCGGCACCGTGTTGCTCGGCAAGAACGCGAGCGTGGTCGGTCAAGTTCGCGGAGCGGATCGCGCGGATCAACCGAGCGGCCATGCAGCGACCAGCGTGTTCGTGCCTGAGGGGCCGTACGCGGCGCAGACCGCAGACGACGGCAGCTTCGTGTTGCCCGACATGCCTGAAGGCGACCTCACGCTCGCGTTCTTCCGGCCCGGGTACGAGAGCGAGGTTTTGAATCTCAAGCTGCGGCCGGGGGAACGGAGCAGCCTCGCGCCGGTTCGCCTCGTGCCGCGTCAGACCATGGCGCTCCCAGGTGTGCTGTCGGGTTCGGTGCACAGCGTGAATGGCACGGCGATCAATGGCGCGTCGATCTCGACGGGTGGTGCGCAGCCTCTGGTGACCGTGAGCGATGAGGCCGGCAACTTCAGTCTCGCCGTGCCGTCGGGTGTGTATTCGGTGTCGATCAACGCCGCGCAGTTTCGCGAGACGATCGTGCCGAACGTGCTCGTGGTGAGCGGCACGTCGACTTCGTTGCGAGTGGTGCTCGTTGATTCGTCGATGTCGCCGACCGGAGGCGGGAACGGTGCAACGGGCGGCGGAACTGCGGTCGGTGGCGGAAGCGCGGTCGGCGGCGGAAGCGCAGTCGGTGGCGGAACTGCAATCGGCGGCGGAACTGCAGTCGGTGGCGGAAGCGCGGTCGGCGGCGGAAGCGCGGTCGGCGGCGGAACTGCAGTCGGTGGCGGAAGCGCAGTCGGTGGTGGAAGCGCAGTCGGTGGCGGAAGCGCACTCGGCGGCGGAACCGGCAATGCACCGGTCGCGATCATCGGGCCGCTCCCTCCGTACTTCGGAGTCGCGTCTCAGCAACTGGTCACCATCTCCGGCTCGCTCTCAACCGGCGTTCAACCGCTGCGCTATCAGTGGACTCAATTGAGCTCGCGTACCGCGGGCGTCGATCTCGAAGGTGCGGTGCAGTTCAACGGCACCGACGGCGCGTCGTCATTCGACTTCCTCACGCCGCTCAGCACACAACGTCAGCAAGCGGTGTTGCAGCTCGTGGTGACCGATGCGCTCGGCCAGCAGAGCGCTCCGGCGGTGAAGACAATCTCCTTCGCGAATCCTCCGACTGCCGCTGTGTCGAATACCCCGAGCACGGTGCGCGCAGGCGCGTACTTCGAGCTCGAGGCGACGACGCAAGACGGCAACTCGCCGCCGCTCGCGATCGTGAATCACACCTGGTCGGTGCTCGAGGGTTCCGCGACGCTCACGCCCGACGTCGCGACCAACGGGCGGCGCGTCGGTGTTCGCACTGCCGCATCCTCGACTCCATCGCTGCTGCGGCTGCATCTGCACGTCGAGAACGCGTACGGCATCGCGTTCGAGCTCGATGTCCCCTCCATCGTGGTCGCGCCGCTCGGCGACGGCGGCACGACGTGGACACTCAACGCGACCGCGATGGCCGGAGCGCTCAACGGCAGCACGATTCTCACCAGCGCATTCCAGGGCGTCGTGCTGAACGCGAGCACCACCGGCGTCGCTGACGGAGGCGTCACCTTCGACTGGTCGCCGCGCTCCGGTACGGGCTGGAACCTCGCGGGCGGCGACACCGCGAACGCCGCGTTCGTCACGCCGTCGGTGCAAGGCACTTCGCAAAGTCTGACGTTCACCGTGACCGCCAACGCGCCCGGCGAATCACCGCCGCAACTCACCGCGCAGGTCACCGTCATCGTCGAAGACCACACGCCGCCTTCCATCATCGGCAGCACGCTCATCAACAATTCATCGGGCTCGGCGCTGGGCTTCAGTCTGTTCTTCGACGAGCCGGTCAAGTTCGCGCCCGGCGGCTCGGTGCAGGTGATCTCGAGTTCCCTCGGCAACATCGGGGTCGGCGTCATCGATGGGAATCGGCTCGACGTCGTACCGCGCGGCCCGTGGCTCCCCGGTGAAACGCTGGCCGTCTATCTGATCGGCATCACCGACCTGAGCCCCGCGCGCAACGCCTTCGCCGGCCCCACGAGCCCGTACACGTCGTTCGTGATCACCGTGAACTCCACGCAGCCGTGGTTGTCGGCCGATGACTCGGTGACGCAGCCGTGGGCTGCGCTGCTGACGGCGAGCGATGGCGGCTCGACGCGGTTCGTGCAGACCGTCGGCCGTCGAGGCGACGGCGTCGCTGAGAACGCGTGGTTCCTCGAGCCGCGGCCGTCGTTCTCGTTCGGTTGCCCGCCGACTCCGGTGACGCAACCGTGCCTCGTGAACACGCAGACCGGCGCACCGGTGCCGCTGACGCCTGATGCGGGTGTGCAACTTCACCGTTCACTTCTTCTCGGCGAGCAGCTGGTCGCGATGCTCGAGGCGCGCTCGCTCGGCTCGACCGACACCGTCGTCGCGCGGGCTGATCAATCGGGTGTCGCGAGCGTGATGACCTTCAACGGCGTCGCGCCGGGCGCGGTCGGTTCCAACGGAGTGACGCTGGTGTCTGCCGGCTCGCTGGATGACGGTGGCTTCCGCTTCGCGACGCTCGATGCGCAGACGCTCACGTGGCAGCCGACCGACATCGGCACGGCTGTCGTGTGGCCGGCGGGTGCGGCGCTCGTGCCTGGAGGCGTCGGCCCGCGCTTGATGGTCACCGGCGCAGACGCCACGGCCGCGGTTGCGATGGCGAACGATGGCATCCCCGATTGGAGCGGCTTCAGCACGTTCGGCATCCTCGGGGGGCCGGTGAGCAACCTGCGTTCGGAATCGTGGCGCGACGCGTTCGGGTTCGTCGACTACGGCACGTGGAACTTCTTCCTCAAGCCGCAGTTGGTCGCGGGCATCGAGCAACAGCGCCTGTGGCTCATGCAGTTGAAGTTTGGAGCGCCTCCGGAATGGGCCGGCGCGCAGCAGACGAGCTCCGAGTGGGTCACCAGCTTCGACTTCACCTACCGCGCGCCGATGGGAGCGCTCGCCACCGTCATCGACGGCAAGCTGCGCGTCTCGTTGACCTACGACGCGTCGGCGCATGCCTCGCCGATGCAACTGCCCGGCGCGCACACCGACGGGGTGATGAACGTCGACCCGGCGTGCGAAGCCGCGAACCCCACCATCGCGTTCGTCGAAGATTTCATCTTCCTCGTCTGGCAGGAGCGCTGCGCCGGAGAGAACTGGAAGCTCGCCGGTCGCGGGCTCCGCTGATCACTGCACAGTGAGATCGAGCTGGTACGCGGGAATCGGCTGCGAGTCGTCGAAGTACTGCACCCAGACGTAGTAGGTGCCCGGCGAGAGCGCGATGACCTGCGCGTTCGCCGCGGGGCTGAGCTGCGAGCAACTGCCCGGCCCGCTGTCGTCGTCTTGCACGATCTCATTTCCGTTCCCAGCGAGCAGATGAATTCTGGTGTCGAACCCGCAGGTCGTCGCGTTGTCCACGTCGTGCGTGGTGATCGTGACGCCGCTCGTCGCCGACAGAGTGAAGGTGAAGTAGTCGTGATCGGTTGCGGGCGAGATGCTCGCCTTCCACGTGCTGAAGCCGGGCCAGACCGGCGTCGCGGTGGCGGTGGCGTTGTTGGGCTCTGCTTCCCACGGCGCTTCGGCCTGACACGTCGAGGAGCAACCATCGTTGTCGTTGGCGTTGCCGTCGTCGCACTGCTCGCCCGGCTGGAAGATGCCATCGCCACACCCGGGAGGACGCACGGTGATGGTGACCACGTACTGCGCGATGGTCGTGCTGTTGCCCGTACGTTCGACACGAACCTTGTACGTACCGACCGGGAGATTCGTCGTGCCGCCGCTCTGGATGCCGAGATGCGAACACGGCGAGACACCGACATCGTCATTCACCGCGAGCAGCGCATTGACCGGGCTGTACAGCGTGATCTTCGTGTCTTCGTCGAGCGCGCAGCCGCCGATGCCGTTGCTCGTGCGGATGTCGACCGAGGAACCGGGCACCGTGACGTCGAAGGAGAAGTAATCGAAGTCTCCGGCCGGAGCGATGCTCGCGACCGCACCCGCGTACCCGGTCACCACATTGGCGAGCCCCTGCGCGTCGTTGGGCTCGGTTTCAGAGAGGTAGTTGGCCTCGAACTGACAGGTCGACGCGCAGCCGTCGCCGCTGTTGGTGTTGCCGTCGTCGCACTGCTCGCCCGGCTGGAGCACGCCGTCACTGCAGCTCGCCTGAACGACCTCGGCGTGCAGCACGTAGAAACTCGAGCTCGCGAACGTGCCCACCGCGTCGACCTTCAGCGCGTATTGACCGACGGGAAGATTCGCGACGCCGACGTGCCGGGTGGGCGTGAGCGCGGAGCAGGGCGTGTTGATCGGGTCGTCGTCATCGGTCGCGAGTTGCGTGCCGCTCGGGGAGATCAACGTGAGCTGCGTGTTCGCGGAGCACCCTCCGAACCCATTGCTGGTCTCCGCGCGCAACGTCGAGCCCGCGATGGTCACGTTGATCAGGAACCAGTCGGAATCGCCGGTCGTCAGCAGCCCTGCGGCGCCCACGGACCCATCG
>JBEHYH010000222.1:0-10192 GCA_048498275.1 Myxococcota bacterium | reverse complement strand
ACGCCGGTGCACGTGAAGGTCGTTCAGGCGTGCGACAGCCAGAAGGCACCGACCCCCGACAGCCTCGTGTTGAGCGAATACGTGGTCGACGGTGAAGGCGCCTGCCCCAACCCCAATACCTGTCAGGCCGGCGAAGCGGTGGAGCTGACCAACCTCTCGCACTGCCCCATCGCCTTGAACGGGTACCACTTCGCGTATCGAAACGCGGCGGGCACCGGCTCCAGCGTGCGGTGGATGAACTTCGGCGTCGATGACGTGATCCCTCCGCGCGGGGTGTACGTGGCGATGCGCGGGCGGCCGTTCGCGCCGAACTGCGCGGCGTCGTTGTCGGCGACGCCGGAAAGCCAGGGCCTGTTCGGCCTCAACATCTCGCAGTTGGTGATGAACGGGTCGAACCTGTCGAGCGGCTGGTTCAACAACGCCGGCGGAGGCCAGAGCGTGATGCAGGTCGGCCCCGGGGTCATCACCAGCGGCTCGCACATCAACTTCCACGCGTCGGTCGCAGAGATCTCGCCCTACCTCGGCAACACGGCGGTCTGCGCGGGCACGGGCTTTGACGCGCTCAATTCGTGCGGTGACTACCCGGCGAACCAGCCGACGACCCTGCTGCGGCCGAATCAGCTCGGGCGGCTGTGGCACCCGTGCGACGCAGTGGCCAACCCGGTGCCGGAGTGTGTACGAGACTGACCGTGAACAAGGTCAACCTCGCCGAAGCGTTCTCGACGTTCTCCGATTTCTGGAACCCGCGCATCGCCGGGCAGATCAACGACTTCCAATTGAAGGTCGTGAAGCTCAACGGCGCGTTCGACTGGCATCACCATGACGTCGAAGACGAACTGTTCCTCGTCATTTCCGGCCGCATGCGCATGGGGTTGCGCGATGGCGACATCGAGGTCGGGCCCGGGGAGTTCATCGTCGTGCCTCACGGCGTCGAGCATCGGCCTGAAGCGCTGACGGAGGAGTGCCACGTGGTGCTGCTCGAGCCCGGTACGACGTTGAACACCGGCAACGTGGTCACCGAACGCACGCGCCGCGAACTGAAGACGCTCTAGCGGCGCGGCAGTTGCTTGAGGATTCGTTCGACCTCGCTCCGCCGGGGGTCGTCGGAGCACTCCCTCACGAAGCCCTGCCCTACTTCGCGCGCGTCATTGAAGCGCCGCGTTCGAAGCAATTCACGGAAGAGCGCGAGCCGCACTTCCGGGTGAAGCACGCCGTCGGGGAACCGCGTCAGCGATTCGCGCCAGGCGGCAAGCGCTGCTTCGTGTTCTCCGCGCTTCGCCGCCGCGAGACCTCGTTCGTACATCGACGATTGAACTTCGAGCGCGTCATCGCCGGCGATCGGTGGCGGCGGAGCTTCGATCGGCGCGGTGCGCTCCGGCGGCCAGGTGGTCGATTCGCCGGCCTTCACCGTGCGCTGCCCGGTGCGCGTGCGCGCGACGACTTCACCTTCTTCAACCCAGATCGTGGTGCCGTTCTCGGTGACCTCGGCGAGAAAGCGCGCGTTCTGCGAATGCAGCGAGAGTTCGGGCGTGGTGACTTTGATGTTCGCCGCGGCCGTCACCGCGAGCCGGCCCGACTGCAGCGACACTTCGCCCGGAGCGGTCTCCACCCAACGCGCGTTCTCATCAGGCCGCACTTCGCGCTCGACGGTGCGCGATGGCACCCACAACAACGCCACCGCCGCCGGCACGAGGAGCAACGACCACCACGCGCCACTCCGCGATGGGCGCGCGGCGTCTTTCAACACCTCGGCCCATTCGTTCGACACGGGCTGTGGCGTCACCTGCGCCGCGGTCGCGACGATCTGTTCCGCCGGGGTTTGCGCTGAGTCTTTGAGCCGTTGCGGGTTCATCGCTTGAGATCCTGTGCATCGAGGCCAGATGTTCGCGCTTCGGCGAGCAACTGCCGATCGATCGCCGCGGTCACTTCGCGCCGCGCGTGAAAGAGCCGCGTCCACACCGTCTTGAGGGGAATGCCGAGCGCTGAAGCGATCTCTTCACCGCTCAAACCCTGCAATTCGAAGAGCACGAAGACGGTTCGCTTAGCGTCAGACAACGATTCGAGCGCGCGCATCACCTGTCGTTGAGCGTCGCGTTGCTCCATCGAGCGAGACGGCGCGTCGACGAGCGCTTCGGGCGTCTCGATTCGAAAGCCGAGGAATTTGCGCAAGCGCGCGGTGCGTCGCCGTGACGCCGCCAGCTTCACCGCCACGCCGTACAACCACGCCAGGCGATCATCGGCCGCGCTGAAGTCACCGGCCTTCTTGATCGCGATCAGGAACAGCTCGTGCAGCAAGTCGCCGGCATCGAGCTCCGGCGCCAGACGCGACAACGTCTGCCGCAGTTGCGCGCCGTGCGCGACGTAGAGACGCTCGAGCACATCGAGCTCGTCACCGCGTTCCGCCGCTGTCGAGAGAGCCAACGTCATTCGCGAGGCTGGGTGCCGTGACGGCGGTTGCGGCTTCAAGGAATCGTCACCGGTCACAGAAACCGCCAATCGAGCCCGAGGAGCAACCCGCCCTGCCACGGTTGCAGCGTCAGCGCGGTGCCATAGTTGGTGATCTCGAAGTTCTCGGCGCGCACGCGCATCGCGAAATACCCGCGGACGTGGAGGCGCACCGGCCCCAACAGAAAAAACGACAACCCGGCAGCCGCGACACCGCCGGGCATCGCGAGCGAGACACCGCGGGCGTTGTCCGCCAGACCCGCATGCGTGGTGATCATCCAGACCCTGGCTCCGAGCGCGAAGTGAAGATTGAGACGTTCGTCGAGCGTCACCACCGCCGCCGCCGAGAGCGACAGCCACGCCTGCGAGCTTTGAATCGGCACCGGTCGCGACGCGGAGCGCGTGGTTTCGAAGCCGCCGTCGAACGCCGCTCCGAAGCGGCCGAACATCGCGGTGATTTCGCCCTGACCGGTGAACGCCACATCGCTCGTCGGCCCTGCGCCGAAGCCCCCGAAGAGCGCCGCGTGTGAACTGAAGAACTCCGGCAGATACGAGGGCAACTCGGGTGGAGGCGGCGCGACTTCGGGTTTGTACGGCTCCGCCGGCCGGAGCACCTTGCGCGCCGCTTCTTCGGGCACCGCTTCGACGACGGCCACCGGCTCCTCGGGCGGCGGTGGATCGGCTCGTGGCGGCGGCTCCGCTGGCGGTGGCGTGACCGTGACCACACGCGGAGGTGCGGGCAGTTCTTGCGCCCACGCGAGCACCAGCGTCGCCACCAATTGTTCCGCCGACGAACAGCTCTCCAACCGCACCACGAACGCGCGTTGCAGCTCGCGCCCGTTTCTCCGGCCACGCACTTCGAGCCGCGAGCCATCACGCTGCACATGCACCCGGAGATTCGCGTCGAGCGCGACCCGCAGACCCGCTTTCTCGAGGCGGCTCGAGAGCGAGGGCGCGGCGACGCACACCGTGCCCGGCTCGACATCGATCGACACCGAACCCGCCGCCAGCACCATCGCGATGAGGGAACTCCCGACCGTCACGCACTTCCACTCTTAGTCTGCACTTCGCGTCGGGTGCCTCCACACGCGAGAAAGCTTCAAAGAATGTTTCGTGAAGCTCGAGAGACCGCGACTGCACTCCGAGTTGCATGAACCTGAACCGAGCGCTCTGGGTGTCGTTGTTGTTGGCCGCGTGTCTTCAAGACGGCGGTGAGGTGACGAAAGGAAGAGCCGCGGTCACCGAAGGCACGACCGTTTCGGAAGATGGCGAGAGCATCACCTATTGCGCGTACGTCTACGGAGTGAACGACATCGTCTGCGTCACCGTGCCTGCGCGCGTCACCTGCGGCGGGCAAGAATGCGCGCTCGGCGAAGAGTGCTGCTACCCGACGTTGTCGTGCGTCGGGCGTGACGCGGGCACGTGCGTGTCACCGACTCCCGGGTTGTGCGCGTCGAACTTCGATTGTTCGAACGGAGAAGTCTGTCATCAGGGGCGTGCGTGCGATTCGCTCGGCGTGTGCGAGCCGCGCGGCATGTGCGGCTACAGCGGCGGGCCCGCTTCGATCTGCGCGTGCGACGGTCGCAACTACGCGTCGCTCCAGGAGGCGTGCGTCGCCGGCAGATTGCTGCAGAGCCACTACAGCGCGTGCGGAGAGCCCGACATCGCAGGCAACATCCCCTGTGGGCTCGACTCGCAATGCCCTGACGGTCAGGCGTGCTGCGGCATCACCGGGTACTGCGTCGACGCGGCCGACCCGTGGCGTTGTGAGCGTCAGCCCGTTTCAGGCGTCATCTGGAACTGTGACACCGACGCAGAGTGCCTCCAGCGCGGCAGCTACGGCGGAGGTCTGGGCAGCGACTTCTGCCAACGCGACCAGGGTTGTTCTTCGGGGAACGAGCCGCGCATCGCGACGAACGAAGATCAGGGTCACGGCTTCTGCACGAGTTCGAAATACATCCACGATTGCGACGGCGTCTACGCGCCGGTGTGTGGCTGCGACGGTGAGACCTACGTGAACGAATGCTGGGCGCACGCCGCGGCGACCAACGTCGTCTCTGCCGGTCCATGCCCTTGATTTCGAGACGAACGATTCTGGGGTTGGTGGTCTTCGCCGCGTGTTTCCGCGGTGAAGAAGGCGCAACGGGTGATGCCGGTTCGGGCACCCGTTGCGCCCTGGTGGTCGGCCTCGGTGAAACCGTGTGCGCGACGGTGCAGGAACGCGTCACGTGCGGCGGGCAGGTCTGCGAATCGGGCGAGACGTGCTGCTACCTGACGTTGAAGTGCGTGGCGCGTGATGCGGGGACCTGTTTTTCACCGAGCCCCGGGTTGTGCGCGTCGGACTTCGACTGCGCCGACGGCCAACTCTGTCTTTCCGATCAACCCGGGTGCGATTCGCTCGGGCGATGCGGAGACCCAGGCCAGTGCGGCTACAGCGGGACAGGCGCGATCTGCGGGTGTGACGGCCGCACGTACGGCTCGATGCAGGAAGCGTGCATCGCCGGCACACGAAACGCAGGCATCGTTGCGTGTGGAGAGCCCGACTTCCACGGCGCGATTCCATGTGGGTTCGATTCGCAGTGCCCTGAAGGCCAGTCGTGCTGCGGCATCTACGGCGTGTGCATGAACTCCGCGGAACCGTGGCGCTGTGAACGTCAACCCGACGGCACGGTGCTCGATTGCGAGACTGATCACGAGTGCGTCGAAGCCAACTCCTTCGCCGGAGGGCCGGGCACCGATTACTTCTGCCGTCGCGAATCGGGGTGCTCAGGCCGCGGCAAATGCACGCTGGCTCCCAACGCCGGCTACGGAGCGCTCTCGCTCGTCTGCGGCTGCGACGGTGTCACGTATGTCAACGCGTCCTGGGCGAACGCAGGCGGCACGAACGTCGCTGATGCCGGTGCGTGCCCATGAATTGGCCGCGCGTGGTGTGGGGGTCGGTGCTGCTGGCGTCGGCGTTTCAGATCTACATCGGGTGCGACGGCCGCCCGTACGCCGCTGAGCGACCGGCGTGCAGCACAGGCCTGAACTTTCAGGGCTACTCGTCGAGCTGCGAAACGTCGCGGCGCGCGACCCGGTGCGATTACAACAGAGGCAACACGATGAACGCATGTTGGGAACGGTCGCGAATGAACGTCGTCGCAGCAGGAGCGTGCCGATGAACGAGACGAGTACTCGCGTCATCGCCCTTCGCGTCGCTGCGGCGATCGCGGTGTTCGCGTCGTGCGACCCCGGCTCGCACACGCTCGGTGAGATCCCCGCGACCGGTGGCGGCGTCGGCCATGTCGAGCCGGCCGGAGGAGCAAGTGGCGCTGGAGGAGGCACCGGCACGACTGGTGGCGGCGTCGCGACGACCGGCGGTGGAGCCGGGATGATCGACGCGGGCGCTCCGTGCGAATGCGCGGTCTCGGACTTCACGATGACCGTGTCGTGGGCGTGCTTCCACGAACACTTCTTCTACGACCGCCAGCTCCAGCAGACCTGCGGCGACGTCGAGTTGTCGATGGCGTGCGATCTCACGGTGATCAAATTCCATGGGCCGCAGAGCACCTCTGTGCGCGATGCCACCGGCGCGACGGTCGGCCAGGAGGCCGTCTCCGACACGCTCGACTACGTATGCCCCGACAACCCGTCGCTCCACGCGTTCATCGTTCGCGCAGGCACCTTCCCCGACGCCGGTTGCAGCACGACGGTGTGCAGTTGCGCCGATGGCGGCGTCAGTTGCCCCTGAGCGCGTAAAACTGTTGCAGATGTTGCAGGTGTTGCACTCGAAACGTCCTCGATTCCCCAGTTGCCGATGAACGCGCGCGGGAGCAAGACGCCGCCATGAACCGATCACTTGTGCTTGGAGCCGCCCTCCTCGCCTTGCCGGCGCTCGCCGACGAAGGCATGTGGACGTACAACAACTTCCCCGCCGCGAAGGTGAAGGCGAAGTACGGCGTCGATACGACCAAAGACTGGCTCGATCACCTGCGCCTCTCGTCGGTGCGCATCGCCGGCGGCTGCTCCGCGTCGGTCGTCTCGCCCTCGGGCCTGGTGATGACCAATCACCACTGCGCGCGTGAATGCATCGAGAACCTGTCTGGCCTCAAGAAGAAGGACTTCAACAAGGACGGCTTCTACGCGAAGACCGAGGCCGACGAAGCGCGCTGCCCCGGCTACGAGCTGAACCAGCTCGCCGAGATCACCGACGTCACCGCGCGCGTGCAGAAGGCCACCACCGGCGTCGCCGACGACAAGTTCAACGACGCGCAGAAGGCCGAGATCGCCGCGATTGAAAAGGAGTGCGGCACCAGCGACGACGTTCGCTGCGAGGTCGTCACGCTGTACCGCGGCGGCCGTTACGACCTCTACAAGTACCAGCGCTTCCAGGACATCCGCCTGGTGATGGCGCCTGAAGATGCGATCGCCTTCTTCGGCGGCGACCCCGACAACTTCATGTTCCCCCGCTACGACCTCGACGTGTCGTTCCTCCGCATCTACGGCAAGGACGGCAAGCCCGCGAAGCTCGAGCACTACCTCAAGTGGAGCGATGGCTCGCTGAAGGAAGGCGACGCGACGTTCGTGTCGGGCAACCCCGGCGGCACCTCGCGCACGCTGACCGTCGCGCAGCTCGAAGATGATCGCGACTACCGCCTGCCGCAGCGCCTCTTCAAGCTCGCCGAGCTCCGCGGGCTCATCACCATGTACCAGGAGCGCGGCGCGGAGCAGAAGCGTCACTCCAATGACCTGCTCTTCGGCGTGGAGAACTCGTTCAAGGCGCTCAAGGGCCGTCATGGGGCGCTCGCCGACAAGGCGTTCTTCGCGCAGCTCGCGAAGTCTGAAGCCGACTTCCGCGCGAAGGTGAAGGCGAAGCCGGAGCTCGAGAAGCAGTACGGCGCGGTCTGGGACAACATCGCCGCGCTGACGAAGAAGCAGCAGGCGTACCGCACCGAATACAACGCGCTCGAGAACATGCGCGGCTCGCAGTTGTTCGAGCTGGCGCGCGCGCTGCTTCGCCGCGCTGACGAAGCCGGCAAGCCGAACGGCGAGCGCCTCCCGGAATTTGCCGAAGCGCGCGAACCGCAGCTCCGTCAGCAGGTGCTCTCGAACGCGCCGATCTACGACGAGCTCGAGATCGCCACCCTGACCTGGTCTCTCACCAAGATCCGTGAAGATCTCGGTTCTGATCACCCGTTCATCAAGCGCGTCTTCGGCAACAAGAGCCCCGCTGAAATCGCGAAGGCGGCGGTCAAGGGCACCAGGCTGAAGGACATCAAGACCGACAAGAACGGCAACCCCACCGGCGGCTTCCGCAAGGAGCTGTTCGATGGCGGCAAGGCGAAGGTCGACGCGTCGAAGGACCCGATGATCGAGCTGGCCCGCGCGTTCGACCCCGACGCGCGCGCGATCCGCAAGAAGTACGAGACCGAGGTCGCAGGCCCGCTCAAGAAGCAGCAGGAGCTGCTCGCGAAGGCGCGCTTCGCCGTCTACGGCGACACCACGTACCCCGACGCGACCTTCACGCTGCGGCTCTCGTACGGCGCGGTGAAGAGCTACGAGGAAAACGGTCACACGGTCGCGCCGTTCACCAAGCTCGGTGGCGCGTTCGAACGCCACACCGGCGCCGACCCGTACGCGTTGCCGAAGTCGTGGCTCGCGTCGAAGGCCAAGCTGAACCTCGAGACGCCGTTCAACTTCATCACCACCAACGACATCATCGGCGGCAACTCCGGTTCGCCCATGGTGAACGCCAGGGGTGAAGTCGTCGGCCTCATCTTCGACGGCAACATCCAGTCGCTCGGCGGTGACTACGGCTTCGACGAGTCGGTGAACCGCGCGGTGGCGGTGCACTCGGCGGCGCTGCTGGAGGCGCTCGACAAGATCTACGGCGCCAAGCGCGTCGTCGACGAGCTCAGCGGCAAGTAAAGCCGTTCGTCAGCTCGAGAAGTTCGAGGGCGGTTCGAGCGTGTTGCTCGAACCGCTTTCGCTTTTCAAAGCCGGCGACACTCGCAACACGACAACATAGGAGCGCTCGCCCCTTCTCCGAATCGCGATGCGCCACCCCAGAAACCAGGCGACAGCACCAGCGACCGCGAGAATGAACAGCGCGCTGACGCCTCGAAATGCGAGGAACCCCTGCGCGAGCGCGGTGAGCGTGAAGATGAAGAACACGCGCCACGCCGAGCTGACTTTCTTGGCGAAGACGCGTCGCGAGACGTACGCCGCGAACAGCCCGACAAAGAGCACGGCAGCGAGGCCGTGATGCGCGCGCCAGGGCCCCGCGTTCACGAAGATCGCACCGATACGTTCGAGCGCATCGTGGCCAAGCTGAGCAACGACCTCGATGAGCGCGATTCCGACCACGACGCCGAGGGATAAGCCCAGCAGCTCGAAGCGGTGCGGCTTGCTGATCATCGCCACGAGCAACGTGATGCACGCAACGACGCCGATGCACTGCGCGGCGTAACGTAGAAAGTCCGGCTGAGGGCCGCACTCAGAGAAGTCACGGACGAACGCGACGAAGAGCACCATCGCGACAGTCGCTGAGCCGGCGAGAAGATCTTTCGCTGACCCGCGGTGTGGCCAGATCTTCAAGCCGAGTCGCGAATCCAGCCGCCACCCGACCATGCAGACCACCGCGATGATCTCTCCGCTGAGAATGAGCTTTCGCGCGAAGAGCGCGAAAGACTTGTGAAGCGCCTCGAGCACGACCGCCAGAACTCCGCCCATGACGGCGGAGACTACGTCGAACGCTTCCGTCTCCGGGCCAGCAGCGCCACGGCGAGCATCAACGGCACGCTCCCGACGCTCGAGCTCGCGCAGTTCACACCGAAGCTGCCGACGTTCTCACCGAGCACCCGGCTCGACGAGCGAGGGTCACACGACGTCGGAGGCCGCCCCGACGGGTACGCCAGGCAGAACCCCTGCGCGGTGCCGTAGTCGATGGTGCGTTTGCTGAGTTCGCCGATGGGAGCCGTCGCCGCCATCAACGAGTTCCCATCGGGCACGTGTGAGAAGCCGAGCACGTGGCCGATCTCGTGGGTCGCCACGTTCTGCACGTCGTACGCGACGCAATCAGACGCCTCCTGTTCGCACGGTGGCGAATCGACGGTCGTGAAGAGAAACGACGCCGCGTTGAACTCGACGTCGGCGTCACTGACGATGCCGGAGCGCGGGCTGTACGTGACGGTGGTGAGCCCCAACGTCGCGTCGCTGTGATTCCAGCATCGGTACTGATTCGCGCAGGTGCCCGCCGAAAGGCACGGGTCGTTCGCGTCGACGATCTCGTCGCACCGCTGCTCGCGAAAGATGAACACGTTGTCGGCGGTCGTGCCCTTGCCGACGGTGCCGCCGACGATGTCTCCGCCGCGCGTGAACTGAAAATCAGAACACCCGTTCGAGACGAACTGCCACGAGGCCCACGCCTTCTGAATCGCGTCGAACTCCGCGTCGCCTGGCGTACGCGCGCTGCCGAGTGAATCGATGCGGTAGGTGATCTGCCGCTGCGACCAGGTGACGCAGATCGTCCCCGCCTCCGTGTCGCTCGCCACGGTGCGGATGTAGCCCTGGGCCGCCGCGGTCGTCGACCACAGCGCGATGAGACCAATCCGAATCATGCCCGGGAGCGGCGCCGGCTCAGCAGGAACGTGAGGAAATCCTGGAATGGGTCCAGCGCGTCATCATTTCCGGCGGGACCGACTACCGTCGTTTCCAGGCGTTGGCGCTCCGAAACCGCTATGCCGTCCGATTTCGCGGAATTCTCGAT
>JBEHYH010000221.1:0-10212 GCA_048498275.1 Myxococcota bacterium | reverse complement strand
AGACCCCCTTCCTCGGGTTGAGCAACGTCGCGCCTCCGCTCGGCACGCCCGCGTTTTCGCCCGACGGCACCAGGGTGGTGTTCAACCCGATGGACGGCGCGCTCGCGACTCCGAAGCAGTCGCTGGTGGTGATGAACTACGACGGTGGCACCAACGCTTTCACCGAGGCGGTGGTGGTGGCCGACTTCACCGGCCAGCCCGCGGAGAGCCGGCCGGGGTGGGGCGCCTTCTTCCCCGATGGGCAGTCGATCGTCTTCCACAGTCAGCTCGCCGCCGGTCTCGACGGCAACGCCGAGGGCGATCTGCATTCTCGCAAGGGCGCGCGCGCCGAGATCGCGTGGACCAGCGCGGGCGATTCGACGCACGTCACGCCGCTCAACAAGCTCAACGGCAAAGACGCGACCGGCGCGTCGTACTTGCCGGCGCTCGCGGGGCCGGTGTCGCTCGCCTGCACGGCCGATGGGTCACAGGTGGGCAGCATCAGCGCCGATCACGCCGACGACGTGACGCTCAACTACGAGCCCACGGTCGCGCCGTTGGCCAACGGTGGCTACGTGTGGGTGGTCTTCACCAGCCGGCGCCGCTACGGCAACGTCGCCGAGATCCCTCCGTTCTGCAGCGACCCGCGCGGCGTCGACCTCATCCAGCACATCACCACCAAGAAGCTCTGGGTCGCGGCGGTCGACTTGAACGGGCACCCCGGCAACGACGCGAGCCACCCGGCGTTCTACCTGCCGGGCCAGGAGCTCCTCGCCGGCAACGCGCGCGCGTTCTGGGTGTTCGACCCGTGCAAGGCCGACGGCAACGGCTGCGAGACCGGCGACGAATGCTGCGGCGGGTACTGCCAGCCGGGCCCGGGAGGCGCGCCGGTGTGCTCGAACACGCCCCCGGTTTCTCAATGTTCGGCCACGCAGGAGCACTGCACGCTGGCGACTGACTGCTGCAGCTCCCTGGACATCTGCGTCAACGGCTTCTGCACGGTGAACGGCCCGGGGTGACCTGAGCTACCCAAAGGCGCTGCGACGGTGTAGGGGCCTTGCCCCGATGACTGAACAAGCCGCCGCCGCACCCGGAGTGGAAGTCAAAGACAACAAGATGCCTACGAGCATCTGGTTCATCGTCAGCAACGAGTTCGCCGAGCGCTTCTGCTTCTACGGCATCAACGCCGTGCTCGTGAGCTTCATGGTGAGCTTCCTGAAGTTCACCGACGGCAAGGCGTTGGCGTGGGGAGCATTGTTCAAGACCGCCGCGTACCTGTTCCCGCTGGTCGGCGCGATCGTGTCCGACGTCTTCTGGGGCAAGTTCCGCACGATCTTCGTGTTCTCGATCATCTACGCGATCGGCTGCATCTGCCTCGCGTTGTTCGGCAGCAGCGCGATGGCACTCGTCGCCAGCCTCGGTCTCGTCGCGCTGGGTACCGGTGGCATCAAGCCCTGCGTGTCGACCAACGTGGGCGACCAGTTCAACGCGAAGAACGCTCACCTCATCGAGCGCGCGTTCTCGCTGTTCTACATGTCGATCAACGCGGGCTCGTCGATCTCCATCTGGCTGTGCCCTGAATTGCTGAACTCGCCGAACTGGGGCCCGAAGTGGGCGTTCGGCATGCCGGCGATCATGATGGCGTTGGCGACGGTGGTCTTCATCGCGGGCCGCAACCGCTATGTGAAGGTTCCTCCCGCCGGCAAGGCGTGGCTCAAGGAGGTCTTCTCCGCGGATGGCCTGAAGCTCATCGGCAAGCTCGCCGTGCTCTACGTGTTCGTCGCCATTTTCTGGTCGCTCTGGGACCAGTCGAACGGTGGCGCGCTGGTGCTGCAGGCGCAGTCTCCGCTGCTCGACAAGTCGATCTTCGGCTTGTTCACGCTTCAGCCCCAGCAGGTGCAGGTCGTCAACGGCCTGTTCATTTTGATTCTCGCGCCCATCTTCTCGGCAGGCGTATTTCCATTCGTCGGTAAGTTCGTGAAGGTCACGCCTCTTCGCAAGATCGGCGCGGGCATGGTCGTGATGGGCTCGTCCTTCCTGGTGATTGGCTGGCTCGAAGATCAGATCATGGCGGGTCGCACGGTGTCGGTGTGGTGGCAGATCTTCGCGTACTTCATCCTCACCGCTGCGGAACTCCTCGTGTCGGTGACTGCGCTCGAGTTTTCGTACAAGCAGGCTCCGTTGCGCATCAAGAGCTTCATCATGGCGCTCTTCCTTCTCTCGACCTCGCTGGGCAACCTCGTCGTCGCGGCCGTGAACCTCGTGTCTGTGAAGGACATCAAGGTCAGCGCGGTCGAGACCGGTACGCAGACCTGGGTGTCCACCGAAGAAGCGTCGAAGTTCGTGCAGGGTCAGAAGATCGACTTCAGTGAGAAGTCCGGCGTCAAGGTGGTCGGCAAGGCGAAGGACGGCTCACCCGAAGAGAAGCCGATGCAAGGCACCTTCCTCGTCGCTGAGATTCAGGGCTCGCGCGTTCGCGTGATGACCCCGGAGCGCACGGACGTGATCAGCGCTGGTGCCTACAGCGGCGAACAGTCGATCTCGACCTATTCGCTGGTCGGCTCGGCCTACTACTACTTCTTCATCGCCATCATCTGGATCGCGGCCGCCATCTTCGCGGTGTACGCGAAGTTCTACAAAGAGCAGGACTTCGTGCGCAAAGACGACGGAGCGGCCGCCGCGTGACGGGACTGCGCCTGCTCAACGTCGACCTGGCGGAGCTGCGGTTGGCCTTCGAGGCCGACACGCAGGATCTGCCGTGGTTTCTCGATTCGCACGGCGGCGCGGTGCTGCTGACGACGGCCGAGTACGACCCCGCGCAGCACGGCGGGTTGACGGTGGCGCAGATCGAGGCCGACACCCAGCGCTTCCTGCGCGTGCCGCCCTCGAACCCTGATCAGTTGATCGCCGACATGCGCGAGTTCGCGGAGAGTTCGGGCGACGCGCAGCTCAAGGAATCGCTGGAGCTGGCGCTGTCGGCTCCGCGCCCTGACAAGCGCTTCAAGACGGTGATGTCGTGGCTGCCTGATCAACAGGCGGCGTGGAACCGGTGGCGCCAGCAGCGCACGTTGGAGCGCGTCACCGCATGGCTCGAAGGTCACGGTCTCAAGGCCGCGGCGCGCGCGGCATGACGGAGGTCGTCGAGACTCCGAAGGCGAAGCTGCCCCGGCAGATCCCCTTCATCATCGCGAACGAGGCCGCGGAGCGCTTCAGCTTCTACGGCATGCGCAACGTGCTCACCGACTTCCTGTCGGGGTACCTGCTCGTGACGTTGGCTGCGGCCGAACGCGGCCCGGCGGCGAAGGAGGTCTTTCACGCCTTCGTGATGGGGGTGTACTTCTTCCCGCTGCTGGGCGGCTTCCTCGCCGATCGGCTGCTGGGCAAGTACCGCACGATTCTCTGGCTCTCGCTCGTGTACTGCGTCGGGCAGGTGATGCTGGCGTTCAGCACCGACAACGCGACGGGGTTCTATTCGGGCCTGTTTCTCATCGCGTTGGGCAGCGGCGGCATCAAGCCCTGCGTGTCGGCGTTCGTCGGCGACCAGTTCGATTCGTCGAACAAGCACCTCGCGAAGGTGGTGTTCGACGCGTTCTATTTCATCATCAACTTCGGCTCGTTCTTCGCGTCGCTGTTGATCCCTCCGCTGCTGAAGAGCGGCTACCCGCGGCTGACCTTCGCGTTGCCGGCGATGTTGATGGCGCTGAGCGTGGTCATCTTCTTCGCGGGGCGGAATCGCTACGTGAACGTGCCTCCGGCGCTGTCGGGTGACGCGCGGTTCCGTTCGCTCGAGGAGATCGCGTCGCTGGTGCTCAAGGCGCTCGCCATCGTGCTCGTGCCGGTCGGTGGCGCGCTCGGGTTTCTGCCGACGGTGTTCGCGGTGGCGCTCGAGATCGTCGTCGTCGCGCTGGTGATCTTCTCCATCGTGCGCGGAGGGCCATCGAACCCCGAGACCAGCGGCGACCCTGATTCGTTCTTGAACGTGTGTCGCACGGCGCTGTTCGGGAGCGGGTGGAACGTGGGCTCGGTGCTGGTGGTGCTGGGCGCGATCGCCGCGCGGTTCACCTTCACGCTCTGGAGCACGCTGCACGCGGTGCCGACCATCTGCCTCGCGCTGGTGGTGTTCCTCCTGTTCGCGGGCGTCGGTGCGTATCTGCGCGTCGACTCCGCGCGCGGCAAGCATTCCGACGAAGCGGTCGACGCGGTGAAGGGCGTGCTGCGCGTGCTGGTGTTGTTCGCGTTGGTGACGCCGTTCTTTTCGCTGTTCGATCAGAAGGCGACCACCTGGGTGCTGCAGGGCAACTCCATGGAGCTGCCGGGTTGGAGCTGGTTCAAGACCGCCTCGCAGATGCAGGCGGCGAACCCGCTGCTGGTGGTGCTGCTGATCCCGCTGAACAACCTCGTGCTCTTCCCCGCGCTGCGGAAGATTGGCGTCGAGCCGACGCCGCTGCGCCGCATGGGGCTCGGGCTCTCGCTCGCCGCGTCGTCGTTCGTCGTGGTGGCGGTGATGCAGCAGATGCTCGACGCCGGCACGAAGCTGCCGGTGCTGTGGCAGTTGGTGCCGTACACGCTGCTGACGATGGGTGAAGTGCTGGTGTCGGCGACCGGTCTCGAGTTCGCATACTCGCAGGCGCCTGCGCGCTTGAAGGGCGTGCTGATGGCGTTCTGGAGCCTCGCGACCACCATCGGCAACCTCTGGGTGCTGCTCGCGAACGCGACGGTGAAGAGTGAGTCGGTGACGACGGCCATCACTCAGCGCGGCTGGGGCGTCATCTCGACGCAGATGTATTTCTTCGCGGCGTTCGCGTTCACGTCGTCGGCGGCGTTCGCGCTGTACGCGCGCAGCTACAAAGTCGTCGACCACTACCGGAAGTAGCTTCGCGGTTTGCGGAGCAGTGATTGCGGTTTTGAGGCGCACGCGCGCGCGGGCTCGATTGCACATTGCCGTGCATGAAGGTCATTCACGAATCGAACGAAGTCGAACTGCCAGACGCAGATGCGCTCTGGCTTGACGCCAGGGAACTCGAGCGCGCCACGGGTTGGAAGTGGAAGCCTGAAGGGCTGTGCCGCGACGAGCGCTGCATGCCGTTGCCGAGGCATCTGAAGCTGGTCGACGGTGAACGGCTCGATGTCGCCGGTCTGTGGCGTTACGCGGGCTGGCCTGTCGCGCATGCCCCCGGTGTCTGGGTTCTCGGTGCGAGCGCGTCGTCGATCTCGCGCGCTGCTGACGCTCCAGATTTCGAGCTGCCTGATCTTCAAGGAACGCGTCACCGCCTCTCTGATTTCCGCGGGCGGAAGGTGTTCATCGTCACCTGGGCCTCGTGGTGTGGCTGTCGAACCGATCTTCCGGTGTGGCAGTCGCTGCACGAGAAGCTTGCTGTCATCGCCATCGCGCTCGATCACGCAGACGCCGCGCGCCCGTGGATTGAAGCGGCGTCTCCTTCGTTCACGTGTCTCATTGATCGCGATCATCTGACCGCGGAGTTGTTCAACTTCGTGAACGTTCCACAGTCGGCGTGGATTGATGAGAACGGTCGCATCGTTCGCGGCCCGGAGGTCGCTGGTTCGACCGACAGCTTCCGCTCGATGAATCGCGCGACGGTGATGCCTTCGCCTGAAGTTCGCGAAGAACGTCAGCGCCTCAAGCAGGCGTACGCCGACGCGGTCGCGCACTGGGCAGAAAACGGAGCGACTCCACAAGACGCGGTGACACCGGTCGATGCGAACGTGGCGCTCGCGCATGTGCACTTCCGGCTCGGGCGAGCGCTTGAACGAGCAGGGCGTCTCGACGAAGCGCGCCTTCAGTTCAACGAAGCCACGCGGCTGCACCCCGACTCATGGGCGATGTGGCGGCAGACCGCGCAGAAGAACGCGAGCGGGCTCGCGGTCAGCGACGACTTCTGGCGTCGCGTCGACGCGCTCGGAGACCGGCCCTACTACCCGTCGAACTCCCTCACCCCGAAAGGACGTTGAACCATGAAACCGAATCCGTACGAGTCACTCCCTGTTGTTCCTTCGTTCACGTTGAGCAGCGCAGATGTTCGAAATGGCGAGGCGCTCGCCACCGAGCAACGCAGCGACAACATCTCGCCGCAGCTGAACTGGTCAGGCTTTCCGTCATCGACGAAGAGCTTCGCAGTCACCATGTTCGATGCTGACGCTCCGACGCCGAGCGGCTTCTGGCACTGGGCGGTCTTCAACATTCCCGCGACGGTGAGCGCGCTGCCGAAGAACGCGGGAGCACCGAGCAGTTCATCGCTGCCTCCTGGCGCGGTGCAGTTGCCGAATGATGCACGGCTCGCGCAGTACCTCGGAGCCGCGCCTCCGAAGGGTACCGGCACGCATCGCTACTTCATCGTGGTGCACGCGCTCGATATCGATTCGCTGCCTCTGCCCGCTGACGCGACGCCCGCGTACCTGTCATTCGTGCTCATGGAGCACACGCTCGGGCGCGGTACGCTCATGGCCACGGCCGCCGCGCCGTGACGCATGCGAAAACCTTCTCCCATCGAACGTACGGCGCCGGTGCTCGACGCGACGTCCGCCGCGTACGCGAAGATTCGGCAGCGAGAGCCCGACGAGGTCTTCGCTGGTGTCGAGTGGCTCTCGGCTGGCGTGGTGCACGTGCTGCGCGGTGAGAAGTTGATGCGCAAGCGTGACGAACTCGTTCACGTGCGCGCCGGGGAGTTCGTGTGGATTCCTCCGGGCACGCAGTTGGAAGTGCGCAACCTGCCGGATGAACGCGGTGAATACGAAGCCGACGCGCTGCTGATCGCCCCGGAGTTGCTGGTGCAGGCGCAGCCGGTGAAGCCCGCGGGCACTGCGCGTCTTCGTCACTTCGAAACGAAAGAAGCCGGGCAACTCGGTGAAGTGCATCAGCGCTGCATCGATGCGGTGTCGAACGATCTCCCTGAACGCGTGCTGCGTGCGCGTGTGTCGGAGCTCATCGCGTGGCTGCTGGAACTCAAGGTCGACGTGAGCCTCTCGACGAGCGCGCGGCTCAGCGTGAAGCGACTGGTCTCTCGTGAACCTTCACGCGCCTGGACGCTCGCCGGCGTCTCGCGCGCGCTCGCGATGAGTGAAGACACACTGCATCGGCGCCTCACGGGCGAAGCGACGTCATTCACGAAGTTGCTCACCGAGGTGCGGCTGAATCACGCCGCGTCACTGCTGTGGACGACTGACTTGCCGGTCGGTCACGTCGCGCTCGAGTCTGGGTACTCATCCGCGTCGCGCTTCGCGAGCCGCTTTCAAGAACGCTTCGGCGTTTCTCCGTCAAAACTCCGCGCGAAGCGCTACTGACCCATCATCTCGCGCATGAGCGCGTCGTCTTCACTTTCTTCGGTGCCCGCATCAGGAGGCGCGTACTTCACGCGCTCTTCTTCACTGCACGGCTGCGGGTTCAACGTGTCCTGCTGAACGCACTCGAGAATCCACGCTTCGCGCGGCGCGTCTCCGCGAGCGATGGCCTTCGCGCGTGCGTCATCGATGTCTGACTGCACGAGCACCGTCGACAACTTCGGGAACGCCATCACCGCCACGAGACACACGGTGAGCAGCAGAACGAAGGGAACGACTGACCGATACAGCGACGCCACCGGCCGCTGAAAACGGAAGCTCGCGATGAACAGATTCAAACCCAGCGGCGGCATGCAGAACGCGAGCTCGAGGTTGAGCAGCACCATCATCGCGAGCTGAAACGGGTGCAGCCCGAAGTGCGCCGCGAACGGCAGAACCAGCGGCACCGCGACGAGCAGCGCGGAGAACCCATCCATCAACATGCCGACGACCAGCAGGAACACGTTGAGCACGATGAGGAACTGCCAACGCTCCGTGAGGCCGAGCGCGAGCAGGCGATTCAACACGCCTTCTGGCACCTGCGCGTCGACGACGAAGTTCATCAGCGCGTTGGCCATCATCAGAATCAAGATGACCGCGCCTGACAGCGAGAGCGCTTCTGCGAACAACTTCGGCAGGCTCTTCGCCTGAACATCGCGGTGCACGAACAGCGACGTCACCAGGCACCACACGAGCGCGATGGCGGCCGATTCTTCGAGCGTGGTGAGGCTGGTGGCGAGCCCTCCGAGAATCAGCACCGGAATCGCGAGTTCCCACTTCAACGTGCCGAGCGCCGCGAGCGCGGCTTTCGGTTCGAACTTCGAGCGCGGAATCTTCTCCTTGATGCCGACGCGCGCGCTCCAGAGGCCGAGCACCACCATCACCAACGCCGCGGGAATGAGCCCGGCTTTGAAGGCGGCCGTCATGTCGAGACCGGCGACGAGCGCGTAGACGAGAATCGCGAGTGACGGCGGCAACAGCAGCCCCAGCGAACCGCCGGTCGTCACGAGCCCGAGTGAGAATTTCTCCGGGTACCCCTCGTTGCGTAGCGCCGGGTAGAGCAGGCCGCCGATGGCGACGATGGTGACGCCGGAGCCACCGGTGAGTGAGGTGAAGAACGCGCTCGCGACGAGACACACCAACGCGAGCCCACCGGGCAGCCAACCGAACAACGCGCGCGATGCACTGACGATGCGCTGCGGCGCCTGCGATTCGGCGAGCACGTACCCAAGCGCGGTGAACAGCGGAATGGTGACGAGCACCGGCGAGCCGGCGAACTGCTCATCCATCACGCGTGGAGCGAGCCGGCTCAACGGCGCGCCATGCAGCCACCAGGCGAGCTCGGCTCCGCCTGCCATCAAAGCGAAGAGCGGAGCGCCGATGAGCGCGGCGATGGGAAACAGCCACTGCCAGCGACTCGCTTCAACCGGCGGCGCTGCGTGGTCTTCAGCTTTCTTTCCGCCGAGGAGTACCCACAGCACGAAGCGCAGCGCGAGCCACAGCAGACCGATCGGCACGATGATGCCGAGATCTTTCGCGAGCAGACCGCGCGGCAGTTCACCGGGCACGGCGAGCAACGGAGTGCGGAACGCAGCGGCGTCGGTTTCTTTCAGCGGCACGAACTCCGGTGCGTCACCGAGCCAGTCATTCCATTCCACGCCGGTGAGCGACTGGTCCCACTTCGCGCCGCCGAGCACGCGCGGCGTCATCTTCAGATCGAGCAGGAGCTGTTTGAACGCGTAGCCGGTGTGTCGAGACAGTGTTGCTCCGGGCGTTCCACCCAATGAATCGACCGACAGAAAATCCCAGAAGCCGTAGGCGGCGAACGTGCAGACGAGCACCGCGATGAGCCCGCCGGTGATGCCGAGCCAGCGTCGCGCCTTTTCGCTGAACAATCGCGTCAGGAAATCGATGGAAACGTGTTTGCCCTGCGACGTCGCGACCGCCGCTCCGGTCATCGCGAGGATCAGCGTGAGCCGCGTGCCGAGCCCGCGAAGTCCGCCCATCCACGTCAGCAGCGAACCATCTTGCAACCAGCCGAGCACGTTCGACGCCCATTCGACGCCGGTGTCTTTCCAGAGCCAGGCGATGCCAGCGCCAAACACCGTCGCGAACACCGTGAACGACGTGCGCTTCGAGAATCGCCAGGTGATCGCGCCGAGAACGCACGCTCCGAACAACGCGCGGAAGACGAGGCCCGCGAAGAACTCACTCGTTGTTCGCGATGAGAGCCCCTTCAGCGAAACCCACAACGCGAACGACAGAAGGAGCGCACCGAGCGCCCCCGAAATCACGAACGCTTCAACTCGCGACAGCGCGCGGTCGAGCTTGTTCACTTCGCCGACTGCTCCGCGTCGCTCATGAGCTTCGCGTCGAAGGTGCCTTTCGCGAGACGCTCACGCGCCTGCGCGAACACCGCCTGCCACGCTTTCAGATCTTCAGCGCTGGGCTCGACGACCGTCATGCGGCCCTTCAAGCGCTCGAGTGCCTTCGCATCTTCGGCGCGAATGCGATCAGTCAGCGCCTTCGCCGCGAGCTTGCCGGTCTCCATCAACACGTCGCGCGAAGCAGCGGGGAGGGCGTCGATCGACTTCTTGCTGAGCACCATGCCGCCGATGTTCGGAGCGACGACGAACATCGAGAGATGATCAAGGCGGCTCGACCACTGCATCTGTTCAGCCGCGAGCGCGCTTACCGAGATCACCTGCACGCTGCCGGTCGACAATTCGGGCAACGCTTCAGGCAACGACGAGCGGAAGAAAAGAGGCGCGGCGTGGCGGAATCGGTCGTGGAGTTTTGTGCGCGCCGGCCCTGCAACTCGCGCAAGCGCAGTCGTGCGAGTTCCACGAGCGCGCGCGTCCCGGCCTGTTTTGCGGCAGCCGCCGTTTCCAGATGACC
>JBEHYH010000220.1:0-10286 GCA_048498275.1 Myxococcota bacterium | reverse complement strand
CAGTTCACGACCAGCGCCGGCAGCACCACGTAGCTCGCGTTCGGCAGTTCCGAATAATCGCCGTCGACCGAGACCCGATACGTGCCGGGGAAGACCGTGCCCGAGAACGTCGCGTCGCCCGCGCAGTCCTGCAGGGGGAAGCTGAAGCTGTACCCGTGCGCCGAGTCGTAGAGGCTGACGTTGCCGCGGAAGTAATAGCTGGTGTTGCACGAGCTGGTGGCGATCGGCGCCGCGCCGTTCAATTGCACGCGCCCCGCGATTTCGACGGTCGTCACGTCGAACGAGAGCCCGCTGGTCGTCGCATTGACCTGCAGCGCCGGGTTCACGACGTAATTGGCGTTTGGCAAATCAGAATAGTCGCCGTCGACCGAGACCTTGTACGTGCCGGGGAAGACCGTGCCCGAGAACGTCGCGTCACCCGCGCAGTCCTGCAGGGGGAACGAGAAGCTGTACCCGCTCGTCGCGTCGTATAGATTCACGTTGCCGCGGAAATAATAGCTGTTGTTGCAGGAGCTGGTCGCCACCGGCGCAGCTCCGTTGAGCAGCACCTTGCCCGAGATGTCATTCGTCGTGAGATTGAACATCAGCCCGCTGGTCGCCGCGTTGATCTGTAGTGCAGGGTTCACGATGTAATTGGCATTGGGCAGATCCGAATAATCGCCGTCGACCGAGACCCGATACGTGCCGGGGAAGACCGTGCCCAGGAACGTCGCGTCACCGCTGCAGTCCTGGAGGGGGAACGAGAAGCTGTACCCGTTGGTCGCGTCATACAGATTCACGTTGCCGCGGAAGTAATAGCTGTTGTTGCACGAGTTGGTCGCGACCGGCTCCGCGCCGTTCAACGTCACCTTCCCCGAGACCGGCACCGTCGTGATGTTGAACGTCAAACCGCTGGTCGTCGTGTTGCGCTGCAATGCCGCGTTGACGACGTAATTGGCATTCGGGAGGTCGGAGTAGTCGCCATCGACCGAGACCTTGTACGTGCCGGGGAAGACCGTGCCCGAGAACGTCGCGTCGCCCGTGCAGTCCTGGAGGGGGAACGAGAAGCTGTAGCCGTGCACGGAGTCGTACAGGTTCACATTGCCGCGGAAGTAATAGCTGTTGTTGCACGAGCTCGTCGCCATCGGCGCCGCGCCGTTCAGCGTCACCAGACCCGAGACGGTCGACGTCGTGAGGTTGAAGGTGAGCCCGCTCGTCGCGGCGTTGATCTGCAGCGAGGGGTTCACGATGTAATTGGCATTCGGCAGATCAGAATAATCGCCGTCGACCGAGACCTTGTACGTGCCGGGGAACACCGTGCCCGAGAACGTGGCGTCGCCCGTGCAGTTCTGGAGCGGGAACGAGAAGCTGTACCCATTCGTCGAGTCGTAGAGATTCACGTTGCCGCGGAAGTAGTAGCTGTTGTTGCAGGAGCTGGTGGCGACCGGCGCGTTGTTGTTCAGCAACACCTTCCCCGAGACCGGCACCGTGGTGATGTTGAAGTTCAAGCCGCTCGCCGCCGCCGTGACGGTCAACGCCGGGTTGACGATGTACTCGGCGTTCGGGAGGTCGGAGTAATCACCATCGACCGAGACCTTGTACGTGCCGGGGAAGACCGTGCCCGAGAACGTCGCGTCGCCAGTGCAGTCTTGCAGGGGGAACGAGAAGCTGTACCCGTGCACCGGGTCGTGGAGATTCACGTTGCCCCGGAAGTAGTAGCTGTTGTTGCAGGAGCTCGTCGCGACCGGCGCGTTGTTGTTCAACGTCACCTTCCCCGAGACCGCCACCGTGACCACGTTGAAGTCGAGGGTGGTGGGGTTGCCGCCGGCGCACTGGCCGTAGGCGTCGCACGAATAGCCGGTCGGGCACGAGGTGGTGCAGGTCGCGCCGCAGACGTTCGCGGTGCCGCCGCCGCCGCAGGTGCCGAGCGTGCAGGTGCCGCAGTTCAACGTGCCGCCGCAGTTGTCGCTGACGCTCCCGCAGTTCTTGCCGAGTGAAGCGCAGGTCGCCGCCGTGCACGAGCCGGAGCCGCACACGTTCGGGCTGCCGCCACCGCCGCAGGTGCCCTGCGAACAGGTGCCGCAGTTCAGAGTTCCACCGCAGCCGTCATCGACGCTGCCGCAGTTCTTGCCGAGCGATGAGCACGTCTTCGGTGCGCACGCGCATTGGTTCGACACGCACTGCAGACCGCCGCTGCACGCGCCACACGAGAGCAGCATCGAGCAGCCATCGCTGACGCTGCCGCACATCGCCGAGAGCTCGTTGCAGGTCTTCGCGGTGCAGGTGCCGGTGCCGCACACGTTCGCGCCGCCGGCTCCGCACGTTTCGCCAGAACCGCAATTGCCGCAACCCAGCGGGTGACCGCAGCCGTCGTCGATGATGCCGCAGTTCTTGCCGGCCGAGGCGCACGTGCGCGGCGTGCACGACGGAGGCTGCGCACAGGTGCCGAGCGTGCACTGGCCGGTCGCGCACACCTGACACGCGAGCCCGCCCATGCCGCACGCGTTGCCGACGAAGCCCTGCTGACATGCTCCGGTCGCGTCGCAGCAGCCGTTGCAATTCGACGGGCCACACTTTTCTTCAGTGGGCGTGCAGGAAGCGAACAGCGCAGCGACGAGGATGATCGGGAAGACGGCTCTCATGCTGGCCTCACACCCGGCGGGGCGTGGAGGTGCAAGATTTTCAGCCGTTACAACTCACCTCGCAGGTTCCGTCGCTCTGACAGAAGGTCGAGTTCACCGGCTGCGGCGAGGTGCTCGCCGTGTCGGTCGAAACCGACGCGCACCATTGCCAGTACGGGTGACCGTTCGAGCTGTCGTTCACGTTGGTGTCGAGGAGCACCAGGTGCGCCGCGCTCCCGTTCGCGGTGAGGAAGATCGCCGCCCCGAATTCCTTCGCGGAGTTCTGCGTGAACTGCGAGCCGCAGACCACGATGTCCTGCCCGTCGCCTCCGTCTTTATAGAGGCCGCCGCCGTTGCCGCCGGAGCCGACCTGATTGCCATCGCAGGCGCAGTGCGCGGCGTCG
This sequence comes from Myxococcota bacterium, assembly GCA_048498275.1. Lineage (GTDB taxonomy): Bacteria > Myxococcota > Myxococcia > Myxococcales > Myxococcaceae > Archangium_A. The sequence continues at coordinate 7,282 of JBEHYH010000220.1, read as the reverse complement.
ACGCTGTTGGCCCCGGTGCCGACCGCTTCGTTGTCGGTGAAGAGCGAGTTCGAGATCAGCGCGCCCGAGAACAACATGCCGAGCCCGCCGGCGTTGCTGGCGCGATTACCCACGAACGTGCTGCGAGAAATCTGAATGTCGTGACCGGTGCCGAGCACGTAGATCGCTCCGCCGCCGGTGTCGGGCCCGGTGAGCGCGGCCTGATTGTTCGCGAAGGTGCATTCGATGACGCGCAGATCTCCGTCGCGCATGAAGAGCGCGCCGCCTTGCCCATCGGTGAAACCCGTCGAGCACTGATCATTCGGTGTCTGCGCGCACGCCGCGATGGTCTGCGAGCCGGTCGCCCGGCCGTTGATGAAGCGCATGCGCTGCAGCGTCAGCGTGTCGTCGCTCTTCTGCCAGTGGCCTTCGTGGTTCCAGTTGATGAGGCGCACCGCGCCCTGGCCGTCGAGCGTCACCTTGTTGCCGCCGTCGATCACCGTGTGCACCGCCGGTTCATTCGCGTACGCGTTCGAAGCGGGTGGAGTCAGCGATTCGGTGACGGCGATGGTGACGAGCCCGTCGCCGCAGTCGAAGGTGATGACGCCGCCTTGTGACACCGCGGCCTTCAACGCGGCGAACGTGCAGCTCTCGGGCGTACCGGTGCCGACGACGTGATCGGGCGCGCTGGTGTCGGCCAACTGCGCGGAGGCGGGGAGCGACATCGACGTGCAGCCGCCGTCGAGATTGCCGGCGACAGGCAGACGCTCACCTTCGGGGCCCGCGACTCCGGCCTGACATGTCGTCGCGCCGCCCGGGCCGGTGCAGGTCCACGCCCACGGGCCGGTGCCTGAAACGGGCGACGCCGTGCCGAGGCCGCAGAGATCGCGAGAGGGCGCGGCGCTCAACAGCACGCCTGAAGCGCCACCACATTGTCCGGGAAGGTGGGAGCTGTCTGCGGGGCCTCCGGGGACTTTTCCGCACGCGGCGAGCAGACAGCTGGTGAGCACGAAAAAAAGAGCGAAGCGCATGGGTCTCCGAGCTTCGGCGGGATGCGTTTTCTTTGAAAGACTCGCCGCGAATTCGGTGCCTAAGCTTCTCGCCGCTTTCATGACGGTCTCCAGTGAACCCGAAGCGGTCATCGTGAACCCGCTCAAGGCGAGCGGGCTTGTTGACGCCACTGGCTTCGAGCAGGCACGCGCCTACGTCGCTGAGAACGGCGGCACGCTGTCCGACGCGTTGCTTCGGCTGAACCTCCTGAAAGAGGGCGACTTCCTCCGGATCTTCGCGGAGCTGTATTCGACGCGCTTCGTGAAGGCGGAGAAGTTGAAGAGCATTCGCCTCGACGAAGATCTGCTCGAGCGCGTGGGCGTTCGCAGCGCGGAGCGTCTGCGCATGTGCCCCGTGCATTGGGATTCGTCGAAGCACGAGCTCAGCGTGGTCGCGTCGGTGCCGTTGTCGGCGACGCTGGAACCCGAGCTTCGGCAGATCGTCGGCGCGCGCTCGGTGACGGTGTTCGTCGCGACCAACGGTGGTGTCGCCGCGCTGATTCGCCGCGCGTTCTACCGGCGTGATGACGCGTTCGCCGAGGTGACTCCGAATGGCGCGGGCCCCGGCCTCACCACCGCCGAGACCACCGGCCAGCACGACGCGCTCGACGCACCCGAAGACACCAGCATCCGCGTCGCGGCCGACGTCGAAGGCGTCACCGAAGAACCCGCGCCTGAACGCACGGTGATGGTGAAGCTCGAAGACGTCGAAGGGCTGACCATCGCGACGCTGCGCCGTGAGAACGCGCGCTTCAAGATCGCGCAGGAATTCCACCGTCGCGTGTCGCTCGAGCGCAGCGTCGAGACGATGGTCGACCGCATTCTCTCGGTGATCTTCGAGCTGCTGAACGCTGACGGCGCCGCGGTGTGGCTGACCTCGGGCCGCTACGCGTCGAAGGCGCGCAACGGCGATCACGTCGTCGAGGTGCCGCGCACCGTCATCGATCAGGCGCTCATCAGCGACAACGGGCTCATCACCCACAACGCGTTGATGGACGATCGCTTCGATCGTTCGAAGTCCGTCATGATCCGCGGCGTGAAGAGCGTGATGGCCGTGCCGCTGCGCACCACGCGCGCGGGCACCATCGGCATTCTCTACGTCGAGTCGGTGTCGATGAGCGCGGCCTTCACCGATGAAGATCTGCCGCTGCTCGACGGCATCGCGTCGCAGGCCAGCATCCTCCTCGACAACGCGGCGCTGGTGGCGCAGGTGCAGCGCGAAGTCGAGACGCGCGCGAGCCTGTCGCGCTTCATGTCTCAGGCCGCCGTCGAAGAGGTGTTGTCGGGCCGCCTGAAGGTGAACATGGCGGGTCAGAACGCCGAAGTGACGGTGCTCTTCGCCGACATCCGCGGCTTCACCACCATGAGCAGTCACATGCCTCCCGAAGAGGTCGTGCGTTTTTTGAACGCGTTCTTCGGCGAAGCGGTCGACGCGGTCGAACGTCACGGCGGAGTCGTCGACAAGTTCATCGGCGACTGCGTGATGGCGGTGTGGGGTTCGCTCAATTCGAAAGAAGACGACGCGCGCAAGGCGATCGCCGCGGCGCTCGAGATGGTGCAGCGCGCGCACAAGATCCGCGTCAACGGTGAGCCGCTCGAGATGGGCGTGGGCATCAACACCGGCCCCGCGGTCGTCGGCGCCATCGGCGCGTCACGTCGACAGGACTACACGGCGATCGGCGCGACGGTGAACCTCGCCGCGCGGCTGTGCGGCATCGCCGACGCGGGGCAGGTGCTCGTCACCAGCGACACGTTGATGCGCGCGGGCCCCGGCGTGATTCAAGAGGCGAGCGAAGCGGTGATGCTCAAGGGCATCGACGTGCCGATCGTGCCCTACCTCGTTCGCGGGCTGACCCAGCCGTTGCAGCTTGGTCTGGTGGCGATGAAGAAGTAGGTGAATTGACGCAGCGCCTCTTTCGTTGTTTCAGGCGCTACCTCGTTCTTCTTCAAGGAGTCTCCCGTGATTGCCGTCCTCGCCTCCCTCGCTCTCGCCGCTGCCCCGCTGGGCCCGACCGCGCTCGTGAAGAGCATCGACGCCGAAGTGCAGCAGGTCATCAAGACGCCCGACGCGTCGGCCAAGAAGCTCGCGCAGCGCATCGACGAGGTCATCGACTTCAACGAGCTGAGCAAGCGCGCCATGGGCACCAACTGGGCGAAGCTCAGCAAGAAGCAGCAAGACGAGCTCGGCACCACGATGCGCGGCCTGCTCAAGGCCAGCTACGAGAACAAGGCGATGAAGGACAAGGAGGGCAAGCAGGCTCCGACCGTCGAGTACGGCGAGGAGAAGGTCGACGGCAACGAAGCGGTGGTGAACACCTCGCTCAAGGTGAAGCCCGACACGTTCGCCATCGTCTACAAGCTGTACCGCGCCGACGCGAAGGCCAACTGGCGCGTCTACGACGTGGTCACCGACGAGGTTTCGCTGGTCACCACGTACCAGGACCAGTTCAAGAAGCAGTTGGCCGACAAGGGCATCGACGGCCTGCTGACCACGCTGAACGCGCGCCGCGAATCGCTCGAAAAGCAGAACGCGGAGCTGTCGGAAAAGAAGAACTGAACATGCTCGACGCGCTCGTGGCTGATCTTCAAGCCGGCGAGCGCGTGGTGTTCGACGCCGACGGCACGCTCTGGCGCGGAGACGTCGGCGAAGACTTCCTGCGCTGGGCTCTGCATCGCAAGCTCTTCGACGCGCGCTACGCGACGTACGAAGCCCTCCATGCCGAAGACCCCGTTCGCGCGTATGCGTGGGCCGTCGAGGTGATGGCGGGGGCGCGTGAAGATGAGCTGCTTTCACACACCCGCGCGTTCTTCGCCGAGCGCTTCACCGGGCGCATCTTCCCGTGGGTGCGCCCGTTCCTCTCGCGCTTGAAGGCGCAGGAGGTGTGGATCTGCTCCGCGTCTCCGCGCTGGGTCGTGTTGCCGGGCGCCGAGGCGCTGGGCATCGACGCTGAACACGTCATCGGCGTGACCTGCGAGGTGAACGAAGGGCGCCTGTCGGGGAAGGTGGAGATGCCGGTGCCCGCAGGTTCAGGAAAGGTCGCGTGGCTCCAGAGGCGGGGCGTGACGCCCGCGCTCGCCGCCGGCAACGGTGACCTCGATCGCGACATGCTCGAGTTCGCGCGGAAGCAGTTGGTGATCACGCCGCCTGACTCGGCGAATGGCCTCGTTCGACACGCGCGTGCTCACCGCTGGCCCGTCTTGCTCGCGTGATCGCGATTCTCAGGTGACGAGAGCCGGTGCGGTCAGGGTTGACCTGTAGGCGCCTGACGGCATAACGCTCGACTTCTCATGCGTGCGTTTCTGCTGCTGGCGCTGCTTGCATTGCCCGCCTTCGCCCAGAAGGTCGTCGTTCTGGAGCTCGACGGCGACCCGAAAGGCAAACTGCGCGCGCAGGTCGAAGAGGCCGTGCGGCAATCGGGCACGGTCGAGCTCATCTCCCTGAAGGACTACAAGGCCGCCGCCGCGAAGAAGAAGATGACGGGCGCCGCCGCGATGACGCCGGTCGGTGTGGCGCGCGCCGCGAAGGTGCTCAAGCTCGACGCCGCGGTGGGCGGCGAGGTCGCCGACGGCAAGTACAACGTCATCATCTACGACCGGGCCGGTGAAACGCTGTGGACCAAGTCGCTCAAGGTCAGCAAGGGCCTGTTGTCTGACGACTTCGCCGGCAAGCTCGCGCGCGCCATCGCGGCGGCCGCGCAGCAGGGCGCGGCGAAGCCCGAAGACACGCCCGTCGCCGGCAATGACAACACCCAGGAGGTGTCGACCGGCCTCGACCTCACGCAGACCGACTCGGCCGGCAACGTGGGCGTCGTCACCGACGTCAGCAACAACCCGAAGCCCGAGCCGGAGCGCGACGCCGACCTCGACAACATCAACAAGAAGAAGGTCGAAGACATCGTGCCGGTGCCGATCTTCCGCATCTGGGTGGCGGGGGCGACCACGTGGCGTACGCAGTGTCTGCGGCCGGGCGTGACGTCGTGCAAGGCGTACGACTCCGCGGCGCAGAAGCCGTCGGGCGTCACCATCGATTTCGCGGCGACGGTCCCGTACTTCGGGCTCTCGTTGAACGCTGAACTCTTCCCGCTCGCGCGCGTGCATACCGGCGCCTCGAAGGGCGTCAACGCCCTCGCGCAGGGCCTCGGCGTGCTGGTGAACTTCCAGTACGGCCAGTCGCTCACGCGCGTCGTCGACCAGAACACGCAGGGCAGCGGAGAAGGGCAGACGGTGAAGAGCAACGACCTCGGCTTCCAGGGGCAGCTCGCGTACCGCTACCACTTCACGATGGGCGTGCCGCTCGGCTCGCAGGAAGCAGGGCCCTACACGGTGAAGAACGCGTCGCCGGTGGGGTGGGTCGGTCTCCGCGGCGGCATCGCGACGCGCAACTTCATCATCGACCCCAACGCGAACCTGTCGCTCCCCTCGAGCCAACGCGCGATTCACGGCGTGCTGGGCCTCGACGCGGCGGTCGCGATCATCCCCCAGTTGCGCTTCGAGGTCGGCGTGAGCTTCTTCCTCAACCCGAAGCCCTCAGCGGAGCAGATCGTCGGCTACGGCAACCTCAACGACCCGACCGGCGGCGCCACGGCGAGCGGCTTCGGCCTCGAGGCGGGCGTCGCGGGGCAGATCTGGGGCCCCATCGGCTACACGGTGCGCTGGCGCTTCTCGAGCTACAAAGACACGTATTACGGGCAAGGCCAGAAGTGGACCACCTGCGACACGACCCAGTGCGGTGGCGTGGGTGAAGAGTCGTATCACTCGCTCATCTTTGGTCTGACGGCGGCGTATTGAGCCCGCGACGTTGGTTGACACCCCCCAGCGCTACTCCTAAAGGGAGCGCCGCTTTTCTCCCCGGCCGAATTCTCAAAGAAGGCATGCACATGCGTTTGAGCACCTTGAGCGCCGTCACCCTGGGCGCCCTCCTTTTCACGGCGTGCCCGACGCCCATCAACACCAATGACTCTGGTGAAACGCAGTTCGACGGCGGCAACCCGCCCGACCAGAACGCGTGTTCTGGCGGCTGCGCGTCGAATCAGATCTGCGACACCGCGACCCGCACCTGCCGCGACGCCTGTGGCGGTTGCGATGCAGGCACCTGCGTGAAGGTCGCCGACAACCAGTTCGAATGCGTCGCCAACGCCGTCACCTGCAACGGCAATCAGTGCGCGCCCGGCCAGGTGGCGTGCCTCGGCGGGAGCTGCTCGTGCCTCTCGAGCCTCGTCGGCGGCGGTGACACCTGCGAAGTGAATGACCAGTGGTGCCAGAACGGCGTCTGCACGAACCCGCAGGCGTTGCAGGAATGCAAGACCGACAACCCCGACGCGCGCTGCCCCACGGGTTACGTGTGCACCGGCGGCCTCATCCGCAATCTCTCGACGTGCATGAAGTCGTGCACCAGCAACAACAGCTGCGACCGCGGTGAAGCGTGCTTCAACCTCGGCGACAACACCGCGTGCCTCGCGCTCGGCCTCGCCGCTGACCTGCCGTGCACGCAGAACATCAAGTCGGTCGATGACGCCGGCGTGTGGGACGGTGGCTGGGTGCGTGAGACGCTGGACGACGGCGGCGTGGGCGGCTTCAAGCTCCTGAGCGTCTCGCCTTCGAGCACGTGCCTGCTGTTCGACGCGAGCGACGTGCAGACCGACCCGACCGGCCTCGGCACGGGCACCTGCCAGCACTACACGCTGCGCACGTGGGACCTCGGCAACTTCCTCATCCCCACCTGCCGTCCTCCCGGCAGCGCGAACGAGGGTGAAGCCTGCAAGACCGACTTCGGCACCGGCACCGTCGCCACGCAGTGCAACACCGGTCTGGTCTGCGTGCCCACGCGCGGTGGTGACGAAGGGGTCTGCCAGCGCACCTGCAACGCGAACCCCCCCGGCTACGGCAAGACCCAGGAGCCCGCGTGCAACGCCGGCGAGTCGTGCGTGAACTTCCTCCGCCTGTCTGACCCCGACAACACCGCGGTGCTGGGGGCCTGCATGAAGTCGTGCGACGTGTTCTCCGCCGACGCGGGGAGCTGCGCGAACGTCGGCACCACGCCGGCGAGCTGCGTGCCGACGGCGGCCACCGGCGAGCTCGCGGTGAGCCTCGATGGCAAGGGCGTCTGCATTCCCCAGCGGGCGTCGATCGCCTCGGTCGGCCAGATGTGCTCCGACACCGACGCGTTCCACGGCGCGGCGTGTGGCTCGGCGGAGCTGTGCAGCAACGGCGGCGACATCAACGCCACCGCGACCTGCACCCAGGTGTGTGACACC
>JBEHYH010000219.1:0-10289 GCA_048498275.1 Myxococcota bacterium | reverse complement strand
AACCAGCGTCAGGCGACGAAGGACGCGGGGCGCATCGCGGGCCTCGAGGTGCTGCGCATCTTGAACGAGCCCACCGCCGCCGCGCTCGCCTACGGCTTCGGTAAGGACATGAACCAGCGCGTCGCGGTCTACGACCTCGGCGGCGGCACGTTCGATGTGTCAGTGCTGGAGATCGGCGCCGACGTCTTCGAGGTGCTCTCGACCTCGGGCGACACGTACCTCGGCGGCGACGACTTCGACGACCGCATCATGAACTGGATGGCGGAGGACTTCCTCAAGCGCTACCGCCTCGATCTCCGCCAGAACCGCTACTGCCTCCAGATGCTCAAGGAGGCCGCGGAGCAGGCGAAGATTCAGGTCGGCCAGCAGGGCGTCGCGCAGATTTCATGCCCCGGCATCTGCCAGGACACCAACGGCAACGTCATCGATCTGCAGATGCAGCTCAATGATGACCAGTTCAACCGCATGGTGATGGACCTCGTGCAGGGCACCTTCAAGGTGACCGACGAAGCGCTGCAGTCGGCGCGCATGACGGTGAACGACGTCGACGCGGTGATTCTGGTCGGAGGCCCCACGCGGCTGCCGATCATCCGCAACTCCGTGAAGCACTACTTCCAGAAGCAGCCGATGGAAGGCGTCGACCCCGACCAGGTCGTGTCGCTCGGCGCCGCGCTGCAGGCCCACGCGCTGCTCGACAAGGCGACCGAGACCTTCCTCGTCGACGTGACCCCGCTCGCGCTGCGCATCGGCACCGTCGGCGGCTACACCGAGAAGATCATCGACAAGAACACGCCGATCCCTATCGAGAAGTCGAAGGCGTTCACCACCAGCCGCGACGGCCAGGAGAAGGTGAAGATCCGCGTGTATCAGGGTGAATCGAACCGCGCCGACGAGTGCGAGATGCTGGGAGAGTTCGAATTCGCCGGCTTCCGTGTCGGTTATCGCGGCGAGGTGAAGATCGACGTGACGTTCGAGATCGACTCCAACGGCATCGTGAACGTGCACGCGGCCGACAAAGAAACCGGGCAGCGGACGTCGACCACCATCAGCCTCTCGTCGGGTCTGTCGGAAGGCGACATTCAGAATTCGATCAACGCGAACAAGCAGGTCACGCTGGCGAACCACCGCGATCTGCCCGCCGCGAGGTAACCGCCGACCATGTCGAACGGGTCTGACAACACGGGCAAGCCACCGGGACCGCCGCCCGTGGCGCCGCGCCTGCCCACCATCACCGCGACGCCGACCATCGCGCCGGTGGTGCCGCCGGTTGCGCCCGCGCCTGCCGCGCCGCGCCCGGTGTCGACGTCGGGAGCGGGTCAGCCTCCGCAGCGCCCCGTTTCTCAGCCTGGCGCCGGCCAACCCGCGCAGCGGCCCGTGTCGCAACCCGGCGTCGGTCAGCCTGCGCAGCGCACCACGCAGAGTGGAATGCCGGTGGTCGCCGCGCCGAAGATCCCCGTGATCTCCGCGCCCGCCGTCGCGCCGCTGGTGCCGCAGATCTCCGCGGCCCAACCGACCGCGCCCCGGCCTCCGGTGGCGTCGAGCCCGTCGGGTTCACTGCCACAACCGCCCGCCGCGCCTCGCGCGCCGAGCGTGACGGTGCCCGCTGTTCCTCCCGGTGCGGTTCCTCCGGCGGCCGCTCGTCCCGCGATGCCGCCGGTCGCCGCACGCCCGCCGGGAATGTCCGCCGCGCCACCGGTTCGTCCTCCTGTCGCGCCCGGAGCTGCCGTAGCGCCGGTTACGCCTCGCCCACCGACCGTCACGGTGCCGACCGTTCCTCCCGGCGCCGTCGCCGCTCGGCCGCCCAGTGCACCGCTCGCTCCCGGCCCTGTGCCGTCGGTGCCGCAGATGGCGCGCCCCTCGAGCGCGGCGATTGTTCCTCCGGCTCCGGGGCCCGCGCCCGTCGCGCCACAGCTCGCGCGCCCGTCGAGCGCAGCGCTCGTTCCTCCTGCGGCACCCGTCGCGGCCACCACGCCCGCGCCCCCTCCGCGCGAGCCGCCGATTCCCGCTACGGGCGCGATCGAAGACATCACACCTCCGCAGGCCGCGGCGTTGCGCGCGTTCGCCCAGAAGCTCGACTCCATCGACTACTTCGAGACGCTCGGCATCGGCTCCGCCGCGACTCCGGGAGAGATCAAGAAGGCGTTCTACCGGGAGAGCCGCACCTTCCACCCCGACCGCTTCTTCCACCTGCCGGAATCACAGGTGAAGACCGACCTCGGCGCGATCTACCGGCGCATCACCGAGTCGTATTTCGTGCTCCGCGACGACGCGAAGCGGAAGAAATATCTCTCAGACATCGCGGGCGCCGAGCGCACCGAGAAGCTCCGCTACACCGACGCCACCGAAGCCGAGCTCAAGGCCGAAGCGCGCAAGAACGTCGACGAAGAGTTCGGCAACAACCCGAAGGCGCGGCCGTATTTCAAGAGCGCGACCGCCGACATGCAGAGTGAGAACTGGGCGGCCGCCGAGAAGAACCTGAAGATGGGTCTGATGTACGAGAAGGACAACGCCCGCTTCAAGGAAGCGCTCACGACCGTTCAGAAGAAGCTCGACGAGCAACGGCAGAAGTCGGGCGAAGCGTTCAAGATCAAGTGAACTTCGATCTCCTCGCACTCGGCCTCGTGGCGCTGTTCGCGATCTGGGGTTCGTTCACCGGGTTCGCGCGGCAGGTCGCTCAGGCCGTCGGTATGGCCGCCGCGTTCGCCGCCGCGCTCCCCTGTGGCCAGTTCTTTTCGGAGCCTTTCGCCAACGCGCTCAAAGCCTCGCTCACCGTCGGCACGGTCATCGCGACCATCGTCTCGTTCATCATCATCTACCTGGTGGTGCGCGGCATCATCACCGCGGTCCTCCGCAAGCTGCTCGCGAAGAAAGACGAAGACGGCGACGAGAGTCACACGCCCGACCGCCTCATGGGCTTCGGCCTCGGCGCGCTCAAGGCCGCCGCCATGATCTGGGTCGGCGTCTCCGCGGCGACCTTCATCGAAGACAACCTGGTGCTCGGCGGCCGCAAGTTCAGCTTCACCCCGCGCGATTCGAAGGTGTTCGCCTTCGCCCGCGACTTCAACGTCATCGAGACGTTCCAGTTCTCCGCCGGCAAAGACCTCGTACTCGCCGCGAAGCTGGCGTCGAACCCCGCCAGGGCCTCGAAGCTGCAAGGCAACGCCGACTTCGAGGCGCTGATGAAAGACCCGCGCTTCAAGAACCTGATCACCTCGCCGGTCTACAAGCGCGCCATCGAGTCAGAAGACGCGCGGGCGCTGATGCAGAACGAAGCCCTGCTCGAGCTGGTGCGCGACCCGCACCAGAATCACCGCATGGAGCGGATCCTCGAAATCGCGCAGTGACCCGCCGATGCCGGTCGGGTTCGCGATTCTCGACACCCCTGAAAGCGGAGCCACGCGAATGGTTCCCCAAGCGCGTCCCGACGCGGTAAATCGGCGCGCCATGGCCAACCCCTCGCAGCGCTGGACGATCGCAGACTCAAACGACATGTACGGAATCCGCCATTGGGGGGCGGGCTACTTCGGCATCAACGACAAGGGCAACGTCGCGGTTCACCCCGGCGGGCCCGCGACGCCCAGCTTCGACTTGAAGGAACTGGTCGATGAAGTTCGTCGCCGCGGCATCAGCCTGCCGCTGCTGATCCGCTTCACCGACGTGCTCCGGCATCGCGTGCAGCACCTGAACGAGGCGTTCCGCAAGGCGATCGCGGAGCACAACTACAAGGGGCAGTACCGCGGCGTGTACCCGATCAAGGTGAACCAGCACCGGTACGTCGCCGAGACGATCGCCGAAGCCGGCAAGCCCTACGGCTACGGCCTCGAAGCGGGCAGCAAGCCCGAGCTGCTCGCGGTGATGGCGCTGCAAGACGACCCGAACGCGCTCATCATCTGCAACGGCTACAAGGACGAGGAATACATCGAGACGGCGCTCTACGCGTCGAAGCTCGGCCGCAAGGTGGTGATGGTCGTCGAGAAGCCGACGGAGCTCGCGCTGATCGCCGAGGTCGCCAAGCGCACCAACATCCGCCCGACGCTCGGCATGCGCGTTCGTCTGTCGACGCGCGGCGCCGGCAAGTGGGAAGCGAGCGGCGGCGACCGCAGCAAGTTCGGGCTCTCGTCGGGCGAGCTGATGGAGGCGATCGGCTTCCTCCGCGAGACCGGCCTGATGGACACCTTCGAGCTGCTGCACTTCCACCTCGGCAGCCAGATCTCGAACATCCGCAGCGTGAAGAACGCGCTGCGAGAAGTCGGCCGTTTCTACGTCGAGGTGAAGCGCCTCGGAGCGCCGCTGCAGTTCGTCGACGTCGGCGGCGGTCTCGGCGTCGACTACGACGGCTCGCAGTCGAACTTCGCGTCGTCGATGAACTACACGACGGAGGAATACGCGAACGACGTGGTGTTCTCGATCATGGAAGCGGCGGACGCGGCGCAGTTGCCGCACCCGAACCTCGTCTCTGAATCGGGCCGCGCGGTCGTCGCGCATCACGCCGTGCTGGTGACCGAAGTGCTCGGCAACAGCGACTTCGACGTGCCGAACCCGCCGGAGCGCGTGCCTGACGCGGCGCCGCAGGTGGTGAAGAACCTGTTCGCGGCGCTGCGCGACGTCACCAACAAGAACCTGCTCGAGACGTACCACGACGCCGCCGAGTACAAAGACGAGACGCTGACGCTCTTCTCGCTCGGGCACCTGTCACTCGAGCAGCGCGTGCTCGCCGAGAATCTCTTCTGGGCGATCTGTCACAAGGTGCTGCGCATCGCGCGCGAAGCCGGCGACATGAACGAGGAATTCGAAGCCCTCGAACACCGCCTCTCAGACACGTACTTCTGCAACTTCTCGCTGTTCCAGTCGCTGCCCGACTCGTGGGCGATCGATCAGCTCTTCCCGGTGATGCCGATCCACCGACTTGGTGAGCGCCCGACGCGCCACGCGGTGCTGGCCGACATCACCTGCGACTCCGACGGCAAGATCGAGAAGTTCATCGACAAGCGCGAGGTGAAGGACGACATCCAGCTCCACGCGTTGACCGACGACGAGTACTACCTCGGCATCTTCCTCGTCGGCGCGTACCAGGAAATTCTGGGCGACCTTCACAACCTGTTCGGCGACACGCACACCGTGCAGGTCTCGCTCGCGCCGGGCGGCGGCTACCTCATCGATCGCGTCGTCGAGGGCGACACCGTGACCGAGGTGCTCAACTACGTCGCCTACAACAAGGACGACCTCGTCGCGCGCATGCGCGGCTACGCGGAGAAGGCGCTGCGGGAAGGCCGCATCACGCTCGACGAGTCGCGCCAGATTCTGCGCGTCTATGAAGCGGGCCTCTCGGGCTACACGTACCTGGAGCGCGAAGTCGACGCGAAGAGCTTCACCGCCACCCAGCTCAAGCTGGTGCCGCAGGGCGGTGACGTGGCGACCAAGACAGGCACCTGAGTTTGTGGTCGCGGCTCTTTCCGTCACCACCTGAAGAGCTGCACGAAGCGCTGGTGCAGCATCAGTACCGTGCGTTGCATCGCACGCTGCCGGTGCTGCACGCGGTTTCCCTGCTGAACTTCCTCATCGTCGCGTACGCGCTGCGGTCTGACGGGCACCCGCTCTGGACGTATGCGTGGATCGCCGCGCCTTCGTTGCTGGCGATGCTGCGGATCGCGCAGTGGAAGCGACGTGATGACGCGCGCGTCGAGCTCACGCAGGCGCGACGGTGGCTCTCGTCGGTTCAGGTTCTGCTCGCCATCGTGATGGGCGTGACCAGCGCCTTCGCCGCGTGGACGGCGTTCTCGAATTTCTTCAGCTCGGTGTTGCTGGTGCCGATCTCACTGACCTTCGGTGCATTGTGTCTGTCGCACGCGATGGGCTCGTTGCCGCGCGCGGCGGTCTCAGCGGTGCTCGGCATCGTGCCGCCGGCGAGCTCGCTGATCATCTTCGGTGACGGTCAGATCAAGCTCATCGGAGTCAGCGCGCTCAGCGTCGTGGTGCCGCAGATCGTGTTTCTGCGTTCGGGCTACGCGGCGTTGATCGAGCTGCTGCGGCTGCAGAAACGTCTCGCGGAGCTCGCGAGCTACGATTCGCTCACCGGCCTGCTCTCACGCCGCGCGCTGTTGCATGCCGTGCAGGAACGCGTCGCGAAGAACGAGCACTTCACGCTCGCGCTCGTCGATCTCGACGGGTTCAAGGCGGTCAACGACACGCACGGGCACGCGATGGGCGACGCGTTGCTCCGCGCGGTGAGTCAGCGCTTCATGAAGTGCGGTGATGCCGTCGGCCGGCTCGGCGGCGACGAGTTCGTGTTGCTGCTCGACGGCAATGCCGGGCCGGAAGCGGCGATGGAGAAGATCCTCGAAGCCGCGCGGCAACCGGTCGAGGCCGACGGAGCGACGCTCCACGTCTCGGCGAGCGTCGGCTACGCGAGCTTTCCAGAAGACGGCAAAGACCCAGGCACGCTGATGCGCGTCGCCGACGAGGCGATGTACTCGGCGAAGAACAGCGGCAAGGCCCGCGCGATGCGCTCGCGTGGGGGGAAGGGCTCGCGAAACGAGCGGTGAACCCCGAAACGCCGCTTCACCGCGAGGGGTTTCGACGAAGCGAACGAGCGGCAGCGCGTGCGGTCAGGCGTACTCGAACGTCATCGGCAGCTTCACCTCGGGGTGCAGGCTGCGCGCGACCGGGCAACCGTGCGCGATCTCTTCGAGCCGCGCGCGCTGCGCTTCAGGCGTCGCGGCCGGCAGCGTGATCACCAGCGCCAGTGACGCGATCTTCCTCGGTGGCGGCGTCATCTCCTTTTCGACGCGCGCGGAGCCCCCCAGAAACGTCAGCCCTTCTCGCGCCGCCACCAACGCCATCGTCGTCAACGCGCACGACGCGAGCGCCGCTCCCACCAGGTCTGTCGGCGAGAACGTCGAACCATCACCGCCGTTGTCCTTCGGCGGCACGGTGCGGATCTGCGAGCCCGACGGCTCGTGCGTCAGTTGACACGTCAGCCCATCAATCTTCACGGTCATCGGTACGCCCATGATTCAGGTCTCCTTGAATTCGAAGTGACAACGTTCCCGCTCGACGGCGATCGTCTCCCGATCATGCGGGATGTTCGCCGGGTCGTTCCAGCGCACCATCTCGTCCGGCTCCCACTGATACGGCTCACCGTTCAACTTCACGCGGCCGTCCGCGAGCGCGCGGGTCGATTCGAGCAACGGCAGCTTCCGTGCGTCGCGAACCAGCGCTTCGAACCGGCCCTGCCGCCGGGGGTCGATGAAGCGCGAGCCGTGGCGCGCGGTGTACGCCATGTGAAACCACGACGGCCGGAACGCGATGCCCGCGAGCTTCACGCGCACCGACATCAACGTGAGGATCTGCATCATCTCTCGCGCGAGCCCGAGCCCCGGCACCTCCTGGCCCGGCAACTGGGGCCGGAGATCTGAAAACTGCGCGCGGGGGTTTCGCAGCGTGAGCCAGTTGATGAACAAGAATGTCTGATCACCGAGCACACGCTTCTCGCACTCGAGCTCGATCAACGCCGCCTCGACGCCGGTGAGCGCGTCGGTGCCCAGCACGCGCGCGCGGTCATACGCAGCGACCTGATCGATGACGACGTGCAGGTTCAGAAAACCGAGCCGCCGCAGCAACGGCATCACGCGGTAGCGCTCCAGGCCGAACTCCATGCCTTCCGACGTGTAGAAATCGAGCAGCTTCGGAGGCCCGACGCGCGGCTGGCCCAGCGTCTCCGCGAGGTCGGCGTCAGACAGGATCTCGTCGTCGCCCAGCGACTGCGAGGGGATCGATCGCGAGATGCGTGAGAAGCGCGCCGCGAGCGGGTCGTAGTCGGTCGGCACCGGCTCGTCGGTGTCGAACGCGAGCGTCATCCCGACTCCGGCGAACACCTTCCACGCGTGCGACGAATAACCGCCGGCGGGCAGCCACACCTGCGGCATCGAGCCGAGTTTCCGCGCCACCATCAGCTCGCGTTCACGCACTCCGGGCAGCGACAACGCGAACTGCCCGAGGCGATCACCGGTCAACACATCAGCGCCGGCGAGCACGAAGCACAGCTCGCAGTCAGGCATGCGGCCCAGCAATTTCTCGAGCGCGCGCAGATACCCGTCGTCGCGCGTGCCCTGTGGCAGCAGCGTCTCATCGACTCTCGGCAAGGGGCCCCAGTCAGCGCCGGAGATCGAGCCGATCCACGTCAGCTCATCCTTCTCCAGACATGCAGCCGTGCCATCTGGAGGATGAAAGTCGAGATCGATGACGCCGATGCGCCCGGTGAAACCCCGCGCGCGGACTTCACTCACGGCGACCGCGATGTCGTTGAGCGCGCAGAACCCCGCGCCGCGATCAGGCGCCGCGTGATGAAAACCACCGAACAGATTCACCGCCGGCTTGCGCTTGGCCAACGTGTAGACCGCCGCCTCGATCGTTCCACCGACGCCGAGCCGCACGCTGCGCAGCACTTCGTCGACGTACACGTCTGAAGGGTCGACCGCGAAGATGTGCGCGAGCTCCGTCGGCGACATCAATGATTCGAGATACGCCTGCGTGTGCACGCGCCCGAGGGCCGAATAGCTCGCGGGCTCGGGGCTCACCACCGCGCCAGGCCTGACCGCGTGCACGTGCCGCAGGTAGTGCAGCACATCGTCCGCGCGGCGCGTCTCCATCGCGCGCGGGCCCGACTCGACGCCGGTGATCGGCAGTCGAAACGCCTCGTCGTAATAGATGCGAAACGGGCGGCGCCTGCCCCGCGCGATCAATGCGAGGAGCGGGTTCACGTGCGCTCTCCGTCAGAAGTCGATCGTGACCACGGTGCCACCGCTCGGAGGCGTCTCACGCTCGGAGCGAAGGTCGTCGGCGTCTTCTTCCCGAACAATCGGGATCTCGACACTCGGGCGCTGGCGCTCGCGCTGTTGGCGCTCTCGCTCACGTCGTTTCAGTTCTTCGATGATGTAGGTGTCGAGCACGGCGAGTTGATTCTAACCACGTGCCAGCGCACAGCAACTCGCTCTCGTGATTTCAGTGGGTTTGACGCTCCCAAAACGCTCAGGGAGTGCTTTCGATGCGCTTTTTGAAGTTCTCGAGGAGCTTGGGGAGCTGCGTGTCGACCAGCGCGTTCACGATGCTCTTGGGCACCAGCATGCCGACCTGCACCTCGACCGAATAGGTGGCCTTGGTGGTGCCGTTGCCGCCGTCCTCGAGCTTCCAGCCGCCCTTGTTGTCCTTCATGAATTCGCCGTCGATGAACGACCAGACGAGGCCGCGCGGGCCGTCTTCCTTCATGTGCACCGTGTACTTGATGACCTTCACGACCTCGGCTTCGTACTGAACGTCGACTTCATTGCCGCGGCGGTTGAAGGTGCGGATCTTCTTCACCTCCGGGAGGAACTCCGGGTACCGCTCGTAGTCGGAGATCACCGTCCAACACTTCTCCGGGGTGGCATTGATGGTGATGGTTCGCTGGGCGCCAGGCATGTGTCGAACTCCTTGAGGTGTTTTGGAACCGAGACCTTACATCGGCTTCTTGTCGAGGCGGTGCGTCGCGGTGATGTGGCGAACGGTGCCCGTCTTGCTGCGCATCACGATGGAGTGCGTCTCGGCGCCGTTCGCGAAGAAGCGCACACCCTTCAAGAAGTCGCCGGTGGTGACGCCGGTGGCCGCGAACATCACTTCACCGCTCGCGAGCTCTTCGGCCTTGTAGACGCGGTTCGGGTCGGTGATGCCCATCTTCGCGGCGCGGGCCTGTTCTTCAGGGCTGCGGAACTTGAGGCGGCCCTGGAAGTCGCCGTCGCAGCAACGAATCGCCGCCGCTGAAAGCACGCCTTCGGGCGCACCGCCGGGGCCCATGAGCACGTCGACGCCGCTCTCCGTGAAACACGTCGCGACCGCGGCCGCGACGTCACCGTCTTCGATCAACTTCACGCGCGCGCCGGCGTGGCGCACTTCGCCGATGAGCTGCTCGTGACGAGGGCGATCGAGGATCACCACCGTCAGCTCGCGCACCGTGCGGCCCATCTCGGCGGCGATGCGCTGGAGGTTCTCGGTCGGCGACTTGGTGATGTCGATGGCGCCGCGCGCGAGCGGGCCGACGCAGAGCTTCTCCATGTACGTGTCAGGCGCGTTGAGCAGCCCGCCGCGATTCGAGAGCGCGACGACGGAGATCGCGCCCGGGCGACCGTACGCGCAGAGGTTGGTGCTAGTTGTAACATGGCGGCCTTTAACAATTTTTCACCGGCAGGATCAACCTGACAAAAATCGCGTACTTCCGCAGGCCCCATCTCGGCATTACAGGTTAATTTTGTGTCGCG
>JBEHYH010000218.1:0-10302 GCA_048498275.1 Myxococcota bacterium | reverse complement strand
ATCGTCGCGGCGGAGCGTTCGGAAGAGCGCGCCGACCTCAACGCGTGGAAGGCGGAGCAGTCGAAGAAGGTCACCAGCTCCGGTGGCTTCAATTCGCTGGCCGACAAGCTCAAGGGTCTGAAGCTCAGCTGAGCTGAAGAGCAGAGCTGGCTACGAACGCGGCGGCATCGGGATGAAACCCGATGTCGCTTTTGCGTATTCGGCGTACCCGGGGCGCTTCATCATGTCCTGCTCCAGCAGGTCCTTCCCCGAGACGCGGATCAGCAGCACCGACATCACCAGCGGGCCGGCCAGCGTCCACCACTGGCCGGTCGCGAGCCCGAACGCGCCGAAGCCCCACCACGTGAGGAAGTCTCCGAAGTAGTTCGGGTGGCGCGTGTACCTCCACAGGCCGGTGGTCATGATGCGGCCCTTGTTCGCGGCGTCGGCCTTGAAGCGCGCGAGCTGCCAGTCACCGATGCTTTCGAACGCGACTCCGGCGAGCACCAGCGGCACGCCGGCGTAGCCCCAGACTTCGAACGGCTGCGACACCGCGGCGCGCACCGGCATCGACACCAGCCACACCAGCACGCCCTGGAGCCCGAAGACGATGAACAGGCTCTTCCACCACCATGATTCGCCGTGGCGGGCGCGCATGGCGACGTAGCGCTTGTCTTCGCCGCGGCCGTGGTTGCGCCAGTACAGATACAACCCGAGCCGCAGCCCCCAGAGCGTGACCAGCGAGCAGACGATGAGGGAGTCGCGATTGAACGACGCCGACTCCCACGCGACGAGCACGAAGGCCGGGCCCCAGAAGATGTCGATGATGCTCGAGTCCTTGAGCCACAGCGACAGACCCCAGAGCATCAACAGCACACCGGCGAGACTGAAGAGGGCGGTCATTGGTCGAAGGTCTCCAGCCAGTCGTCGATGCGCTTCCAGCACGTGTCGACGAACGCGAGGGGGTTCTCTTTCGGCGGAGGTTCCCGCCAGAAACGAATGGTGATGGTGCGGCCGACGAGCTTGCCGCGCCAGATGTCGCGCAGGCCGGTGAGGCCCTCGAGGCCATGATGACCGACGAAGAGCAGGTCGCACTGCGGCTCCGCTTCGAGCAACGCCATCGCGCCGCCGGGCCGCACCGGGAGCAGGTGTTTCAAGGCTTCAGCGCGCGCCTTGTCGGGGCCGGCGAGCAGCTTCTCGCGCTTGCGCGCCGAGAACCGCGTGCCCTCGGGGAAGATGAGCACCCCTTCGCGTTCGCCGAGGCCGGCCTTCAACGCGCGAATGGCGTCGAGCTCGCGCTGCGTGTCTTCACCCGACCGCGAGACGAAGTGATTGGGGATCCAGTGGCCGGCGAGGTCGAGGCACGGCTCGGCGAGGAGCTCCTTCTTGAGCACGTAGCGCAGCTCGATGTGGTGCGCGTTGGCGATGAAGCCGCCGGGCACCAGCACGTCGACGAGGCTCGCGTGGCGAACGAAGGCGACGAAGGGGCCGGTGCGCGCGAGCGCTGAACCCTCGACGACGAAGCGCAGCGAGAAGAGCGTGCGCACGCAGCCGAGGTGGAGCGCCGTGTAGAGGCGTTGGATGGCGAAGGTGCGCGCCATGCGCGCGCGGGTGCCGGCGCGCGTGGTGAGGAAGGTGAAGAACAACAGCGTGAGCCCGAAGTTCTCGACGAGGAGGAACGCGAGGAGGAAACACGTGAGCCGCGCGGTGGAGAGCGAGCGGGCGAGGCGCGCGAGGTCGATGAGGAGGGCGAGCACCAACAGCGCGGGGAAGAGCGGCGTGACGATCGCGAGCGCGAAGACCATCGCGGAGATGGTGATGAGCCGTCGCTTGAACGCCCCCGCGGAGTTCACTGGCCGAATGTATGGTGGCCGGTCAGAGGAACAAGCTGCTTGACGTCGAAGGTTTGGGCACGTACTAGCGGCGCACAACTTCTCGCGGGGTGGAGCAGCCAGGTAGCTCGTTGGGCTCATAACCCAAAGGTCGCAGGTTCAAATCCTGCCCCCGCAACTAGAGGCCGACTTCGCGAAAGTGGAGTCGGCCTTTTCCTTTGTCCTCCTCGAAAGCTTCGGCGCTGCGTGACGGGTGACTGCGGTCTCCGACGGCTCCGAAGCAGTGTATGCGTCACGGATGCCCGGATCTCTTCGCGTCGAGGTTCTCAACCTCACGACCATCGCCTCGATTGAATCGTTGGGCGCTCAGACGTCGCTGTTCACGCACATCGGTGCTTTCTACAAGAGCGTCCGCGCGCCCGAAGCGCCCGGCGGAGGTCAGAACCTCGACGCCTGGCTCGGCCCGCTGGTCGACTTCGTGCGCGCGGGCGGCGTGGTCGACCTCCCCGACGCGCGCCCGCTGCAGCGTTTCTACATTTCGTTGGTGAAGTACCTCGCGACGGCGAAGGCGGCGCTGAGCCCGTTGCCGATCACTCAGGTCACGCTGTGCATCGAAACCGTCAGCTCAGCCGACACGATGCCCAAAGAAATCTCGGGCACCAGCGAGTGGTTTGCGTCGCTGTTTCAGAAGCCTCCGCAGATCATCACCGGCAATTTCGGCAAGACGAAGCGGGTCGTGAAGACCGCAGGCAACCCGACGCAGCGGGCGGAGGTCAGCGCCTGGGCGTATTCGAAGTCAGTGTTGCCGCTGGCGGTCGGTGATTCGTGGCAGGTGACGACGACGACGTAGTGCTCAAGCCCCGGTCTCCCTGTGTCTGGAGCCGGGGCTTGTTTTGATGATCACGCAGCAACGGGCATCACCACGGGCTGCGTCGCGGGCTGAACCGTCGTGGGCGCGGCGGGCTCGGTGTTCGTGTTCGCGGCCTTCTTCTTCGTCTTCCGCGTGAGCTTCACGCCGAACGTCGCGAGCACTGCACGACCCTGCGCCACCACGGCCTGCAGGTTGAGAATCGCGGAGTCGAGTTCACGCATCGCGGTGGTGAGCTGCGTCTCCGCGCGCTGCGCTTCGGCTTCTGCAACTTCGAGGTCTTGCAGCAGGTGGTGGAGCGCATCTGCGAGGCCGGCGCCGTAGCGAGGTACACGACGGATCTCCGGCTCGAGGCGACGCGCCAGGCCGGCGTCATCACCCTTGTCCATGATGGTGAAGTGCTGAGCGCTGACGATCTTCTGCACCGCGCAGATGTTGATGCACGCCGTATTAAGCAGACGGAGCTGCGTACGCGCGGCGTCCAGAACTGAGTCCGCGTTGTTGCTGGCCGTAACTGCGGCCTGCTCGGCTGTGGCCGCGGCGACCGTCGACGCTTCGATGTCCTGAATGCGGTTGTACGCGTCCTTCGCTGAGGGCGAGTCCAACGGAGTGAGCGCTGCGGTGACTTCGCCTGACAGCTTGCTGATGGTGGTGAACTTCGTGTTGACTTTCTGGTTGCGAGACATTGTTGCTTCCTTGGTTGATGGGGCGGGTTCATCCCGTCCGCGTCATCCAGATTGCGAGACCGATGCCATCTCGTAACCGATTGGATCGAGACCAACTTGGTCTCGCGACACCGTCCGTGGTGGCGGACTCAGTCCGCGCCGTGAGACGGCCAGACCAAATTGGTCTCGCCTCCAAATGGAGCCGGACCAGATTGGTCTGTGTAGTTTGAGCACGAGACCAAGTTGGTCCGCACCGCCGCGTGCCCGAAACCGAGTTGGTCTGCACGACAGCGTGTACGAGACGAAGTTGGTCCGCGCCTCGACGAGCACGAGACGAAGTTCGTCCGCATGTTGTCGAGCATGAGACCAAGTTCGCCCGTTGAAGACCACCTACGAGATGTCATGAGTGGAAGCCTCCCGCGTCGCGAGGAAGAACAGTGTCACGGCGGCTACGCTAAGAGCTGCACAGCGGAGTGGGCCTGAAGCAACGTCGAGCACTACCCAGCCGTTGAATCACCCCGGAACGATCTGAGGCGGCTCCGACGTTGGCGCTCGGATCGCGATCGATCTTTTCCCCCTGGTGTGGGACAAGCGGCAGCCATTTGGAGCGAATTTACGCTCTTAAGCATGGGGCAATCGATGAACAAGGCGGGGACAGCGCTACTCGTAAAGCTCGCGGAGACGCGCAATCTGGATGAGGCGCTCGCTGCAGTCGGTCTACTGGTGAAAGATCACAAGTTCTCGTGGCGTCCGGTGGGGGACCGCGAGAACAACTACGGATCGATAAACATCGGTAGCGATCCAGGTCACGCGTTCGTTGAGCGCGTCACGAACGCTATTGACGCCGTGATCGAACGCGAAGCCATTCGGCGATTGGCGAAGGGTAAGCCAAAGGCGATTCCAGCAACGCCGCGCGAGGCGGTCGAAACTTGGTTCAACGTCCCCGGCGGTCGAGTCAGCAATCTCGCCACCCTTGCCCAGCGTCAAAAGCTCGCGGACAACGTGGTAGTGAAGCTGCTCGACAGCAAAGCCAAGCGTCAGCCCACGGTTGAAATTCGCGACTTTGGAATGGGGCTCACACCGCTCCTAGTGCCGCTGACGATTCTTAGTCTTGGCGCTGAGAACAAAATCAAGAAGCCGTACTTGGCGGGCGCCTATGGGCAGGGTGGTTCAACCGCGCTGTCCTTTTCCCCACACGGCTGCACCATCATCTCTCGCCGTCACAAAGACCTGATCGACGACACGGACGAAGATCTCATCGCAGTGACCTTCGTAAGGTTTAACGAGTTGGACCTCGACGACAACAAGAACGGCCGTTACGAGTACCTCGTTATGTCGGACCGGAAAGTAGCTGGAGTCGAACCGGCCGCGCTGAACTTCGAACCGGGAACCGATGTCATTCATTTCAATCTCGACATCGGACAATATTCTGAGCGGCTCACCCAATTGACTGGGAGCATGTGGTGGCTCCTTCAGAACACACTCTTCGATCCTGTGCTCCCGCTTTGGGCGGAGGAGCATCGACAGAGTGTGCTCAAGGGAGAGAAGGACACGCGCCGTACGATCGCGGGGAATTTCACGCGACTCATGGATGACAAGAAGGGCAAGGTCGAACATGACGGCACGATTCAGGTAAACCTTGGACACTCCGCGGGCGATACCTCGGTGAAGGTCAACTACTGGGTTTTGAAGTCGGATCCGGAGAAGAAGGGTTCGAGTCCAATTGATGCATACGTCGACCCGTTTAAGCCACTGACCTACACATTCTTCGGGCAGACCCACGGGACCGACGACCGCCGGTTTATCGCGGAGCGGCTTTCGCTGCCTCATCTAGCTAAATACTTGATCATCCAAGTTGAACTCGACCGGCTCACTGCCGGCGCGCGTCGCGAACTGCTTTCCACCACTCGGGACCGCCTGAAACAGTTGTCTTTCTACACCGTGATGCGCGAGCAGATCTCAACGGCGCTGAGCCAAGACGAGGATCTGATCAGGCTCAATGAAGCACGAAAAGACGAGCTGCTCTCGAAGCACTCCGAGCAAGAGCAGGCGAAGATGCAGGAACGCTTCGCTCGTCTCATGGATCGCTTTCATGCGGGCGTCGATGTAATTGCGCGAGGTAAGGGCACAAGTGAGAAGGGTCGAAAGACCAACGAACCGGGGAGTCGCGAACCTCTGGCGCCACTGCCAACGAAGGACCGCCCGACCTTCATACGCATAGCGAATACTCAGAAGCCGCTTCTGCTGCAGCCCGATCGCTACGCAGTGCTCCGTTTGGAAAGCGACGCCCAAGACGGCTACATCAGTGCCCACGTTCACGCGCAACTCTTGATGGTATCCGATCCTGACGGCATTGTCGGGTTAGGGAGCATTTCCGACTTTAAGGGCGGGCGATCACGGATGGTTGTGCAACCATCTGACAAGGCTAAAACCGGAGAGACTGGGACACTCCGCGTGTTTCTTGTCACGCCGGAGGGGAAGCAACTCACCGACAAGATCACCTTCAAAGTCGCAGCGGCAACAGAGGCTCAAACCAGCGGAAATCAGTCGAAGAGCAAGGTCCACGTCCCGAAGCCGGTGCCAATCAAGAAAGACCAGTGGAAGGAAATGGGCGGCTGGGACGAAACCTCGGTGGCGGAAGTTCGCGACGACGACATCTTCGTCAACATGGACAACCGGCACTTCACGCGGCTGGTGCGCGGCGGAAACTACCAAGAGGTTGGCGTGACGCGGATGAGTCGGAATTACCTGCTCTACGTGGCTTTCTACGCATTCCTCCACCACCTGACGACCACGGAGAAGGACCTCGGATTGGACGGAGAGTCCTATGAGAAGTACTTGCAGAATGAACTCGATCGGGTCGCGCAGACTGTGGTGCACAGCATCTCAGCTGACAAGCGGATGGACGAGGAGGACTGATGGCGACGAAGCGACACCCGTTACACAGCCTCTGTTCATACCTCGGCTGTTTTCCTCCAGCGGTGCCACGCCACCTCATTCGGAGCTTGGTTCCTGAGGGTGGACTCTTCGTCGACCCCTTCGTCGGCTCGGGGACATCGCTGGTTGAGGGCACGTTGGAACGGCGTAGGGTCGTTGGCATCGACTTGAATCCGCTGGCCGTCGCCCTCGCTCAGGCGAAGATTCAGCAAGTGACATTGGAGGACGTCACCGAGCGGCTGCTCGTGCTTGCCGCCGGGTTTCGAGGCGTTGCGGATACCGACCACGTGCCACACGGGCTGCGAACGATCTTTCATCCCAGAACGCTGACCCAACTTGTGTACCTCCGCGACGCGCTCGACTTGACCCGCCCCGAAGACCTGTTCATTCGCGGTGCGATCCTCGGGATCATGCACGGCAAGTGGAAGAAGGGGGGCAAGGACACGTCGTACTTGTCGATCGACATGCCGAACACCTTCTCGATGAGTCCACAATACGTCATTGGATTCGTGAAAAAACACAACCTGAAGCAGATGCCGGTCGACGTGTTCGGCAAGGTTCGGGAGCGAGTGAAGTGGCTGTTGCGCGAAGGGGCGCTTGAGGATGCCGCGACGGCTGCCGTTCTTCGTGGCGACGCGATTCAGATGCCCGCTCTGCTGAAGACGATCGATGTCACCAAGGTCGACGCCATCATCACGTCTCCGCCGTACCTGGGTGTCCTTCGATATGGTGCGTTCAACTGGATTCGACTTTGGTTCCTTGGCTACGAACCCGCTCCCGTGGATCGCCTCTTAGATTCGACCGATTCGCTTGATCGCTACCTTTCATTCATGACGAGCTTCCTGATGTCGGCCTCTAAGGTGCTGCGTCCGGGCTCGCCAATCGCACTTGTCATAGGTGACGTCGTCGAATTTGGTACCAACCTTGAACTTGCAGTCCGCGTTTGGGAGGAACTGAAGGACGTAGTCCCGTTCAAGCTCGTCGACATAAAGGTAGATGACTTTGATGAGACGACCAAGACGACCAGAATTTGGGGAGATGGTAAGAAGGGCCAAGCAACCCCACTCGATCGCATCTTGATTCTCGAGCGCGCACCCGAAATCTCGGGTCGCAAGCCAAAGAAGCACGGACTTCAACGCGGGCAGATGCGTGTGGCCCCTGAATAGTGGTCGCTCGGTGGGTGAGGCGACGAAGAAACGGCGCAGCCTGTGGCAGCGCGAGCTGTGAAGATACAGCCATGACTACTTCTACGCAGCACGCACAAGGGTTGGGCCTCTGGCTAAGCCAGCACGGTTCTGATTGACCGCAGCCACGGCGCCATGAGTTGACTTATATGCCCGACGAGACGAAGGCCATAGTCCGCTGGTACCTCACTACGGGGCGAGTGAATGGAGTGCCATTCTACTGTGACCCGATTCGGATCGGCGCCTTCGCAGTCCAACCGGAGGACCTTGCGGCGGGAACGGATGCGGCCATTTTTCAGATCTTCATCACGCTCGCTATGTACCAAGCGCTTCGCGACGTTGTAATCATGCGGCAGCAGCGCTCGCTCCCTCGGAGTTCGATGCGCGTCGTTGCCGATGTGGCGATGGTGAACCGCTCGGTCGCGCACCACCATTGCTCTACGCTGAGTTCGGTCGAGGCGTTCCATGATCGTTGCGACGTCGTAAAGGAAGGCGACGACATCGACTGCCGCACCTGCCCCGGCGCTGCCTGCCACGTGAAGGATGCCTCGCGCGTCTTCAACCGCATGGGCGATATGGGCAAGTTGCCGACCTCTGCTTGGCTCCGGTTTTGGAAGGGCGGTGGGGTGCGGACCCTACTCGATGAGGTTTGCCAACAAGAGCCGATGCCCGCCAAGCGCGCTGCACTTCTCGTGGAGCGATTCGCGGTCGTGCATCGGGTAGGGCGCAAGCTCGCGACTATGTTCGTGAGTGCACTCTCCACTCCGGATCTTGCTCCCGGCCTCACTCCCTGGTTCCCAAAGATCGACGGCAACGAGTTGGTGGTCGTCGACACCAACGTCGCGCGCGCGGTTGATGCACTCAGAGTTCCGGACGCACCCAAGAGCTACAACGCGCGGGAGCGGTGGGTGCGTGAGCAAGCGGCCGACATCGACCTCCGTATGTTCAAGCCGGAGTTGCCGAGGTTCTCGCCGAGGCTCGTGCAGGAGGCGATTTATGCGTTCTGCTCGAAGTCGAACCGCATTGCCCGCAGAGATCCCTGTGCGGGCCGGCGCACGCCGTGCTCCGAGTGTTCACCAGTAGTTTGCCCATTTGCGAGCACAGGCGGGGCCTCATGAGCGGGCTTCAGGGAATGGGAGTGGGACGCGGAGATGGTCTTTGGTCGCAGGAGTGCTCCGCACGTCTGATTCGAACCGCGAACTCCCGATGCAAGGCGCAGAGAGGTGTGGCGAAATCGAAGTGCTGACGTTGCTCCTTGAGAACGGTAGCGACTGCAACGCGAAGGGAGTTGTCGCGTTCGTCGTCGGATCAGCGCTGCGGGACGGGGTGGCTGCGGTCGCCGACGGCGACGCCCCAGAGTTGACGCACTCGCTTCCACAGCGGTTCCTGCACGTAGGGCACGCCGTACTTCTCACACAGCGCCTTCACCCGCGGCTGAATGCGCTGGTACTGGCGCGGCGGCAGGTCGGGGAAGAGGTGATGCTCAATCTGGTAGTTGAGGAACCCGTGGAGGAAGTCGTTCACGTCGCCTCCCGTCGTGAAGTTCACCGACGAGCGCACCTGCCGCGAAAACCACTCTCCCTTTCCCTTCGGCGGCCCCTCGAAGCGCTCGAGATCGTCGCCCGCGTGGTTGGGCGTAATGACGGCGAACGTGTGGAGGTTGGTGAGCAGCTCCGCGCCGAGCGAGTTCACGAAGACCGAGAACATCGCCCACGGGCCCAGCGGCGCGAACAGCGCCGGCACCGCCACGAAGCGCCCGAGGCCGTAGGGAAGAATCGAGCGCAGCCACAGCGCGCGACCTTCCGCATTGCGCGGGTCGAACCCATCGAGCAGCGACTCCGTACCGCGCGCATCACTGCGAATGTCACCTGACGCGCGGCCGCGCTTGCGCCCCAGCACCTGCAGCGTATTCGGCGCGTAGTACGTCAGCTTCCACGTCAGCGCGAACCACGCGACCGCGACGTGCTTCGCCCACTTCGGACCCTTCCAATCGCGCAACGGCTCGAGGTTGAGCTCGACCAGATCCGGGTCCGCCGGCTCATTGGTGTACGCGTGATGGAGCACATTGTGCTCGTGATGCCACGCCTCCGGCGCGATCCAGTCGGGCCAATCAATCCATCTCCGCAGGCCGCGCGCGAAGCCCTTCGACGTCAGCCGCTCTGGCGTGCCGGGCACCTGGTCCATGCCTTTGTGGAGCACGTGGTGCGCGATGATCGTCCACTGCGCCATCGAACCCGTCGACAGCAGCGCCATTGTGATGGGGTTGGGCAGCGTCCACGCGGTCGCGTAGCCGGCGAGCGTGCTCCATCTCCCCCAGCGTTCGAGCTTCTGGAGGTGGGCGAGGTCTTCGGGGCCGAGCGAGGCCATCACCTCGGCCTTGAGCTCTCGCAGTTCGCGTTCGAACCCTTCGAGGTCGAGGCGGGGAGGTAGGTATTTCAGCGCAGCGGTCACCGAGACTTTCCCTAGCCCGTAACTCCGCAGTAACCGACGCGTTTTTCCGACGTGTGAAACCTACAAGACCCTCGATGTCGCCCTGGGTCGCGGGTTCAAAATGCAACTGCACATTTCGTCACCGGGTCTCCGGGCTTTCACGCGTGCGCCGCGCAAGTCGTTGAGATTGCGCTCAACGCCGCGCGCTGAGGCGTTGGTCCACGACTTGCTCTCCGGGTCTGCGCGGATGAACCGCAGCACTTGCAC
Organism: Myxococcota bacterium; assembly: GCA_048498275.1. Lineage (GTDB taxonomy): Bacteria > Myxococcota > Myxococcia > Myxococcales > Myxococcaceae > Archangium_A. The sequence goes on along the minus strand of JBEHYH010000218.1, from coordinate 140 downwards.
AGACCCCCCAAGGACGGGATTGAACACATGAAGAACATCTCCAGGAAGAACGGCTTCACGCTTGTCGAACTCATGATCGTCGTCGCCATCATCGGCATTCTCGCGGCCATCGCGATCCCCAACTTCATCAAGTTCCAGGC
>JBEHYH010000217.1:0-10317 GCA_048498275.1 Myxococcota bacterium | reverse complement strand
CGCGGGGCCGTTGCTGTTCGCTCCGTCAGCCGAGATTTCGGGAGCGAAGGTGACCGCGCTCCAGGTGAAGGTGGAGAAAGACACGCTCAAGCTCGCGAAGGCGATTCGATTTCATCTGGTCGCTGACGGCGTGAGTCGTGAGCAGGAAGAGATGATGCACGCGGGCGCGGCGACGACGCCGGTTTCGGCGGGCCGCGTTTCGTGGTGGGCGGAGGTGCTCACGGAAAACGAAGGCGTGCTGACGACGCTCGGGAGCGCGAGCGCGCCGCGCGTCGATTCGGCGACGCCGATGAAAGACGCGGTGGCGGACGCGAAGCCGGTGGAGACGCTCGTCACGCGGACGGCGACCGCGGGTGAATGGCGCCGGCCGCTCGGCGGCGTGCTGCTCGGAGTCGGTGGCGCCGCGGTGATCGCCGGCGGTGTCGTCGGCGTGCTCTCCCGCATGGACCGCGACAAGGTGAACAACGCGAAGCCTGATGACAGCGGGCGCATCACGTCGCTCACGCAGCGTCAGGCGGTCGCGCTCGAGAATTCTGCGCGCAGCAAAGCGACGGCGGCGAACGTGCTGTTCATCTCAGGAGGCGCGCTCGCGGCGCTCGGCGTGGTGTTCGTCATCTGGGGCCCCGACAAGGCGCCGGTGGCGCAGGTGACGCCCGCGCTCGGCGGCCTCGCCGTCAGCGGCTCGTTCTGAATTTCCCGAGACGGTCCGCAGAGTTATTGAGCACTCAGTTGCAAGAGTGCGCTCGCGACTTAGGTTGTGCCCATGTCGAAAGGGAATCGAACCATCGTCTACCTCGTGAGCTCCGCGGGGACCGGCCATCACTACGTCACCACCCGCAACCGTCGTTCAGCGCAGGACAAGCTCCAACTGCGCAAGTACGACCCGGTCGCGCGCAAGCACGTGCTCTACGAAGAGAAGACCAGACTCTGAGTCAGGCGCGGCGGCGGCGGAACAGCGCGACGAGGCCGAACAACAACGGGCTCAGCGAAGTTTCGTCGCAGCCGCACCCCGTCGGCGTCTTGCCCAGCAGCGAGCTCGCCCCGGAGATCTCGATGTCAGGCGGCGGCGGCGGCACACCCGCGTCGACCATCGGCGTTCCTGCGTCCGGCGGCGGAGGAGCCACGAGCGCCACGCCTCCGCAGATGCCGTTGGAGGTCTCGCACGCCAGCGGCGACGAGAAGATCGCGTCGCACGAATCGAAGTTGAAGCCGCTGAAGTTGTGAATCTGACACGCGGGCAGACACGCGGCTCCATGCGCGAGCGGCTGGCAGTGGTACCCGGAACGGCCACGGCAGTCGGCTTCGCTGGTGCAACTGTCGACGCACAAGCTCGTGGGTTGGAACTGCGCGGCCATCAGCACGCACTGGGAGCCGCCGGGGCATGAACACGTGCCGGTGTCGCCCGCGGTGCACAACTGCGTGCAGTAGCCGCCGGGGAAGAGCTGGCTCTGTTCGCAGAACGAACCCGTCGGGCATTCGGAGGTGCTGGTGCACGGGCTCCCGATGAACGCGTGACCCGGGTCGACGCCCTTCGCGATGCACGCGCCGGCGCACGTGCTGCACACCGGCGCGTCGGCGTCGACGCAATCGACATCAGACCGGCAGCCCGGCACGCATGAACCGTTGGTGTTGCTCGTCGCGTAGAGCGTGTCGGTGCTGCAGATGGTGCCCGGCCCGCATGAGCCCGCGTCAGCGGTGGTGCACATCGAGGTGCACGTCGACGGGCCGTCAGGCAGCGTGGTGCACGTCTCGCCGGTTTCGCAGACAGAAGCGCAGGCGTCGTACGCGGCGACGGCGACTGGAGCCGCCGGAGTGCCTCCATCTTCGAGCGGAGGGCACGCGGGCCACGCGGCCGCCATCGCCGCCACATCGAGAGAACCCCAGCCGGTGGCCTGGTCGAACCCGACGCCCGCCGAGGGGCCGATGACGTTGCCCGAATTCAAATTGCCGCTGACGATGTCGTGGAAGACGACGGTGCCTCCGTCGGCCTGCGCATTGCCAAGGGCGTACAGCGTCGAGTGAATGTCACCGAGCCGGCAACCGACGCGGCTGGCGATGAGCGCGAACATGCCCGCCGACAACGGCGACGCGATGGACGTGCCGTACACGCCGCTGAGAACTCCGACAGAGTCCATCGAGGCGACTGACGGGTTGCCGGACATCGACGCGATGTCAGGCGTGCTGCGGCCCGCGTCAGAGACGTCGAGGCCGAGCTGATACGCAGGCTGCGCGTAGATGGTGCTCAACCCGCCGCCACCTGCGCCACCGCGCGCGCCTTCGTTCCACGTCTGTTCCTGCGCGTACCCCAGCAACGCGCCATGCGAATTCCACTGCGGGGTGCTCAGCATCGAACCGCCCACCGCCACCATTTCGGGAATCACCGAGGGAAAGTCGGCGGCGAGCGAGCCATCGCCGCAGTCGTCGGCGCCGCTGTCGCCAGAAGCCGCGAACCACGTCTGACCTTCCATCGTGCCCTGAATGAGCGCGTTGCGCATGGCCACCGCTTCGGCGCCGCCGAAGCTGATTTCGTTCGCCTCGCAGGTGCCCAACGAAACGCTGACCGCGGTGAGATTCGGCAGGTTGTTGACGATGAACTCCGGGCCGGCGACGAACACCTGACTCGCCGGAGCCGCGACCAGCGTGATGCTCTCGGCGCCGGGCACCGAAATCGACTGCATCTCGACGTCGAGGTTGTATTCGGAGCCCGCGTTCGCGTCGGTGTCGACGTCGTTGCCGGCGTTCGACGACGCCACCTGAATGAAGGCCGTCTTCACATCGCTGACGTTGCGCATGAAGTACGTAATCGCGGCGACGTCGGGGCTCGCGGTGGGCGAAGTGGCGGTACTCAACACCGCGAGCGTCTGGCCCTGGCCGACCCAGCCCTGCTGATGCAGCGGCGTCTCGCTGTAGAAGCGACGAACGTCCTGTGGGCCGAAGCCGTTGCCTCCCTGAGAGAGCGCGATGTGGTGGAGCGCGCGCACGCGCGTGTCGAGACCGCCGACGTGCACCACGAGTTTCTGCAGCGCCTCGGGGAAGCGTGGAGTGCCTGAGACGGTGTGCACCGACGCGGGCTGGCCTGCCACCGGAGCGAACGTCACGCCGAGCAGTTCACTGACCTGCGCCGCCGTGCCCACCGCTTCGACGTACGCGCGGTTGGGGAACTCGGTGACGCGAAGGCCGCCTTTGCGCAGGAACGCCGTCATCGCGCCGTACGATTTGTCGTCCTGCCCGAAGCGTGCGCCGAATTCTCCCGGCGTCAGCCAATGGCGAAAGGAAGGCGAGCGCGGGTCTTGCTGGGCCGCGCGCAACTTCGCGAGGTCATCGGTGTGCGTCAGCCGCAGCGAGATGCCCAATTGCACCGGCTGCGAAGAAGGCACCGGCTGATCAACGGGCGCATCAGCGACGAGGAAGCAGGTCAGCAACGCGAGGGGAATGGACACGTGTGGCTCCAGAGGCGCGCCGGCGAGCGCCAAAGCGCTGCGTCCTACGTGTCGGGTACGGGTACCACAAGACCAAGAACGCCTCGAAACGTCACGGTGGGACCCTTCGCCTTCCGACCGTTCCTTCTGGAGCCGGCCGCCGCTTCCCGGTGTTGATTTGTCACTGTGTTGTTGTTGAGCATTGAGTTGCAATAGTTGTTTGGGTGCAATAGATCGCGCCGCATGCCGAAGGGAAATCGCACGATCGTCTACCTGGTGAGCACCGCGGGGACGGGCCACTACTACGTCACCACCCGCAACCGCCGCTCCACGCAGGACAAGCTCAAGCTGCGCAAGTACGACCCGAAGGCGCGCAAGCACGTGCTGTACGAAGAGAGGTCGAAGCTGTGACCCCGGTGCCGGTGACGGTGCTCTCGGGCTTCCTGGGAGCGGGGAAGACCACGCTGCTCAACCATCTCCTCGCCAACCGCGACGGGCGCAAGGTGGCGCTCATCGTCAACGACATGAGCGAGGTGAACATCGACGCGAAGCTGGTGAAGCTACAGCGCGCCGAGGAGAAGCTCATCGAGCTCTCGAACGGCTGCATCTGCTGCACGCTCCGCGAAGATCTGCTGACCCACGTGCGCGAGCTCGCGACCGCGGGGAAGTACGACGTCATCGTGGTGGAATCGACGGGCATCGGCGAGCCGCTGCCGGTGGCGGAGACCTTCACCTTCACCGACGAGGAGGGGAAGAGCCTGTCGGACGTGGCGCGCCTCGACACCATGGTGACGGTGGTCGACGCGCTCAACTTCCTCGAAGACTGGGACGCCGCCGAGTCGCTCGTGGAGCGCGGGCTCTCGGGTGAAGAAGACGAGCGCACCGTGGTCGACCTCCTCGTGGAGCAGGTGGAGTTCGCCGACGTGCTGGTGCTCAACAAGTGCGACCTGACGACGCCGCGCGCGCAGGCGCGGCTCGAGGGCATCCTCCGCAAGCTGAACCCGCGCGCGAAGCTGGTGCGCAGCGCGCACGGCGTGGTGCCGGTGAGCGAGGTGCTGGAGACCAACCGCTTCGACTTCGAGGAGGCGCGGCGCGCGCCGGGCTGGCTCAAGGTGCTCCGCGGCGACGAGAAGCCGGAGACCGACGAGTACGGCATCTCGAGCTTCGTGTTCCGCGCGCGCAAACCCTTTCACCCGAAGCGCCTGTGGGACTTCGTGCACGGCTCGTGGAAGGGCGTGCTGCGCAGCAAAGGCTTCTATTGGCTGGCGACGCGCAACGACATCACCGGGCTGTGGGCGCAGGCCGGCGGCGCGAGCAGCTTCGAACCGGCGGGCATGTGGTGGGCCGCGGTGCCGAAGCGCGACTGGCCCGACGACGCCGAGCTGCGCCGGGAGGTGAAGGCGCTCTGGCTCCCGGAGGTCGGCGACCGCCGGCAGGAGCTGGTGTTCATCACCCGTGGCGCGGTGCAGGCGCGGCTGTACGAGCGCCTCGAGCGCTGTCTGGTCACCGATGACGAAATGAAAGCGGGCCCCGAGAGCTGGGGCGCGTTCGAAGATCCATTCCCCCGGTGGGAAGTGGTGCAGCCGTCATGACGACCTCGCGACGTGAAGCGTCTCCCGAAGCGCCGGCGCCACGCGGTCGACCGCAGCGCCGCGTGAACCCGCTGCACGCCGCCGGCGTTCGTGAGGTGACCTGGCACGACGTGGAGCTGCTCAAGTACTTCGTCAGCGAACGCGGCCGCCTTCTTCCGCGCCACCTCACCGGCTTGAGCGCGAAACAGCAGCGCATGGTGACGCGTGCGGCGAAGCAGGCGCGGCAACTCGGCCTGCTGCCGTACCTGCGGCTCGGGTGAGATTTTTGCCCGGGCGGTGACCGCGAGCGCAGGTGTTCTTCTTCATTTTCGTGGGTTTGAGGGCCCGCCAGGTGACGATGAATTGCACCACCTGCATTTCGCGGCGCCGCTTCGGGCGCCAGTTGATGTTGGAGAACGAGCGCCCGACGGGTGTGCGCTGCGAAGTGGGCGTCGCGAGGCATGACGTATCCAACTGAGTCCGGTGACGAACTCCGCCGGTTCGGCTCGGTCGCTGTTCTGTTCGTGATGGTCGACGCGACGACCTCGAGCGGTTTGCTGCGCTCCCTCGCCATCGAAGGCATCACGGAGCCGGCGACACGGTGATGAGACGTGGCGTGGCTTCGCTCTCGATGGGAGATCGATGCGCCGTGGTCGGGTCGCGCTGATCAGCACGGTGTTCGCTCCCCGTCGACGCGGGGCCGCGTCGGTTCACAGCGGGTCGAGCGTCATGACGAGCTCGCTCGCGACCGAGAGCAATGCGCCGGGCCACGCTTCTCCGTTGAGCAGCACGATGACGCTCGCGAGGCGGCGCTGAATCGAGTCACGGTGATGAGACGTGGCGTGGCTTCGTTCTCGACGGGAGATTGATGCGCCGCGGTCGGACCATGCTGATCAACTGATCAGCACGGTGCTCGCTCCCGTCGATGCGGCGCTGCGTCGAGTCACAACGGGTCGAGCGTCATGACCAGACGTGGCGTGGCTTCGCTCGCGACCGGAGAGCGATGCACGGCGCCTCTGCCCTGATTGTCAGGCCACGCTTCGCCCTTGAGCAGCACGATGTCGCCCGCATCGACGCGGTGCAGTTGTGCGCCGGGCGTCAGCACCCCGGAGGCTTCATCACCCGCGGCGTGGCGGAGCTGTCGCCGGTCGACCTGCGCGTTGAGCGCGTATTCGGTGCCCGCGCCGAAGTACGTGCAGACCAGCCGCACCACCACCTTGTCGACGTGCAGGCGTGGGCACATCGCGGCGGTCGCGCGCGTGAGCCGCACGCCGACGCGCTCGCAGCCGGTGAGCTCGCCGAACACCTCCGCCCAGCGCGCGATGTCCATCGCCAGGTGCGGAAACCCGTCGAGGTCGTGTTCGAGCGACGCGCCGGGCGTCACGGTGAGGACCTTCTGGAGGTTCGGCTCGTTCGCCGCGCGCTCCGCCTCCTGCGCGCATTCGGGAGACAGGCCGCGCCGGAGCACCGCCACGTTCACCGCGTCGTCGAAGATGACGCTCAGGTCTCCGAGGTCTTCGACCACGCGCGCGCTGGCGGGTGCGAGGAGCTGCCGGCGGCCGGAGCGCTGCGTCGCGACGTGGAGGCCCTTCATGCGCGCACCGGCTTGAAGACGCGCACCAACCCCGTCTCGTCGGCGGCGGCGACCAGCGCGTCGTCGGGGCTGAAGCGCAGCGCGGCGACGGCGGCCTCCATCGGTGCCAGCCCCGAGGGCCGCAGTCCCTCGGCGAGGTCCCACAGGAGGATGTCGCGCTCCTCGCCCGCGGACGCCAGCAGCCGCTCGGAGGTGGCGAACGCGAGCTGCGTGACCAGTTGCTCGTGACCCTTGAGGAGCAGCGGCTTGGTGCCCTCCGGCCCTTCCCCTTCGAAGCGCCACACGCAGATGTTCTCTCCTCCGCCGGTGGCCAGCAGCGCGCTGTCGGCAGACCACGCCAACGCGGTGGGCTTCGCGGAGTAGCCGCTCATCTCCGAGTCGCTCCCGTCCTCCAGTCGCCAGAAGTGCACGCTGCAGTCCTGACTGGCGGCGGCCACCACCCCGTCATCGGGGCTGACGGCGAGCGCGAGCAGCGAGCCCTTCCATTCCAACCGGCGGGCGGTGCCCGAGTTGACCACCGGCCATTCGCGCACCCCTCCGTAGCTGGAGGTGAAGAGGCGGCGGCCATCGCGGCTGAAGGCGACGCCGGTGACGGTGCTCTCGTGCGGCGGCGTCTCCAGCAGCGGTGAGCCGTTCGCGCGCCAGAGGCGCACCTGCTTGCCCGCGGCGACGGCGAGCACACCGTCGGGTGACCACGCCAGCGGGCCGGCCCACGCGCGGGTGCCCGACGGAAAGTCGACGAGCTGCGCGCCGGTCATCGCGTCGAAGAGCCGCGCGAGCCCATCGTGCGACGCGACGGCCAGCGTCGTGGTGGTGGGCGCGAAGGCCAGCGCCGAGACCTCCGCGGCCAGCCGCAGCGTGGTGACGAGCGTGCCGTCGCCCGCGCGGAAGATGGACACCGCGCCATCGGCCGCGCCGACCGCCAGCAGCGCGCCGTCGCTCGAGAACGCCAGCCCGCGCGGAAAGTCGGTCAGCTGATGCTCGAAGACATCGACGAGGTGACGCCGGGCTACGCGAGGCATTTGCGGAAGCCCTCCGTGAGCGCGGCGCGGTCGAGGTGTTTGCCGATGAAGACCAGGTCGTTGACGCGCGGCTCGTCGCGCTTCCACGGGCGATCCGGCCGGCCGTCGAAGAGCATGTGCACGCCCTGGAAGACGAAGCGGTTCTTCTGGCCGGTCAGCGCGATGATGCCCTTCATGCGGTAGAGGTCGGTGCCCTTCGTGCCGAGGAGCTCCCGGAACCAGCCGTTGAGCTTCTCGATGTCGACGGTGCCCTCGAAGTGCAGACCGACGGAGGTCACCGCTTCGTCGTGCTCGTGGCCTCCGAAGGTGTGCTGCGCGAGCCGCGCGTGGCCGGGGAGCTCCAGCGCGTATTCATCGGCGCCGTGGTGTTCGGTGATCAGCACCCAGCGGCCGGCGCGCGGCACGCGCAGCTGAAAGCCCAGCGTCGCGGCCTCGCGCACGTCGAGGGTCACGCACGCTCCCGGCTCGATGGTGCCACCGGCGGCCAGCGGAGTGCCCGGGCGGCTCCATACGCGCAGCGCCGCCTCGCCGGCGGCCGCGAAGTCACCGGTCTCCACCAGCGCGACCTGCATCGTCTCGTCGGCGCCGCCGCGCAGCGACACCGGCACGAGCCCCGCGGGGAGCTCCCACGCGCCGCCCCATTCAAAGGGGTACTCGGGCGTCATGAAGTCGGGCTTCACCTCGAGCGCGCGCTTGAGGTCGAAGCCGCCCACCTGCAGCACGGCGCCGAGGTCGACCGCGGCGTTGGTGGTGCGGTGCACGCGCGCCATTGCGTTGATGCCGCGCACCCGGCGCTCGAGGGCGTCGAGCTCGTCGGGGCTCACGAGGTCCTGCTTGTTGAGGATCAGCACGTCAGCGAAGGCGATCTGCTGCTGACACTCCGGGCTGGAGCCGAGGTGCAGTGCGACGTGCCTGGCGTCGACCAGCGTGACGATGCCGTCGAGGTGGAAGTGCTTCTGCACGTCTTCGTCCATGAAGAAGGTCTGCGCGACGGGGCCGGGGTCCGCGAGGCCGGTGGTCTCGAGCAGCACTTGATCGAAGCGGTCCTTGCGCTTCGCGAGGTTGGCGAGGATGCGGATGAGGTCTCCGCGCACGGTGCAGCAGATGCAGCCGTTGTTCATCTCGAAGACCTCTTCATCGGCGTTGATGACCAGCGCCTGATCGATGCCGATTTCGCCGAATTCGTTCTCGATGACGGCGATGCGTTTGCCGTGTTGCTCCGTGAGGATGCGGTTGAGCAGCGTGGTCTTTCCCGAGCCGAGAAAGCCGGTGAGGACGGTGACAGGGGTGGTCATGCGACAGCTCCGAGGTGAGAGGAAAAGAACAGCCAGAGGCCCAGCGCGATGGAAGACGCCGCCGCGGCGCGCAGCACCGCCAACTGCCAGCGCGCGTCGAGGCGCGCGGCGAGCCCCAACGGCAACGACAAGACGAGGGTGACCAGCACCATGCCCAGCACCGTGTCGGCCCCGCAGACGAAGAGGTACAGCAGCGCCGCCTGGCGGTCGCCCAATGAGGTCAACGCCAGCAGCGAGACCCCGGCCGACCCCGCCAGCCCGTGCACCAGGCCCACGGCTGCGCTGGTGTGGCCTTTCGCGCGCCGCGAGTGATGCGGCACCGGGCAGGGCGCGTGACGCCACTGGGTGACGCCCAGCACCACCAGCAACAGCGCCACCGTCAGCTCCACGAGCTTCTCCGCCACGACCGGGAGCCGGAGGTCGAAGAGCAGCAGCGCCGCGCCGACCGCGAAGAAAGACGTGGAGTGCCCGAGCCCCCACCAGACGGCCATCCGCAGCGCGTGCCAGCGACCCTCTCCGGCGCGCAGCAGCGACGCCACGGTGCACACGTGGTCGGCGTCGGAGGCGTGCCGCAGGCCGAGGAGCAGCCCGAGTTGTGCGGCGTGGGCCATCATCGCAGCGCGTTCCACTCGGCGCGGAGGCCCGAGGTGCTCCACGGCGCGGGGCGGCGGCGCGAGGCCAGCGTCTCGTCGCGCCACGACGCGCCGGCGTTCTCGTCGACCCAGCGCTCCCAGCCGAGCACCCACTGCGCCAGCTCGGGGAGCAGCTCCAACGGTTGCGCGCGCAGTTGTGGGCCCAGCGGCCCGCGCTCGAGCCGCAGCGAGCGCCCCTCGCGCGTCACGGTGACGCCGGTGGAACACAGCTCGACGACGCACGCGCCGGCCGCTTCGCTCCACACCGAGGAGCGCGCCGCGCCGGGAGGAGGCGGGGTGCAGCGCATGCCGCGCGCCGCGAAGAGATTGCCTCGCGGGTGGCGCGCGTCACAACCGAACGCCCACATCTGCAGGTCGAACACGCGCTCGAGGCGCGTCAACGCACGGGCGTCGAGCATCACGGCCTCCCGTCGATGGTGAGCATCAGCCGCGGCACGTCGCCCACCGGCGGGCTGCGGTGCACGAGGCCGCGCGCCGCGTTGCCCGGCCACGCGGAGCCCTTCATCAGCGCGACGTCGAAGCGCTCGAGGTGATGCGTGGGCGTGCCCTCGAGGTTGGTGATGCGCAGCCGCGCGCGGTCCAGGTCGCGCTCGGTGACCCACTCCGTCGCGGGCCCGGCCCAGGTGCAGATGAGGCGCACCGTCACGCTGTCGACGTGGAACTTCGGGCACGTCTGCTGCCGCACGCAGTGGAGCTGCACCCGCGCGCGCGGCACCTCGAGGAGCTGACCGAAGTGCGTCAACCGCGCCCGGACATCGGCCGC
>JBEHYH010000216.1:0-10325 GCA_048498275.1 Myxococcota bacterium | reverse complement strand
GGAAATGAGGTGCGCGTGCAGCACCTTCACCGCCGCGAGACTGCGCAGCGTGCGGTGTTCGACAAGATAGACCGCGCCCATCGCGCCGCTGCCCAACTGCCGCTGCGCGCGCCACACACCGAAGTCGACGTCGATGAGATTCACGCGCGGCGCGGTCGCGCCGGGGCTGAAGGTGTCCGCTGTCACGAACTTACGTTGTGCAGTCGCTGTGCCACGACCGGACATGCCGCGAGGCCGCGCCGTCGCAGAACGAAGCGGTCGCTTGACGCTGCAGCGACGTTCACGTGATGAGCCGCCGTGCTCGGCGATCGTCACGTCGTGCAGCAAGTACGGCGCGCGCAACGCAAGTGGAGTGATGTGAATTGGCACACGCTGCAGACCTGCGCCTGAAGCGCCGCTGCTTCGCACTCGCGACGGGTGTCGAAGTTGTAGCAATTGCCATCAATGAAACGGACCGCGTGGAGAACGCAACACATGACGGCGTGGCTCCGGCGCAAAGAGTTCGGAATCGCGGAGATCGAGGTGGCGACGGGTTTGCACACGCAGCGCGCCACCGAAGATGGCAACCAGTAAATCAACGTCTGGGAGCGAGCGCCCGCAGGTGCTCGTGGTCGATGACGACGTAAACATGTGTGAAATGCTCGCGATCGAGCTCGAGACGCGCGGCTACGCGGTCGATTGCAGGACCTCTGCGCGCGCGGCGCTCGCACAATTCGACGGGCGGGAGAACTACGCGACGGTGGTGACCGATCTCAACCTCGGCGACGAGAGCGGCCTGGAGCTGTGCCGCGAGCTGGGCGCGCACGACCCGACGCTCCCCGTGGTGCTGATCACCGGCTTCGGCACCATCGAAGCGGCAGTTCGCGCCATTCGTCTGGGCGCTTATGACTTCGTCACCAAGCCCTTCGACTTCGACTCGCTGTCGCTCACGCTCGAGCGCGCGGTCAAGCACCGTTCGCTGCAGCAGGAGGTACGTCAGCTCAAGAAGCAGCTCGCCGACGGCCCACCCAGTTTCGGGGAGTTGATCGGCAAGAGCCCGCCGATGGTCGAGCTGTTCCGCGTTCTCCGCCTCGCGGCCGACAGCAACGCCACCGCGCTCATCATGGGCGAAAGCGGCGTCGGCAAAGAACTCGTCGCGCGCGCCCTGCATCGGGAAGGCCTCCGTCGAGACGCGCCGTTCGTCGCGGTGAGCTGTGGTGCGCTGCCGGCGACGCTGCTCGAGAGCGAATTGTTCGGGCACGTGAAGGGAGCCTTCACCGACGCCCGCTCCGATCGCGCCGGCGTATTTCGCGAGGCCCAGGGTGGAACCCTGTTTCTCGATGAGATCGGCGAGTTACCGATGGCGCTCCAACCGAAGCTGCTCCGCGTGCTTCAGGAGCGCACGGTGCGCCCGCTGGGCGGCAACAAGGAGATCCCCGTCGACGTGCGCATCGTGTGCGCGACCAACGTCAACCTCCACCGGGCCGTGAAACAGGGGCGCTTCCGGCAGGACCTCTTCTATCGCCTCGACGTCACGAGCATTCAGGTGCCTCCGTTGAGACGGAGGGGCACCGACATCGTGCTGCTTGCAGAGGCCTTCCTCGAACAGGCCGCCCGGCATGAGGGACGCCCGACCCTTTCATTGAGCGCAGCGGTGGCTGAGCGGCTGCTGTCGTACGACTGGCCGGGGAACGTGCGCGAGCTCCACAATCTGGCGCAGCGGTTCGTGGCCATCGCGCGAGGCCCGGTGATGGGCTTGAACGACCTGCCCGCGCAGATGCGGCCCGCGCCGCTGCCGCTCCCGGCGCCCCTCGAAGCCCCCGGCTCGTTCCCCTCGCTCGACGAAGTAGAACGAAAGTACATCCGCAGCGTGGTGGACGCGCTCAAGGGCAACAAACGACGAGCCGCCGCGGTGCTCGGGCTCGACCGCAGCACGCTCTACAGAAAGTTGCAGTGAGCGCATCTCGCGGTGGCTGCCCGCGCGCCATCTACTGCCTCGCAGAACCTGTGCGACGCCCTTTTCGCTCGCGCACGCAGACGCGGGCGCGCATTTGAATTGAAGTGACGACATGACCCTCCCCGGGAACATCGTCGTCGGCACCGACTTCAGCGAGCAGGCAGATCGGGCCGTCGCCTACGCCCTCGAGCTCGCGAAGCGCCTCGGCGCGCACGTGCACCTCGTGCACGGCTGGGCGGTGCCGATCGAATCGATGGGCGAGGCCGCGCTCTTCTCCGGCGAGCTGCTGAAGCAGATCGAAGACGACGCGCAGCGGGCGATGGACAAGACGCTGCTTCGCCACCGTGAGAACTTCTCCGACCTCACCGGGCTCGTGATCTGCGGTGACGCCCGCGACGTGGTGTCGAGGCTCGCCATCGAGAAGCACGCCGAGCTGATCGTCGTCGGTACGCACGGCCGTCACGGCTTCAGCCGCGCGCTCCTGGGGAGCGTCGCTGAATCGCTCGTTCGCACCGCGCCCTGCCCCGTGCTGGTTGCGCGCTGATGCCGGTGAACCCGATTCACGGGTGAACGCCGCACCACCGCGTCGCCCGCTCAGTGAGGCGCACGGTCGAGGAGCACGGCCAACACCTCACGCACCCCGTTGAGATCTTCGTTGTCGAGGCGGTCACGCGCGGTGTCGAGCAACGGCTGCGCCGATTCACCCAGCGTGCTCGCCGCGGTGTCGAGCGCCGCCCGCAGACCCTCGGTGTCACCATCGGCGAGGTTCGCTTCCGCGGTCTTCAACCCATCGATCGCAGCGCGAACTGCTTCAGCCCGGGCCTCGGCTTCGGCCCGCGCTTGATCGTCATCGGCGATCGTCTCGCGAACCGGCTCCACTTCACTCGCCAGCGACTGCACCTGTTGCTCGGGAACCGCCGCGCTCGGTTCGGGCATCGACGCCGCCGGAGGTGCGGCTTCAGGCGCCGACTCAAACACCGGCGCAGGTTCGGTCACCGGCGCTCGAGTGACTGTCTGCACCGGCACCACGACGACCGCGGTCTTGAATGGAACCTCAGGCGCCGCTTCGACCGGCCTCGGTGGGTTGGAGCCGCGGCCCGCGATGAACGCCACGCCTCCGAGCATCACTGACAACGCCAGCACCGCGATGGCCTTCGTCATGACGCCCCTCCGCGTTCATCGATGACCACCGTGGCCGCCGTGGAAGCCGCCGTGAAACCCTCCACCGTGGAAGCCGCCGCGCACGCCGACTCCATAGGCACCGTGGTAGCGACCGCCGACGTTCACGCGAACCGCGGGCCCGAAGTGCGCGGAGATCGCCGGGCGGCCCCAGTAATGCGGCACGCCGTACCAGCGGTAGCCCGCGTAGCCGTAGGCGCCGAAATAGAGCGACGGGCCGACGCCCATCAACCACGGGCTCGCGACCCAGCCCCAGCCGACGTTCGCCGTGTACACGTACATCGACGGAGCGCCGTTCACCGGCACGCTCGCGTACGCGTCGTCGTAGGGCATGTACACCCAGCCATATTGGGCCGTGTAGACCCACTGCCCCGCGGGCACGGTCGGCGACGCGATCGGCGCGGGCTGCCCCTGCGAAGGCCCCGCGCTGAGGTCTTGCGCGATGGGCGCGACCTCGGGAGGCGCGGCGGGCGGCGGCGTCGGCGGCGCGTCGGCGGCGAACGCCGCGAGCGAGGTGGCGAGAATGAGCGCAGCAACGATTCGAAGCGTGTTCATGGGTTTTGTCCTCCGACCCAGGTGCCGAGCATCAGCCGTGCCGAAACCTGATTGCGCTGAGTTGAGACGTTTCGATGCGGTGAAGGTGTGGCCTGGTGGAACAGCGCGTCGGCTCGCCACACCTGGCCGTTCAGCCGTCTTCACCCTTCTCCTTGAGCCGGCGCCAGAGCGACTTGCGATCGATGCCGAGGAGCCGCGCGGCCTGCGACTTGTTGCCACCGACCGCGGCGACGACGCGCTCGACGTAGCGGCGCTCGTTCTCTTCGAGCGTGACGATCTCCGCGGCGTCGAGGCTCGGCACCACCGGTTTGTAGCCGTTGATCTTCTCGGGGAGATCCGCCGGGGAGAGCTGCTCGAGTGACGCGAACGCCACCGCGCGCTCCATGCAGTTCTGCAGCTCGCGCACGTTGCCCGGCCAACCGTACGCGACGAGCTTCTTCGCGGCCTCCACGGACAGAGCGGTCACGCGCTTGCCGTTCGCCTTCGCGAAGCGCTCGAGGAAGTGCTGCGCGAGCAACAGCACGTCATTCCCACGCAGGCGCAGCGGCGGCATGTCGAGCGTGATCACGTTGACGCGGAAGTAGAGATCTTCGCGAAAGCGCCCGGCCTCGATCTCCGCTTCGAGATCACGATTGGTCGCGACGATGAGCCGCGCATCAAAGGGAACTTCGACGCTGCCGCCGAGCGGGCGGACTTTGCGCTCCTGCAACGCGCGCAGGAGCTTCGGCTGCAACGCCATCGGCAACTCACCGATCTCGTCGAGGAACAGCGTGCCCCCGTCGGCTTGAGAGAAGAGCCCGGTGCGTGGCGAACGCGCGTCAGTGAACGCGCCCTTCACGTGCCCGAACAGCTCGCTCTCGAGCAACTGCTCCGGCATCGCCGCGCAGTTCACCGCGATGAACGGCCCGTCGCGCCGGCCGCCGAGCTCATGGAGCCGCTGCGCGGCGACCTCCTTGCCGGTGCCGGTCTCGCCCGTGATGAGCACCGTCGAATCAGAATCGGCGACCTGCGCGATGGTCGCGAGCAACGCGCGCACCGGTTCACTCTCGCCGATGAATGGCCCCTCGTTGCGCGAGCTCAGGTCGTGCCGGCGAAGCCGCTTCACCTCTTCACGCAGCGAGCGGTGCCGCGCCGCGCGTTCAATCGCGAAGACCAGCGCGTCGGGTTGAATGGGCTTGGTGACGAAGTCGTAGGCGCCCGCGCGCATCGCGGCGATCGCGGTCTCCATGGTGCCGAAGGCGGTGATGACCAGCACGGGCACCTCCGGGCGCACCTCGGTCACGCGCTGACACAGCTCGAGGCCGCTCATGCCCGGCATGTTGAGGTCGGTGAGCACCACGTCGATCGCCTCGGTGTTCAGCACCACCAGCGCCGCGTCGCCGTTGCGCTCGTGCGAGACGATGAAGCCCCTGCGCGCCAGCGTCGAAGCCGTGAGCCGGCCCATCGCTTCGTCGTCTTCGACAAGGAGCACCCGCGCGTTCGTCATGACGCCTCGAACCTACGGCCTGGGTGGAGCCGGCAGGAGCACCGTGAACCGTGCGCCACCTTCCACCCGATTGGCGGCGGTGATGAAACCCCCGTGCTCGCGGATCATCCCGTGCGCGACGGCGAGCCCCAGCCCGGTCCCCTCGCCGACCCCCTTCGTCGTGAAGAACGGCTCGAAGAGATGCTGGGTGACATCGGGCGAAAGACCGCACCCATCGTCGTCGATCTCGAAGAACACCCAGCCCTCCGGAGGCGCGGTGACGCCATCGGGCGGGGGCTGCGTCGACCGGCCCACGCGCGCCCAGACGTTGCCTTTCTCAGACACGGCGTGCACCGCGTTGACGATCAAATTCGCGAGCACCTGCTGCATCTGCCCGGTGTCTGCGTCGACGAGCCGCGTGTCGTTCTGCTCGATGGTGACGGTCACCTGCTTCTTGCTCGCGAGCGGCCGCAACAGGCTCGCGGAGGCCTGCAGCAGATCGTTTGCGCTCTGCAGATTGCGCTGCGGCTTGCCCGCCCGCGCGAAGTCGACGAGCTGGCGAATGATGCGCGTCATCGAGCCCGACTGTTCGCGAATGATGCGCGCGGCGTCAGGCACTTCTCCGTCGGTGAGGGCGCGCGTTTCGATCATCTGCGCGTAGGTGCTCACCACGTTGAGCGGCGTACCGAGCTCGTGCGCGACGCCCGCCGCCAGCCGCCCGACGGTCGACAGGCGCTCGGCGTGCTGCAACTGCTTCTGCGTCGTCAACGTCTTCTCATGCGCGGCCACCAACGCGCGGCGCTCCTCCACCAGCGCGAGCCGCAGGTTGTGCACCAGCACCGCCGCCGCGGCGTAGGTCACGAGCTCGACGATGAAGTTCCACGCCATGATGCCGAGCGCGGGCCGCGCGTCTTCGGTGAGCAACTGCGTCGTCAGCCACGCCACCGAGCACACCGTCGCCACCGTCAGCGCGTGCCGGCGCGTCGTGAACCACGCCGCCGAGGCGATCGGCACCAGGTAGAGCGCCGTGAACGCGATGTCGGCACCGGTGACGTAGTCGCAGACCGCCAGCACCGCGACCGCGCCGAAGTGGAGCAACGCCAGAAACCCGGGCGAGCGCGACTCCAACCACTCCATCACGTGCTGCAACGGCCGCGGCAGCGGCGTTCGAGACATGTCGACGGTCTTTTCACCCGCCATGCCAACGCCCGCCCCTCGCAGCGCCGGGCGCGCCCGCCGCAAAAACTGGGTTGTGGCGCCACGCATGTGTCGTCAGGGCACACCCATGACGCCCCATTCGTACGAACGCGCCCACGGCATGGCGAATGCTTCGAAACCCACACCGTCATGGACACCGAGACGCTGCCCACCAAGATCCTCGTCGCTGAAGACCAACCCGCCATGCGGCAGCTCATCGCCAGGCTGCTGCGCGATCGCGGGTACGACGTGGTCGAGGTCGGTGATGGCGCGATGCTCTGGGAAGAGCTCCACGCGGCGCTCCGCGACGAGGACAACCCGACCGAGGTGAAATTGGTCATCAGCGACATTCGCATGCCGAACATGTCGGGGCTCGAGGCCCTGAAGTTGATGCATGGCGAAACGGCGGCGCGGCCGGTGATCTTGATCACCGCGTTCGGCGATTCGGCGACCATCGACGAAGCCCGACGCCTCGGAGCGACGCGCGTGTTCAGCAAGCCGTTCGACCTGCGCGAACTCGTGGCGGCGACCGTCGAGCTCGTGCAGCCGCGTTGATCACATTTCCAGGTGATTGAGCCGCGGAGTTCTGCGCGCGAGGTACTGCGTCGGCGTGATGCCAGCGAACGTTCGGAAGTCGTTGATGAGGTGCGCTTGATCGAAATAGCCGCACGCGAGCGCGACGTGAGACCAGTCCGGCTCGCGCGCCGCGTGAACGGTTCGAATCACTTCATGAAAACGGCGCACGCGACTGAAGAGCTTCGGGGTGAGCCCGACTTCGTCGCGAAAGCGTGCGATGAAGCTGCGCTGCGTGAGCCCGGTCTCTTCGGCGAGTCGAGTCACCGACCGCGCGAGCGGGGCGTGCCGCAGCTCCTCGATGCCGAACTTCACCGCGGCACTTCGCGCGAACGTGCTCGCGAGCCCGAGCAGCGTGCGCTCGACGAGCGCGAACCTGCGCGCCGGCGTCTTCGCCTCGGCCAGCGCTTCACAAAACGCGTTCGCTCTCCTGCTCCACAGCGCTTCGAGGGGAACGTCTTCATTGTGCAGTTCACCCGCGGGCACCCCGAAGAATGGGAATGCGCCACCGGTCTTGAAGTGCACGCCGAGCACCTGCTCCATGCGCGCGCCATCGAGCACGCAGCTCTCCGAACGCGCGCCGAACAGCGAAGCGCGCCCGTGCTTCAAATCGATCACCAACTCGGAGCCGCCGGTCGGCAGCAATCGCTCCCGCGCGTGCCTCGGCGCAGCTCCCTCGTAGAGCCAGAACGACTCCACGAAGTCGGCCAGCGGCGCCCTCGGCGCGTGGCTCCAGCCGGCCATCATCTCTTGTGCGCCTCGACGAGGTACCCCAACCCGGGGAATGGCGGCAGCGGCCAACGCCCGAGCGGCCGGCCGAAGTCTCCGGGGTCGGTGAGCTCCGCGTTCCAGTTCGGAATCAGCGCGGCCGGTTCGTTCGTACCGAAGACCCACGGCGCGCCGAGGTCGCTCATCATCGTCAAAGCCGGCGCCATGAACGGGGAGTCGAGCAACTTCTGCCCGACGACGTCAAACAGCAACCCCGAACCGGGCGCAGACAGCGCGTCGACCTTCGCGAAGAGCGCGAGCACCGCTTCACGTGGCAGGTACTGAAGCAGGCCTTCGATCAACCACGTCGTGGGCTGGGTGCGATCGATGGGCGCGGCCCAATCTGCATTGAAGTTCGTCGGCACCGCGAGGCGCTCGCACGCCGGAGTCGCGCCGCTCAGCACCCTCGCCTTCGCGTCGAGCACGTCGGGCTGATCGAGCTCGTACACCTTCGTGCCCGGCGCCCATTTCAATCGGTAGGCGCGCGCGTCCATCCCCGCGGCGAGGATCACGACCTGCTTCGTCGCGTGCATCAACCGCTCGTCGTAGTAGCGCGTGCGCACTTCGATGATCGGCAGGTTGCCGCCACTCGCACGGTACTTCGCGAGCGCCGCGCGGCCTGCGTCACCCGCGAGGCGCTCGGCAAACGGGTCTTCGAACAGGCGATCAGCGCGCTTCGTTTCTTCCGCGCGAATCGCAGCCACCAGCAATCCAGTCGTCGCAACAGGGTTCATGTCGTGAACATGCGCAGCGCGACCCGCGGTGGCTTGGAGATTTCTTACCTTTGAAACCTCGCCGCGTGAGCCGGGTTCAACCCTCTGCATGCGCATCGCACTCGGGGTGTTGTTGTTGTCATTTTCCGCTTTCGCAGCCGACTTGAAGCCGTGGCATCTCGACTTCACGGCGGGCACGCAGTTCCCCATCGACATCGCGGGGCGCGTCACCGTCGAAGGGCCGCTGCGCCTCCAGCTCTCCACGTCACTCGGCGCGATGCCCGGCGCGTACGTCGACGCCATCAACGCGGTGCTCGTGGGCTTTCAGGTCTACAGCCAGGCAGACGCGAACCTCATCGCCGCGGCGATCAAGAACTCGCTCGTGTGGCGCACGCAGTTGGGGTGGCGATTGCTCGAGAACTGGGGCTTCTATTTTCAGCTCGGGTACACGCTGGTCGCGCTCGGTGGGAGTCTCACCGGTTCAGAGGCGATCACCGCCGCGACCGGGAAACAGCCGCCGAACGGTGAGAGCCGCGTCGACGTGAAGGCCGCCGCGATGCTGCACATGCTGGGCGGTGAAATCGGTTACCAATGGAAGCTCCCGTTCGGGCTGCTGATTCGCGTCGCGGGCGGCGCGCAGTTCACCGTCGCGAGTTCGACAGATTTGAGCGCGCCGTCAGCGTCGTCACGCGCGCAGCAGAAGTTCGAGCCGCTGCTGCAGGCCGGTGAGGACTACCTGAACACCACCTTCAAGACGTACGTGCACGCGCCGTACATCTCGGTGCAGGTCGGCTACGCATTCTTCTGAAGGCCGGCTTCGCGCACGAGCGTCTCGACGAGTTGCGCCGCGGGCATCTCGCGGATCATCGCCGCGTTCTGCCCGCTCCAGAGCTGCATGAGCTCGATGCGCCCATGCGCGACGGCGGCGGCGCGAAGTTCCGCCGTGAGCGCCTGTTGATGCGGAAACGCC
This sequence comes from Myxococcota bacterium, assembly GCA_048498275.1. Classification (GTDB taxonomy): domain Bacteria; phylum Myxococcota; class Myxococcia; order Myxococcales; family Myxococcaceae; genus Archangium_A. The sequence goes on along the minus strand of JBEHYH010000216.1, from coordinate 969 downwards.
GCTGGCGCGACCTCACGAAACGCTTCACTGAACCGGTTCTTGATGCCACGCGCCGCACGGCCGCTGAACGCGCGCGTCACCGTCGTGCGATGCGGAGCCCTGAGCGCCGCGCGATGGGCCGCGTGCGTCCCCGCTTCGGGGCACAACATGAACGCCGTGCCGAGCTGCACCGCAGACGCGCCGAGCTCGAGCGCCGCGCGAATGCCGGCGCCATCCATGATGCCGCCGGCCGCGATGATCGGCGGCTTCAACTTCGTGACGAGCTGCCGCGTCAGCGTGAGTGTTCCGAACAACGAGTCTTCGGCTTCACCGATGAACGTACCGCGATGACCGCCGGCCTCGCTGCCCTGCGCGCAGATCGCATCGACGCCCAGCGCCTGCAGCGCTTCACCTTCTTCGAGCGACGTCGCCGAACCGATCACCAGAACGCCTGCCGCGCGAAGCGCAGCGAGCGGCTCCGGCGTCAGCAGCCCGAACGTGAAGCTCAACACGCGCGGCTTCAGCCGGAGCACCGTGTCGAGCTGTTCCTGCGTCGATGGCAAGGGCTTCAACGTCGCGGGCGCGGCCAACTGAAGCTCACGCCAGAACGGAGCGAGCACCTGCGACGCGCGCGTGAGGTCTTCAGCGCTCTGCGGAGGATCTTCACGAACGAACAGATTCACCGCGAACGGCTGCGTCGTCAGCGCACGCGTCTTCGCGATCGTCTGCTCGATCTGCGCCGGCGTCATGTACGCGCAACCGAGCGAACCGAGCCCGCCCGAGTTGCTCACCGCCGCCGCGAGCGCCGGAGAATCGGGCCCTCCCGCCATCGGCGCCTGAATGATGGGGTAACGAATCGCCAGCGCGGCGAGGCGCGAATGAGTAGCTCTCGAGTCATGACCGGGTTGCTCGACGCGCTCGACAATCACGCACGACTCATCTCTTCGTCGGGAACGGTCGGTTGACGCACCCGAGCCTCGCGCCGATACG
>JBEHYH010000215.1:0-10343 GCA_048498275.1 Myxococcota bacterium | reverse complement strand
GATGGCGCGCAGCTCCGGCGCGTTCGCGTCACCGAGGAGCTCCTCGAGCATTCGCCCGAGCGACCACACGTCGGTGCGCGGCGACCACGTCGACCCGGTGGCGAGCTCCGGCGCCAGGTAGCCGGCGGTGCCGACGACGCCGCGGGGCCCGCCCGAGAGCTCCGCCACGCGCAGCGCGAGCCCCCAGTCTGCGACCTGAACGTCTCCGCGCTCGCCGACCATCACGTTGTCGGGCTTGAGGTCGCGGTGCACGACGCCGCGGGCGTGCGCGTAGGCCACCGCGCGCGCGGCATCGCGCAGGAGCGTCACCCGTCGCACGAGCGGCTCGCGCCGGTTGTGGGCCGACGCGAGCGTCGAGCCGCGCACCAGCCGCATCGTGTAGAAGAGCCGGCCGTCGCTCGTTCGGCCCGTGTCGTAGACCGGCACGATGCCCGGGTGGTCGAGCTCCGCGGTCAACCGCGCTTCACGGCGGAACCTCGCTTCGAGCTCGGGCGTCGGCTCGAGGATCTCCTTGAACGCGACGTCACGCCCGAGCACGCGGTCATACGCGGAGGCGACGCGGCCCATGCCGCCGCGCCCGAGCACCGGCCCCATCTGGTAGCGCGCCTCGACGTCGACCGCCGGCTCGCCCGGCTGTTGCGGCCCCGCATCGTCTCCGAACGCGACCGAGCCCCCGGCGGCGCCCGACGCAAAGGGCTCACGTGTCATCGACGAGCACATCCTCCCGGCCGAGCACGAGCTCGACGATACCCTGCCCGCTGACGCGAATGAGATCGTCGCGCACGCCGGCGCCCCGCAGCCGCTTGCGCAGACGAGAGAGCGTCGCGTCCCACCGGTTGCGCAGCAGCACCTCGTCTTCATCGCCGCCCCACACCTCCCGCGCGGGGATCTGCCATTCCACCGGGCCTTCGAGCGCGACGAGCTCGCTCACCACGCGCGCCGCGGTGCCGGTGAGCACGAGCGGCTCACGCTCGCCGCGCGTGATGTGCACCGAATGAAAACGCGCGTGGATTCGCAGCGGCACGAAGTCGTCGGCGCGCGCGACGGTGTGCGCGACGCCCGCGTCATCGAGCGCGACCAGCCGCGGCATGAGCGCGTGCGGCCCGACCTGAATCGCGACGCCGGGTTCGACGGTGAACACGTCGCCGGCTCCGACACGCGCGCGCCAGGCCTCGTTCACCGGCCAGAGCCACGCGGCGGCGTCGGCGTGCCAGCCACCGCGCATCATCAACTCAGGCACGAGCATGATCGACGTGGTGCTCTGCAGCAGCGCGGGCTCCCTCAACGGCAGCTCGAGCGCCAGCACCTCGTCGGGGAGCACGACTTCAATCACCTCGAGCTCGAGACCCTGCGCGAGCACGACGCGCTGGCCCGGCTCGAGCGCCACGCGCTCGACGATCGCGTTCGCGACCGAGAACCTGCCGCGCAACGCGAGCAGCCAGAGCTGACCACCGCGAAGACTGACGATCGCGTGCGCTTCAGAGATACGGCTGTCGTCGATGATCAACGCGCAGCCTGGAACACGACCGATCAATTCACCCGGGCGGAGCGTCACGAAGGCTCCGGTCGGGGTCTTCAGGGTGACGCGCGTGATCATCTCGCCGAGCGGATACCACGAAGAACGCGATGGCTCGGCGAGCAAACGACGATCGGCTACGCTCGCGTGCGTGGTCAGGACACTCTTCATCTCCGTTTCGTTGGTGCTGCTGAGCGGCTGCTTCCCCTTCGAGTACTATGTGCGCGAACCCGCGCTGGTGAAGGGCGTCGACATGGATCAATCGATTCGCGTCGCGGCTGATCAGATCGAGAAGACCAACGTCGAACAGGGGCTGAGCATCTGGGTGCTGCGCGATCAGATCGTCACGCCGGAACAGGCGAAGGAGATCGCCCGGCTGTACCTGATTCACATCGACAGCATGAAGAGCGACTTCAACATCTGGCACACGACGTGGGCCATCTCGAACCTCTACAAGCTCGGCGACGCAGCGGTGAAAGCGGAGCTCGAAGTCGCGTACCAGAAGGCGCTCAAACAACCCGACCGCCTCAGCGGCCTCATCAAGAACGCGCTCAACAATCACATCAACAACGAGAAGATCTTCACCGGCTTCATTCACGGCGGCGGCCTGTTCTACGCGCACGGCCATCTCGTGGTGCCGGGCAACAAGGACTTCCTCCAGTCGTACGAGGAATACCGGGAGAAAGAGAAGAAGTGACGAGCGGCTATCGAGTTTGAATCGGGAGTTGCAGATACGAAGCACGCGCAGCGCCGGTGTGCACGATGTGCTGCCCGCTGTTGACGCCGACGTACTCGCGGATGCCGGGCATCAACGTCCCCAGCAGATTCCTGAAGCTGATGATGAACCGCAGTTGCTCTCCCGGTTGCATGGCTTCGGCGAACGCGACCGCACCACCGCCGCGCTCTACCGCTTGAGCTGGTTCTTCATTGAGTGGGCGTGAAGCTGCAGTGAGCGTGGTCACTGACACGCGCCGTCCTGGCAAATCTCGCCCGGAGCGCAATGCGTTGCACACGCTCCGCAGTGACCCGGGTCGCTGTTGAAGTCGACGCAGTGGAAATCACAGAGCGTGTTGGCGGTGCTGTAGAAGCACCGCGTCGACGACGCGCGGTCGCACAGTTGCTGCGCATGCGCCGCGGCCAAGCCGAGAACACCCGCGTCACCCACGGAGCCGGCGTTGCCGGTGAGCACCGTGTAGATGACGCACGCCGAGACCAGGGTACCTTCAGCGCTGGGGTGACTCCCATCGTCTGCGTAGAGCTCCGGCCCGAAGAGACCCCAGACGTTCCCGACCTCCGCGACTTCGCCGCCGAAGAATTGCTGCGCGTAGTGGTAGCGATCGGAGAGCTGCCGCCGCATCTCGTCGGGCTCTCGAGAGCCGAACGTTTCGTCGGTGTAGAGCGGGTCTCCGGCGCGGCGCGGCCACGTCTCGAACCAGATGACGCGTGTGTCGGCGTCGCGCGCGGCCTCACTCAGCGTCGAAGCGCCGAGATAGAAATCGTCGGCCGAGAGAATCGGCTCCAGGCTCTGCCCCTGCAACACCACGACGTTGAACCCGCCGTCGGAGAGCCGCTGACGTGCCGGCCACTGGTCGATCAACCGCGCGCCTCCCGTGGTCATCGACTCGAACTCGAGCCGCTGCCCGAGCGACGCGACCACTGACGGGAGGGCATTCACCTCGGTGTAGCTGTTGCCCACGAACAACACGCGCAGCACTCCGGCATCTGCCGGCCCGGCATCCCACGACCCGGCGTCGACCGCTCCAGAATCGACCGGCGCCGGCAGCGATGTGTCGAGACCACAACCCGCGAAGAGCAGCGGCAAGAGCCAGAATCGTTTCATGCCGCGCACGTTGCGGTTGCCGCACCGTTTCCGTCTATTGATATATTCTCACATGATTATGTCGCTGATAGACACAATTCGATGGAGCTGACCGACCTCCGCTACTTCGCCAACGTCGCCTTCGCGGGCAGCTTCTCGCGCGGAGCGCAACAGTCGTTCGTCACCACCCCCGCGGTCAGCAAGGCGGTGCAGAAGCTCGAAGAAGAGCTCTCAGTGCGTCTGTTCGAGCGCACGACCCGCTCGGTGACGATGACGCCTGCTGGCCGCGAACTGCTCGCGCGCGCCGAGCGCATCTTCGCGGAGCTCGAGTCGTTCAAGGCCGAACAGGAAGGCCGTGAAGAGCGGCTCGGCGGTGAGCTGCGTATCGCCGCGAATGAAGTGCTGTCCATCGAGTTGTTGCCGCTCGCGCTCGCCGGGTTGTTGCGCGCGCACCCGAACTTGAACGTCGCGACGCACGAGATGATCCCCGAGCTGATGTACGCGGCGCTGCGTGAGGGTCGAATCGAGGTCGGGCTCACCGTCGGTGGCCGCTCGGTGGTCGGCATCGCGTCGCATGAACTGGGGCGCAGCCGCGGCGTTCTGGTGTGCGGCCGAAAGCACCCGCTGCACGCGAAGTCACGCGTGACCGCGCGCGACGTCGCGGAACACACCTGCATCGTGCCGCGCTTCCTCGGCCTCGAGCATCTGCCCTCGCTCGACCAGTTCCCCGACCAGCGCTGGCCGCGAAAAGCCGGCATCACCATCGAGCTTCTGCAGATGGCGATTCGGCTCGCCGAAGAGGGCGCAGGTCTCGGCTATTTCCCCGAGGTGACGGTGCGCGCGCAGCTCGAAGACGGGCGGCTGTGGTCTCTCGAAGGGCTGCCGTCACGCGAACCGTTCGTGCTGCGAGCGCTCACGCGCGAGGGCGTGCGAATGAGGCCCGCCGTGCGCGCATTGTTGGAGCAACTCCAGAGCGGCAAGCTCAGAGCTCGATCACGCCGTCGATGACGTGAATGGCTGTGCGAACGATCTCCGAAGCGGTTGATGAAATACAGTTCGAACGAATGCGATTCGCGGCGTTGCTCACGTGCGTGGTCTTCAGCGGCTGCGTCACCGCCGGCCTCGCGCTCGACGACACGCGCCGCGACACGTTGTTGTTCGGCGAAATCCCTCCGGGGAAATGGCGTGAGGTCTCGGCGCCCGGGTTCACCCTGCTCAGCGACGTCGACCCCGAGCAACTGCAAGACGCCGCGCAGGCCATCGCGCAGGCCGAGACCGTCGCGCGCACGTTGCTGGCTTCGCCGACCGAACCACGCCCGTTGCAGATCGTGCTCTACGCCAGCCGCTTCGAATTCGAAGCCCGGCACGCGCGCGCCGATTCGGAGCTGTTGGGTGAAACGCTGTACCTCTGTGTCCCGCTGCGGGAATCGACGGTGCTCGACGCGTTCGTGCAGGTTCGTGTCACGCACGCCCTGCCCTACCGGCCGCACTGGCTGCTGGTGGGGCTCGCGGCCGACATCGCGGCGACCCGGTGGAAGTCACGCGACTCGATTCTCGTCGGCGCACCGCACACGGAAATGTACGCGGCGTACGTGCACAGCCGCTCGGTGAGCGTGAGGCAGCTCCACACGTGGTTCGGTGACGACGACCCGCATCTGGCGCTCGCCGGGTTGAGCTGGGCGCTGGTGCGGTGGGCGTCGAGCGAACAACCGGCGCTCTTCGCGAGGTATCTCGAGCTGCTCGCGAAGGGCGACGCGACGAACGCGTGGGCCGAAACGTTCGCTCCGCTCGAGGCGCATCTCGACCGCGACATCTACCGCTACATCGGCATGGGCCGCTTCCATTCGCGGATTCGGGCGGTGCCTGATGAGCCGCACGTCGCGCCGATCGTCCGCGTGAGCGACGCGCCAAAATGATCAGCGGCCGTAGCGCTGCAGCTTTTCCTGAAGGCGCGCCGCGAGGCCCGCGTGCGCTTCGTGGAGCGCGTCGTAGATGATCTTCGCTTCCTCTCTGTACTCGGCGATCTTCTCCGCCGACCACTCCGGAGGAGGCGGCTCGAGGTTGGTGATGCGATCGGCGAGCTTCACCATCCACACCTCGCGCGGCTGCTCACGAATTCGCCGGAGCGCGTCGGTCATGCGGTCGCTCTTCTGCACGCGGTCGTCCTTGGTCAGCGCCTGCACGCCGTCGGCGACGCGCGCGTCGAACTCGACCGAGAGCTGCGCGTAGGTCACCTTCGTGTCTTCGATGGAGTCGTGCAGCAGCGCGCACTGCATCGCGAAGTCGGTGTCGAACGAACCATCGGCCACGCAGAGCACTTCGCTCGCGACCTTCATCAGGTGCACGACGTACGGCGCTTGAGCACCCTTGGTCTTCTGCTCCCCGTGCGCGTGAGCGGCGAAGTCGAGCGTGCGTTTGAGGAGATCCTGATTCCAGCTCATGGCGTTCTCCTTTCCTGGAGTGCTGCGTAGGTGGCGTATTTGTACGCGTCCGAGAGCGTCGGGTAGTTGAAGCACGCCTCGATGAACAGGCTGGCCGTCGCGCCGCCGAGCATCGCGGTGAGGCCGATGTGAATCAGCTCGGTCGCGCCCTCACCGATGAGATGAACACCCAGCAGCTTCATATCTTCCCTCGCGAAGAGGAGTTTCAGCTTGCCGGTCTCGCCGATCATCGCGCCGCGCGCGTTCTGCGCGAGGTCTGCGACGCCCTTCACGTAGTCGACCTTCGCCGCGCGCAACGACTCTTCGGTTTCGCCGCACATCGACACCTCGGGGATGGTGAAGATCCCGTACGGGAACAGCGGCGCGACGCGCGTCTTGTATTTGAGGTCGAAGAAGTCGACGACGGCGACGCGGGCCTGCTCCATCGAGGTCGACGCGAGCGCGGGGAAGCCGATGACGTCACCGACCGCCGCGATGTGCGGAACCTTCGTGCGGAAGCGCGCATCGACGTCGAGTTGCCCGCGTTTACCGGGCGTGATGCCTGCGTTCTCGAGCTTGAGCGTGCCGGTGTTCGCGGAGCGGCCCGCGCAGATGAGCGTCGCGTCGACCATCAGCTTCTCGCCGGTGGAAAGCGTGAGACACACGCGCTCCGGCGTCTCACAGGTGCCGACGGTCGCATTGAGCACGAGGCGAATACCGAGCGCCTCCATGCGCTGCTGCAGCCAGCCGCGGAGCTCCGCGTCGAGGAAGCCGAGAATCTCCCCGCGCGATTCGATGATGGTGACCTTCGTGCCGAGCGCGGCGAAGAGACACGCGTACTCGCAACCGATGACGCCACCGCCGACGACCGCGAGCGTCTTGGGCAGCTCTTCGACGCGAACGATCTCATCGGAGTCGTAAACGCGTGGGTGTTCGAACGGAAAACCCGGCGGGCGATGCGGGCGGCTCCCGGTGGCGATGAGAATGTGCGAACCGCGGAGCTGCTCGCTGCCGGCTTGCACCGTGTTCGCGTCGATGAAGTGCGCGTCGCCGGTGAAGACGGTGACTCCGTGACGTTCGAGGTTCTGCGCCATTCGCACGCGCTCGGCGCGCATCACGCCGTCGAGGTGATGGAGGAACTCTCCGACGCTCGCGTCGCGGCCGAGCCCGACATCGACGCCGTGGAGCCCGCGCTGGCGGAAGCCCGAGAGATGCAGCGCGGTCTCACGCAACGTCTTCGACGGGAGCGTGCCGGTGTTCACCATCGCGCCGCCGAGCTGCGGCTCCTTCTCGATGAGCGCGACCTTCTTGCCGAAGTAGGCCGCTTGAACGGCGCCCTTTTCACCCGCGGCGCCTCCACCGATGACCACCAGGTCGAATTCGCGCATGCGGAGGTTCTAGACGATGCCGCACCGTGAGGGAGGCGGCTTCACGATGCGTGAGAGGTCGTGCACACGCACCCTCTCGCCCCATTGCGCTGATTCGTAAATCACTCGTGGCACGGTAACGGCGTCGGTCGCACGAGCGCTGAAATACAATTCACGCGCGCCGAACGCGGCGAGAGGTCGCGATGACATGCCGATTGCTCCGGGGAGTTCTCATGCGCAGTTTCGTCTCAGCGTTGGTTCTTTCAGTGCTGTGTTCCTGCAGCGGATCAGGCACACCCGCACCGTGCTCCGCGGGCACGTTCGGCGCGGGCGGTGACGACTGCAGCGCGTGGAGCACCTGCGGCTCCGGGAGCTTCGTCACCGCCGCAGGCACTTCGACGAGCGATCGCGTGTGCGCCTCGTGCGCTGACGGCACGTTCTCCACTGCCGACAACAGCGCCTCGTGCGTCACGTGGACCCGTTGCGCGCCCGGCACGTTCATCTCGACGGCTGGCAGCGCGACGAGCGATCAACGCTGCACGGGCTGCGCGAGTGGTTCGTTCTCATCGGGCGACGACAGCGCGTCGTGCACCACCTGGGCCGACTGCGCGCCGGGCACCTTCGTGTCGACCGCCGGCAGCGACATCGCGAACCAGCAATGCACCGCCTGCGCGAGCGGCACCGTGTCGGTGATGCCGAACTCGGCGCAATGCGTGGCGTTCGACGCGTGCGCCGCGGGCTTCGTGCAGACCGCGTCCGGCTCCTCGTCGAGCCAGCCCGTGTGTCAGGCGTGCGCGCCCGGCACGTTCTGCGCCGGCGGCGAAGCCCTCACGCAGGCCTGCGCCTTCGACACGTGGGACCATGACGCCAACCCCGCGAGCCCGTGCGTCGCGCAGGCCGATTGTTCACCGGGCCAGGCCATCGACGCACCGGGAGACGCGACGCACGCGCGCACCTGTCGAGACTGCGCGAGCGGCACGTTCACCGAAGCAGCGAACCTCGCTTCATGCACCGGGTGGACCACGTGCCTCCCCGGCGAATTCGTGTCGGGCTCCGGCAGCGTGACGAGCGATCAAACCTGCGCCGCATGCGACGCGGGCACGCTGTCGACGATGCCCGACTCCGCGCAGTGCGTGCCGTTCGACCAGTGCCCCGCAGGGACCATGCAGACCGACGCGGGCACGCCGACGACCGAGCCGGCGTGCGCCGACTGCGCTCCGGGAACGTTCTGCCCGGGCGCTGAGCTGGGTGCGGAGCCGTGCGCGCCCGGCACGTGGGACCACGACGCCAACCCCGCGAGCCCATGCGTCGCGCAGCCCGACTGCGCCGACGGCACCTTCGTCGCCGATGCGGGCAACGCCGTCGAAGCGCGTTGGTGCGCCAACTGCGCGAGCGGGTCTTTCTCGGTCAGCATGAACGCCGCGAGCTGCGACGACTGGTCCTCATGTCTCCCCGGGCAGTACGAGGCCGACGCCGGGAGCGCGACCGGAGATCGACGGTGCGACGCGTGTGCCGTGGGCACCTACTGCGCGGGCGGAGACGCGGGCGTGGTGACCTGCGCACCCGCCGGAGTCGATGACGATTCGAACCCCGCCACGCCGTGCATGGCGCTCCCGACCTGCGGCCCGAGCACCATCGTCGCCGGGCCCCCGACGCTCGACCCGGTGCCGTACCGCGGCTTCACGAGCACGCGCTTCATCACCTTCAACGGCGCTCCCATCGTCAGCCCCCCCACGCCCAACCCGGTGATGGGCGACGTCGCCAACACCCTCGACGCGACGGCGCTGATCGACCCGAATACCTGCGACCAGTCGTCGATGCGCTACAAGTGGGTCGTCACGTACATCCGCGACGACGGCACGGAGGTCTCTCCCTACGCCGACGTCGGCATCACCGGGTACCTCACGCCGATCCTCACCATCAACGAAGACTCGATGCCCGCCGGGGAGGGCTCCGTGGTCCTCAACGCGTGGTCGACGGCCAACCCTTCGGCACGCTTCGTCCAACGCTTCAACCTGGAGATCGACTCCAACACGCGCCTGCAGATCAGCTACTACCTCCAGTGTCAGGCGACGAACGCGCTCTGCGACGTCACGACACCGGGCTGCCTCTGCTTCATCGCGAACGCGTTGCCCACCACGGAGCCGACGCAGTGAACGGCTTCAACGCCCGGAGAACTTCGGCTTCCGCTTCTCAAGCAACGCCGCCTTGCCTTCGCGCGCGTCGTCGCTGTTGAAGCTCGCGCGCCGCAGCGCTTCGTATTCAGCGTTCGTCTCCAGCAGCGCGAGCCCGCGCTTCATGCCCTGAACGGCGAGCGGCGCATTCGCCGCGAGCTCACCCGCCAACCTCAACGCTTCTGACTCCGCGTCATCGGAGAGCACATCGAGCAACCCGATGTTCTTCGCTTCAGCGGCGTCGACGGTTCGCGCCGTCAGGAAAATTCGCCGCGCCTGCTGCAACCCGACGCGCGCCACCATGCGCTGCAGCCCATGCGCGGCGTAGACGATGCCCAGCTTCGCCGGCGGCATGTTGAACCGCGCGTGGGGCCCGCCGACGCGGAAGTCACACGCGAGCGCGAGCTCGAAACCCGCGCCGTACGCGGGCCCGGTGATCAGCGCGACCGACGGAGCCGCATGCGACATCAACGCGTCGAACACCTCACCGAGCTGTTCATCAGGCAGCGGAGTGCCCTCCGGGAAACCGTTCAACGCGCTCAAGTCGTAGCCCGATGAGAACACCGTCGGGTCGGCCGACCTGATCAGCCAGCACCGCACGCCCGCGTCATCACGCAGCGCGGCCTGAAGCGCATCCAACACCCCTGTATCGAGTGCATTCCGCTTGCCGGGGTTGGAAAACGTCAGCGTTTTCACGCCATCGACGAGCGCGCTGATCTCAAGCGATGCGGCCATGGTAAGGGCGTCAACATCATGTCGAAGCGCCCGGCGAAAGAAGAGAAGTTGGCCGAAGTCGTGAACCTCCACGACCTGCGGCTCCACCGGAGGCTCGACACCTACCGCGCGCGGCTCGATCGCGTCATCAAGGCCAACAAGCGCGCCATCACGCGCATGTTCAGCACCGGCTTTCTCTTCACCAGGGACGGCACGCGCAGCGGCCGCGATCTGCTCACGGCGCACGAGCACCTGCTGCGCGCGATGATGTTGATCAACCACCTCGGCAATCAGGGCGACGTGCCCGCGCCCCGCAAACGCGAAGAGGTCGAC